>NZ_JBVHXT010000033.1:18487-121815 GCF_055569255.1 Streptomyces sp. NPDC029296
TCCACCCCCCCCCCACCCCCCCCCCCCCCCCCCCCCCCCCCCCCCCCCCCCCCCCCCCCCCCCCCCCCCCCCCCCCCCCCCCCCCCCCCCGGCCGTGGCCGGCCGCCCGGGCGGTGACCGGGATGGCGGAGGCCACCGCGGTCGGCGGCATCGCGGCCACGCTTCACCGGATCGCGTGCGTGTACCCGTGCGCGACGCCCTCGCGCGGCACCTGGGCCTCCCGTCCGGGGCTGGTCGTGTCACGACACCTGTGCGCACAAGCCGTCTCGGGCACTTCGCCCCGGCAGCCGGGAGAGTGAACCCACACGCAACGGGACCGGGGTGTGCGGCTGTCGGAGGCCGTGGAGGCCCGCGGTGGCCTGTCCGCTCATCCCAGGTCGAAGGTGTTGGGCAGGCCCAGCCGGTAGCGCAGCTCGTCGACGCGCTTGAGGGGCTCCAGCTCCGCGGGGCGGTACAGCTCCCAGATCCGGCACCGCTCGGCGGACGAGCCGTCCCGGTCGAGGAGCGCGTTGACGGCCCTTCGCGCCGACTCGTTGGCGCCCTCCATCGTCGCCAGGTCCACGTCCGTGCGGACGTAGTCCCCGGCGAGGAAGAAGTTCGGCACGGCGGTCTTCGCCGACGGACGGTTGTACAGCGTGCCCGCGGGATGCACCAGCAGTGGCTCGCGGTTCCGAGGGTCGGGGCCGCCGAGTCCTGTCACGGCCGGGTCCATGAACCAGGCGATCCGGTCGGCGTCCGTGAGCGTCGTCCTGCCGGCGTCGTTCAGGGCGTCCTTCAACTGCGCCCAGCACTCCTCGACGATCTCCTCGCGCGTGCATTCACGGGCCGTCCTGCCGTACAGGATCCCCGGCTTGTCCCACTCCGAGACGATCGCCGACAGGCAGTCGCGGGCGCGTCCGTCGCCGTAGTCCTCCGGGAAGTTCCGTACGTCCCAGAACTGCGCCTGCCCGATCGCGGTCACCGACCACGGCGAGTCGAGGCAGTTGATGTGCCCGTGGACGACGGGCGTCGGCGTGCGCAGATAGAACTGCACACCGGTCATCCAGTCCGTCTGCAGCGCGTCGCACCGGGCGAGCCGCGGGTCGGCCGCGCGTAGCGCGGCACCCCAGGTGCGCCGGGCGTGCTCGACGGGCATGGCGGAGATGTAGTGGTCGGCGGTGACGGTGTGTTCGCCGCTCCCGTCACGGGCCGAGACCCGCACGCCGGTGACGCGCCCGCCGTCGTAGAGCACCTCCCGCACCTCGGTACCGAGGACGAACCGGACGCCCAGCGAGCGCAGGTGTGCGGACCAGGGGTCGATCCACGCCTCGCTCGTCGGGGCGTTGAGCACCCGGTCGACGTCCGCGTCGCCGTCCATGCCGCGGCCCAGCAGGCCCCACAGCAGCAGTGCCTCGATGATGACGCGGCCGACGGTGCGGGTGGAGGCGACCTCGGCGCGGGTGGCGACGAGGTTGCGGGTCTGCCCGATGCCCAGGAGCGTGCGGTACTCCTCGCTCATCCGCTCGGCGCGGATGAAGTGCCACCAGGGGGTCTTCTCCCACTGGTCCTCGCGGCGCGCGTCGCAGCTGGTGAGGTGGACGAGGACCCGGCCGGCGAAGTAGGCGGCCTCGTGCGCGGGCAGCCGGCTGCCCAGGTCGAGGACGGAGAGGATCTGGTCGCGGATCCACGACGGGGTGATGTCGCCGGGCGCGGGCGGGGTGGTCACCCGCCGCAGGGGGAAGTGCAGGTCCGGTCGGCCGCCCTCCCGGGCGAAGAGCGCCTCGGTGCCGTTGCGGAGGTTGCCGTGGACGCCGTCGGCGTTGCCGGGGAAGGGGATGCGGCGCATGCTGTCCGGAAGGTTGCGGTAGAAGCCGGGGAAGAAGCGGAAGCCGTGTTCGCCGGGCAGGGGCCTGCGGCCGCCGGTGCCGGTGCCCGGTACGTCCATCGACCGCGCCTTGCCGCCGAGCACGTCGTAGTACTCGTAGACGGTGACGGTGTAGCCGCGTTCGGCGAGTTCATGGGCGGCGCTCAGTCCGGCGACACCGCCGCCGAGGACGGCGACGTGCTTGCCGGTGGGGGCGGTGGCAGCGGCCTGGACCGTACCCGCGGACAGGGCGAGGGCGCCCGCCGTGCCTCCGGCACCCGCGAGGAACCGTCTGCGGGTCGTTCCCTGGTGTCCTGTGGTCATGGATACGGGAGAGTAGAGAGAGCGGGGACGCGGCGACAGGTCGCCATTCGGTCACCACGGCATCCTCACAACGACGCGCCGCGGGGCGACGGCGGACGGCGCCGGATCCCCGCCGCGCAGGGCACCTCGCACGCCGTGTACGTGCGTCGCACCGGTGGCACGGCCGAACCGCGCTCCTTCACCACGGAAGGAGAACTGCCCGCCTGCGGGCACGGAACGGTCGCCGCCCTCACCCTCCCCGGCGAGGCGGCTGAGTGTCTGCACCGCCGAGGCGGGCTCCGGCTCGGAGGCGCCTCGGTCACCGGCCGCGTGGACACGGCAGCCCGCGACCTCGCTCGGGCGGCACGCAGACCACGGGGTGTCCACCGACGTCGCCGGACGGGGCGCGTGCGTCGTCGGCGCACGGCGGGGCCGGAGCGATGTGCCTGCGGCGCGTCCCGTTGCCGCGGACGAGTCGCCGTACCGGAGCGGGTGACTGCCGTCGCAAGCGCGGGCGTCGCACACGACCCCCTTGCCCGGGTGCTTGCAAACGCGGGCATTTTCGGCTTGTGGCGGTAGTGGCCCTTGGTGTCGTCGCGGTGCTCCCCTGGGAGGACACCCCGTACACGACCGACCCTCGGAGTACGTCATGCTTGCCGCTCGTCTGCACACCTGGAACACCACACCCGGCCCGGAGGAGATCGCGGATCCCGCACCGCCGCGGGACGGCGAGGTGATCGTGGAAGTCGAGGCCGCCGCCGTAACCCATCTCGACCTCACCGTCATGACCGGTACCTTCGCGCACCGGCCCCCACTGCCGTTCACCCCCGGCACGGCGGGAGTCGGCACCGTCGTCGAGGGCGGCGCCGGACTGCTCGGACGCCGGGTGCTGGTGCGTGGCGGCGGCATCGGGCTGGAGCGGGACGGTACCTGGGGCGAGCGCGTCGCGGTCCCGGCCGGTGCGGTCCGCGAGGTCCCCCGGGAAGTGGATGCCGCGCTCGCCGCCACTTGCTACTCGCCGACGACCACCGCATGGGCCGCGGTGGAGGCGGTGGGCCGGGTCAAGAAGGGGGAGCGGGTGCTGGTGACCGGCGCGGCCGGCGCCGTCGGCTCTCTCTGCGTGCAGTTGGCCGCGCGAGCCGGCGCCTACGTCGTCGCGGTGGTCCGCGACGAGGACGCGGCCGGTGCCGTCCCCGAGGCCGCGCACGAGATCCTGGTCCGTCCGGCCCCCGAAGAGGCCGCGGGGAAGGAAGAGGCAGACGTCCTGCTCGACACCGTCGGCGGGAACACCGTCCCGGACTTCCTCGAGGCCATGCGGCCCGGAGGGCGCGCTGTCCTGATCGGCTACGTGGCCGGCACCACCCTCCGCGTCGACCTGCCCGCCCTGATGGCCCGGGACATCGCCCTGCTGCCGATGAACATGGTCCGCCGCCGTGTGCCCGCCGAGGTCTTCGACCGGCTCCTTCGCGACCTGGCCGACGGACGGCTCGCCCTGCGCACCACGTCCCTGCCCTTCGAGCGGATCGCGCAGGCGGTCGAGACCCGCCGGAAGGGGGGAGGCTGGGGGACGCTCGCCGTGCTGATGTGAGGTCGCCGAGGCGGCAACGGCCCCTCGGCTCCCGCACCCTGGGCGCGGCCGGTGCCCGGTCCGTACTTCGCTGCCGGGCCGTGTGCGCCTGGTGGATGTCCGTGACGGGTTCGCCGCACGGACGCGTACGGCACCCGGACCCGCTCCGTCACCGCGAGAGTGGCCGGCCGTGCGGCGCGGGAAGCGGTGCCGCCGCTGTGGCTGCCCGAGGCGTCGCAGTCGGCGGGTGCCGGCCACGGGCGCCGGCGGGCGGGGTCAGACGAGCCGGTCGCGGTGGTGGGCGGCGGTGTCCCGGACGAGCTGGGCGAAGCGTTCGCGGCTGCGGTTCTGGTGATGTTCGGCCTGTTCGTCGTCCCATTCCTCCACGTCGTCGGTGCCGGTCTCCTCGTCATGGCCGAGGTCGTCGTACTCGCTGTGGAGGAGCCAGCAGCCGTGGATGCCCGTGAGGAGGTCTTCGAGGAGATCTCGTGCGGGACGCCTGGGATCGAGGGGAGTCAGGCGCAGAGCCAGATCGCCGAGGTCGGGTTCGTCGTCGCCGGTGTACTCGGCGAGTGTCTCCTCCAGGTCCTCGAGCTGTTCCCGCAGTGCCGTCGGGTCGGGCAGCACACCGTCGGCTACGTGCATGGCGTGGCGGACAAGGCTGGTGACGGCGTCGTGCGGGGCGACGCCGTCGTTGATGAGGCCGAGGACCAGGGTGGGCGTCTCGTGGGGGAGGGCCTCGATGTTGTCGGCCTCGAGGACTACCTGGGCGGGGTCGAGCCCGGATGCCCGCGAGGCCACGTCGGCCGCGGCGGCGAGCCAGTGGGCCGCCGCGACCGCGGCCGCGGTCGGATCGATGCCGATGAAGAGTTCGTCGGGGCCGAAGGGATCCTGCCGCAGGAGGTCGTCGGCGGCGGCGACCTGGACGGGAGAGGCGTCCTCACGGCTGAGCAGGACGGCCTGTTGGGCGCGGCCGCCGAGGTCACCGAGTTCGGCGCTCTCCACGGCCGCGAGTTCCACGGCGGCTTCGGCGGCGATGGCCTTCACGAGGTGCGGGTCGCCGAGGCTGTGCAGGGCCCGCCCGACCCGGTGAGCGGATTCGAGGAGGCCGCTGTAGGAGACCACCATGCTGCCGCCGCTCGGCAGGTTCGGCCGGGTGATCGCCTCGACGACCCCGCCGAATCCCTTGCGCTCCTCCTCGCGGCGCCAGCCGTCGCTGTTGGGTTCCAAGGAGTCGGCAGCACTGGCGGGATGCGTGTAGGTGCGCCACGCGGCGCTGGAGAGCTGGGTGAGTGCCCGGGCCAGAGCGAGGAGACTGCCGACGCCGGCGCCGGCCGGCAGGGTGGCGACGCAGGCGGCCAGGTCGCCTTCGCCCGTTCCCCAGGCGGCGATCAACTCGTGCCGGTCCGGCTCGACACAGTAGCGGGTCATGAGAAGGCTCCTCCGCGGACAGGTGCTGCGTGATGTCCTGCCGAGCCTATGAGACGGACAGCCGCGCCGGTTCGGCATCGCGAGCGTCGTGAGCGGTGACGTTGCCGGCCTCGGCGCCCGGCTCGCGGACGAGTCCGCCGTGCCGTCGCGTTCGCACGGCGGACCCGCGCGCTCGCGGGGGAGCACGCGGGTACTCCGCGCGTCTGCCAGGCAGCCGCCGGGCACTTCGAGCGGTATGCCGCTTCGGGCGACGGCCGGGAAGGGCCGGTCTGCTCTCAGACGCCCAGCTCGGCCAGCTCGGCCAGCCGTCGCGTGAGGTCCTCCCGGCGTGCCTTGACGTACGCGAACTGGCGGACCGGGGTGCAGCCCCGGGAGAGTTTCACCGTGTCCGAGCCGGTGGAGTAGTGGATGTGCGTCAGGCCCTCGGCCATCGCCAGACGCAGCAACTCGTAGTAGACGAGGCCGAAATACAGCGGCAGCCGTCCCTTCGCCGCGTAGTCGAAGCCGCCCTGACGGGCGTACAGCTGCCCGTCGTGGGTGAAGGTCAGCACGAAACCCGCCAGTTCACCGTCCAGGTGGGCGGTGGTGACCCGGGCCGCCGCACCGGCGTGGGCGGCCACGCTGCGCAGTACCGCGAGGAAGGCCGCCGCGTCCGCGGGTGTGCCGTGTTTGGCATACAGGGCCGTCTCCAGCGGGGCGATCCGTTCGATGAGTTCCTCGGTGAGGGGCCGGGTCCGGTAGGTGACGCCCGCCTGTGCCAGCACCCGGACCTCCTTGCGGATCTTCACCCGGTGCCGGGAGGGGAACCGGGCGAGGTACGTGCCGAAGTCCCCGTCGGCCGGCACCTGGAGGGAATACGCGGTCTGCCCGGGCAGGGCGGTGTACCGCCCGGACTCCAGGACCTGGCGCAGCGGGGTGTCGTCCTCGTCGACGTACAGGAACGAGACCGCGTCGAGGCCGGCCTGCCACGCCTCGTCCTCCGCCGTCGCGACCAGCCGGCGAAGCACCGCGTGCTGCTCCTCGGGCGGCAGTCCGGGGCGCACGCCGGCCTTGGTGTGCGACGGATTGCGGCCGCCGCAGGCCAGCGCGGGCATGAGCGCGTCGGTCCAGTCGGCACCGCGCCCGGTCAGCCGCTCGTGGAGGGAGGTGACCACCCGTCCGGGAGCGCAGAAGACGTACGGTGTGCCGGCCTCGAGCGGGTAGGCGGGCAGAGCCGCCAGCGGCTCGCCGTCCCGCACGGCCGTGAAGTAGTACGGGGGAGTGGCCGCGGTCGCCTGGGCGTGCCGCAGCCAGGGGGACGTCGAGTAGAAGCCCCGCGGCCCGAACAGCGCGTCCCAGCGTTCCGTGTCGACTTCCGCCAGGTCCCGGTGCACGGCCACCTCCCACGCGGAGGTGTCTTTCGCCGCGGCGGCTGTCACCGCTCGTCCTCGTCGGCCGCGAAGACGGGGGTGAGCTGGCCGAGCGCGGACTCGGCGCGGCGTACCGCGTCGCCGGTGGTGTCGCCCACGGCGACGACGTACCCGAGCAGGTCCAGGTTGGACTCGGCGGGCCGTACCCGGTCCCCGGGGCGGACCTCCAGGTCCACCTCCGCCACGCCCGGGACGCGGCGTGCCAGGTCCACGCCCTCGACGCGGGCGAGGGTACCGGTGCGGTGCGCGGCCAGGTACCGGGAGGCGGCGGCGTTCTCGCGCGTGCGGGTGAGGTCGGCGGCCTGCCCGGCGTGCAGCCGGACGACCTCCCGCTGCAGGTAGAGGCCCGTCGCCTCGCGTATCAGCTGGGTGATCTCGGCACCGGGCATGCGCCCGTTGACCTCCACGATCCGCGGTCCCTCGGCGGTCACCTTCACCTCGACATGGGCGGCCCCGAAGTCGTGGCCGACCGCCTCCAGGGCGCGCCGGGCCAGGTCGGCGCAGCTTTGGCGGACCGGCTCGGACAGCATCGAGGGGAAGGTGTCGCCCATCTCCACGAAGTGGGGGTGAGGGCCGAGTGCCTTGTCGGTGACGCCGAGGACGTGCCGTTCGCCGTCCACGAGGACCGACTCCACGCTGACCTCGAAGCCGATCAGGTACTCCTCGACCAGTACGCCCGGACGGCGCGGCTGGCCGCGGAAGTCGGTGGGGCTCGCGGTCAGGTCGCGGTAGGCCGCCACCACCTCGGCGGGCGTGCGGCACAGAGTGACGCCGATGCTCGCGGACTCCGTCATCGGCTTGACCACGCAGGGGTAGCCGAAGCGGCCGGCCGCGTCCAGCGCGTCGGCCTCCCCGGTCGCCTGGTGGTAGTCCGGCACCGCGACACCGGCCGCCCGGCACGCGTCGCGCATCAGCAGCTTGTCCCGGCAGGTGCGGGCCGCCTCGGGGGACAGCCCCGGCAGACCGAAGCGGGCGGCGACCTCGGCGACGATCGGGATGTTGTAGTCGGTGACGGTCATCACCCCGCGCAGCCGGCCCGCCGCGTGGAACGGGGCGAGCGCGGCGACGACCGCGTCGACAGAGTTGGTGTCCGTGGTGACGACCTCGTCGAGGTGCTTGGCGTACACCTCCTCGGCCAGGCTGACCACACGGTAGCGGTCCGGGTCGTTGCTCACCAGGACGGTGTGGAAGCCCAGTTCGTGGGCGGCCCGCAGGGGGGTCAGGCCGAAGTTCGACAACTGGCTCTCGACGACGGCGAGAACACCGGGTTCAGTGCTCATGGCTGTGCCTTTCGGATTCGGGCGTCGCGCAGCGGACGCGGTCTTCGTCACGGGCCGCGGCGACGGCCGCGGCGATCGGCCGCCGGGCGGCCAGGGTGAGGAGCAGAGCGGCCGACGTACACGCGGCGGGCAGGCCGAGGGCCGCGACGGGGCCGGCGCTGTCGGCGACCGCACCGGTGAGCGCGGAGCCCAGCGCACCGCCCACGGCGATGAAACTGCCCACGCCGGCGAACGCCTCCGTCATCCGGTGACGTGCCGTCATGTCGCCGACCAGCTGGAACTCCTCGGCGCCGGCGGGGGCCATGGGAAGCCCGCTCAGCGCCAGCAGCGCGCCCAGCAGGACGAGCGTCCAGGCCGCCGGCAGGCCCGCGCGGTGGGCCAGGGCGGCCGACGGCAGCACGGCCAGCGCGAGGGTCAGGACCACCAGGAGCCGTACGTACCGGCCAAAGGTGCTGCCGCCGCGGGTTCGGGCGCCGTAGAGCAGACCGCCCACGACGCTGCCCGCGGACTGCAACGCGACCAGCGACCCGGCCAGTTCGGGCGCGGATCCCTGAGCGCGCAGCGTCGCCGTGACGGCCACCGCCAGTGCGCTGGACAGGGCCGCGGTGAGGGCGATCGCGGCGAGCACCGACAGCGCGGCGGCACCGCGCCGGGTGTCCCGGCCCGGCGCGCGGCGGGGCACGGGCGCGCGTCGGCGCACGATGCCCGCCTGCCCGTAGCCCACCGCTCCCGCCCCCAGCAGCACGGCGGTGGCCGGCAGCACGGTGCGGGCCCCGAGGAGCCAGCCGAGCGCGCTGACCACCGACGGCCCGAGCACGAACAGCAGTTCACTGAGGGTCGACTCGAACGTGTAGGCCCGCTTGCGCAGATCCTCGTCGTCGGTGAGGTCCTGCCACATCGCCCGCGCCGACGCACCCACCGGAGCCGTGGCCAGGCCCGCGCAGCAGGCCACGGCGAACAGGATGCCGATGGGCGCGCGGGACGCCCCCAGCGCGGCGGCGACCAGCAGAGCGCCGGACAGCGGCCCGGTGATCCGCAATACGGGCGCCGGCCCGCGCCGGTCCATCAGCCGGCCGATGAACGGGCCGCCCACGGCGCTGCCGAGGGCGTACACCGCTCCGGCGCCACCCGCCACCGCCACGGACCGGTCCGACTGGACCAGGGCCAGCAGCAGGGCGAGCGGCACCATCGTGCCGGCCAGGCGCGCGAGCGCGGCGGGCACCGCCGCCGCACTCGCGCCGGGGAGCCTCAGCAGCTCCGCGTAACTCCTGAACATCACGACGACTCGGACGGTCGGACACCCGGGTCGGCCAGCCGGAACACATCGGCTCCCGTCTCCGCCCGCCAGACCAGTTCCTCCCGGTCCCCGTCGAGCGCGACCACGGCGGCCCTGGTCCGGATGAAGTTGTTGCTCCGGCCGAGCGAGTAGGCGCCCGTGTCGTGCAGGCACAGCAGGTCACCGACCCGTATGTCCTCGGGCAGGTCGACGGCGGCGGCGTGGATGTCGTTCTCATAGCACAACGGTCCGGCCACCGACCACGCGGCGGTCGTCGGCGCGTAGGCACGGCCGAGCGGCACCAGGCGGTGCTCCTCGCCGCTGCCCGTCCAGGGAGCGACGTTGTTGCCGCCGTCCAGGATCAGCCAGCGGGCGTCCGGCAGTTCCTTGCGCGACGCCACCCGGGTCACCATCGCCATCGCGTCGGAGACCAGCCAGCGCCCCGGCTCCAACGCCAGGACGACGTCGGCCAGCCCCGCCTCCCGCAGCCGCTTGTCCACGTCGGCCAGCAGCCCGGGCACGTCCAGCACCGGCTCCGGATCCGGCAACGGGGTGCCGCCCTGCTGCCCCCACAGCGCCGTGAGCGGGCCGGTGCGGGGGCGGCGGATGCCCGGGACGCCGAAGCCGCCGCCGATGTTGACCTCGCGCAGCCCGACCGTGCGGTGCAGGGCCGCGGCCTCCCGCAGGATCGGCTCCAGCGCGGCCACCATCAGCTCCTGGTGCACGATCTGACTGCTGAGGTGGGCGTGTACCGCTGTCAGCGACAGGTGGGGGCAGGCCGTGATGCGCTCGACGAGACCGGCGAGCTGCGCGGAGCCGGCCGGCCAGCCGAAGCGGTTGCGGCGGGCGGCCCGTTCGGCCAGTGCCCGGTACGACGGGTCCGGCGACGTCGACAGCGGCAGCCCGGGGGAGATCCGGATGCCGACCTCGATCGTCCGCCCGGCGGCAGCGGCCAGCCGCTGAAGCGTCTCGATCTCCTGCTCGCCGTCGATGTTGACCCGTACTCCGTGCCGTACGGCCGCCGCCAGCTCTTCCTCGGTCTTCACCGGGCCGTTGAACACGACGGCCTCCGGCGGGAATCCGGCGGCCAGCGCGGCGTCCAGCTCGTAACCGGAGACCACGTCGGCGCCCATGCCGTGACCGGCGAGCCGCCGGCACAGATAGGGCAGGTAGTTGGTCTTCACCGAGTAGTAGACCCGGGTGGGCCTGTGCAACGAGTCCAGGGCCGCGAGCAGTTCGCGGGCCGCGCCGTCCAGCCGCCCGGCATCCAGCACCTGTAGCGGAGTGCCGTGCCGGCCCGCGATGTCGACCAGGCGGCCGTAGTCCCAGTCGGCGGTCCGGGAGTCCCGTGCGAGGCGGCTCACGACGCGGCCTCCGTCCCGGCCGCGGCGTCGCGCGCGGTCCCCGTCAGCAGCCGGAACCCGGCGTCGATGTGGTCGCGCTCCAGCAGGTCGGCGTAACGGCGCTGCCACGCGCCCGAGGCGAGGTCGGCGCGCAGCCGGGCCACACCGCGCTCGACGGCCGCCGGGTCGGTCAGCGCGAACGCCGAGCAGGCCCGCCGGACGGCCGGCTCCAGGTAGGCCTCCGGTCGCCGCCAGAAGGCCGTCATGAAGCCGTCGGTGAAGTCGTGCCAGACGGGCAGTTCCACGACCTCGCACGGGCCGAGCAACGTGGTGAGCCGCTCCAGCGACGGGACCCGGGAACGCTCGGCGTCGGCGATCTCCGGTACGTAGTCCCGGGTGAACCAGAAGTCGGCCTGGACGTCCATGTCGTAGGTGACGACGGTGAACCGGTCGGCCACGCGCAGGAGTTCCGCGATCCCGGCCTCCAGGTCCGACCAGTGGTGCACGGTCAGCACGGCCATGGCCGCGTCGAAGGTCCGGTCGTCGAAGGGCAGGTTCTCCGCGCGGCCCGCCAGGCAGGGGGCGCTGCCCGCGCCCCGCTGGGCGCGCATCTCCCGTGAGGGCTCGACCGCGATCACCTGCAGGCCCTCCGGCTCGTACGCGCCTGAACCGGCTCCCAGGTTCAGGACCGTACGCGCCTCGCCCAGGGACTCGCGGATCAGCGCGGCCCAGCGCGGGTCGGGGCGGCGGACGGCGGAGTAGCCTACGCCGATGCGGTCATAGACGGCAGCCGTGCCCGAAGTGGCGGCGGGCGGGCTGTCGAGAACGGTGTGGGTCACGGATCTCACGCCTCGCCGTTGCTCGCGAGGACCTCGGCCTCGTACTCCTCGCCGTAGCGCCGGTGCTCCCACGGGTTCACCGCGACCAGCCACACGTCGCGGTGGCCGCCCTCCTCGCTGAGGTGCTCGATGTCGGTCACGTGATGGAACATCAACCGGTCGTCGAAACAGATCGCCTGGCCGTCCTGGAGAGTGGTGGTGAAGAACGGCTCACCACCGCCGAGCGGCATCAACTGCGTCTCGCCGCCGGATATGTTGTGCCGCCGGGTCACGGCGACGATGCCGTAGTGGTGGCCGTCGCGGTGCGGGCCCTCGGGGGCCGCCACCCCCTCCACCTCGGGGGTGGACACGACCCGGCACTGGTGCACGTTCAGCTGCCAGACGGTGCCCTTGTCCAGATCCAGGGCCTCCGCACCGGCCGCGATCAGCGGTGTGGGGTCCACCGTCAGCGGTTCCAGGGTGCGCAGTCGGCCGCCGACCAGGTCGTTGTACTGGCGGGGCTGGGCGAAATGACGGTGCGGCAGGAGCTCGAGCTTCCACTCGCCGTCGTGGACCAGCCGGAACTGCGAGAAGCGGCGGTAGCGCTGTTGTGAGCCGGTGTACGGGTCGAGCGGGAGGTTCTCGAACTGGGCGAGGGTGTACTCGTCCGGTTCCGGTGTCTCGATGATCGCGAAGCCCTGTGCGTTCAAAGCCATGCCTGACTCCCTCCTTCGCGCCCCGGGACCCCGTGCCACAGGCCCCCGAGCTGCACGGATCAGTGATTGCGAAGGACGCTAGCCAGGTGCGGACCGAAGGTGAATGATCTTGCTGGTCGAGTAGCCCCCTGCCTTCTTCGACAAAATGGCGGATTGACCTGTGGTGGCGGGTGTGGAAACGGCAGGGTTCTTCCAACCCGCTGCCGCCTTACGGCATTTGACGATCTATTTGCCGGTGGGAAGGCAGCGGTCGGATGTGCTGTACACATGTCCGGTGACCACTTCCCAGTTCCAGCTTCGCTGTGTCGCCGAGCAGGAGTTCGTTCCCTGGGCGCGCATGATCGCCGACACATACGGCCTGGACCGGTCGGACGAGGAGCTCGCCGAACAGCGGGCCGCGACGGATCTCACCCGCACCCTGGCCGTTTTCGACGAGGGCGAGCCGGTCGCCGGGGCCTCCGTCTACAGCCGGTCCCTGACCGTGCCCGGGGGCGTCCTGCCGGTGGCGGGAATCGCCTCCGTGGGCGTGGCCCCGACGCATCGCCGCCGCGGCATCCTCACCTCGATGATGCGCGCCCAGCTGACCGACCTGCACGAGCGGCGGCGCGAGCCGGTCGCCGCGCTCCGTCCCTCCGAGGCCGGCATCTACGGACGGTACGGCTATGGCCCCGCGACGGCCGGCAACCGGATGCGCTGTGACCGGCGCGCCATGCGCTTTCGCCCGGACACCGACTTCGGCGACGGAACCGTCCGGCTGCGCCACGCCGTCCAGGCCCGCCCCGTCCTCGAGGAGATCTACGACCGGGTCCGCGCCACCACGGTCGGCTGGCCCGACCGGCGGGCGGCCCACTGGGCGGTGCGCCTCGCCGACCATCCGCACCGGCGCGGTGGCGCCACCTCGCTCCGGTTCGCCGTGCACGAGGAGCGCGACGGGCATGCCACCGGCTACGCGCTCTACCGGCACGGCTCCGCGCCGGACGGGCTCGGTGGCAGTACCGGGACGGTGGAAGTGGTGGAGCTGGCGGCGTGCTCGCTCCGGGCGTACGCGGCGCTGTGGCGCTTCCTCGCCGGGATCGACCTGGTGACCCGGATCGACTACGAGGGCGCCCTGGACGAGCCCTTGCCCCACCTGCTCGTCGAACCCCGGGCGGTCCAGGCGGCGCCGGTGGACCGCCTGTGGCTGCGGCCGGCCGACGTGGGCAGGGCTTTGGCCGGCCGGAGTTACAGCCTTCCGCTGGACCTCGTGCTGGAGGTGCGCGACGACTTCTGCCCGTGGAACAGCGGGCGCCACCGGCTGCAGGCGGAAGCGGGGAACGTTCTGTGCGAACCCACGACCGCCCCGGCCGACCTACGCCTGACGGCGGCGGAACTCGGCGCCGCTTTCCTCGGCGGCACCTCGCTGGCCGTCCTCGCGGCCGCCGGCCTCGTCGAGGAACTGCGGCGCGGCGCGCTCTCCCGAGCCTCGGCGGCCTTCCGCGGCGAACGCGAACCCTGGTACCCCGGCGGCTGGGCCTTCCCGCTCTACTGAACAGTCCGTCGGACGCGCTGCCGCTCCCATCAGGCGGCCTCGAGGGTGGTTGGTGTCGGCGAGTACGCCACACGCGAAGGACGGGTCTACGGCGCGGTGCTCATCGACGTCGGGACCCGGCCTCGCCCCGCGTCGAGGGGATTGCCTCGGGGGGACGAGTTCACGTTGGCTGGGCAGCATGACTGAACTGCGTACCGATCGCCTCGTCCTGCGTCGATGGCGCGACTGCGACCTTGAACCGTGGGCGGCGATGAACGCCGATCCCGAGGTCCGGGAGCACCTGGGTGACCTGCTCACCCGTGAACAGAGCGATGCCTCCGTGGCGCGGTTCCAGGCCGAGTTCGACCGGCGAGGCTATGGATGGTGGGCGGTCGAGGTGCGGGACGCGGGCGAGTTCATCGGCTTCGCGGGCCTGGACCGGGTGGATGACGGCATGCCGTTCAGCGGAGTGGAGATCGGCTGGCGGCTCACCCGCTCGGCCTGGGGCCGGGGTTACGCCACCGAGGCCGCGCTGGCAGTCGTGGCCCACGGTTTCGACACGCTCGGGCTTCCGGAGATCCTCGCCGTGACGACGTCCGCCAACCTCCGTTCCCAGGCCGTGATGCGGAGGATCGGCATGACCCGGGACCCGGCCGGCGACTTCGACGATCCCGCCGTACCGGAAGGACCGTTGCGTCCGAATGTTCTGTTCCGCATCGCCCGTGGTGCGAGAGCCTGACTGCTGCGGCTCTGCCCCCCCGGCCGGCCGGTCCGCGGACCAGGACACGCTCGGCCACTCCCCGCCCAGCCCCGGCGACGGCCGACTGCGGCAGGCGTCACGCGTACGGGTCCAGCCGGTGCGCGCGGTGGCGGTGGAGGACCAAGGGAGGGGCGTCCCCGTCGTGGGACGCCTCCAGGGGGACGCCCACCAGGAGGGTGTGGTCGCCCACCTCGATCGACCGTTCGACGACACAGGTGAACACGGCCGACGTGTGGGCCAGCACGGGCTGGCCGTCGCGGACGGTGTGCGGGACGCCGTCGAAGCGCCGCAGGGGGTCTCCCTGGGCGAAGCGGCGGTACAGCTCCCGTTGCCGCCAGGAGACGACGTTGACGGCGAAGCCGCCGGTGCGCAGGACGTGGAGCAGGGTACGGCTGGTGTTCGCGAGCGACACCAGCAGCGAGGGCGGCTGGGCGGACAGCGAGACGACGGAGTTGACGGTGCAGCCCAGCGGGCCGTCCGGACTCTGCGTCGTGACGATGCTGACGCCGCTGGGGAGGTGGGTCATGGCGGCGCGGAAGGCGTCGCGGTCGGCGCGCGGCCGGTGCTCGGGACCGCTGCCGGAGGGGCCGGCGGCCGGCGGCAGGGACGTGGCGGCGGGTGCGGGAAGGCCCATGGGAAGACTCCTCAGGAAGTCGGTAGCAGTGGGGGCGGCGCGGGGGAGACGGGATCGGACGCACGGTGGAGGACCGGGCCGAGCGCCTCCTCCACGGCCCGGACCCGCGCGTGGAGTCCGTCGCGGCTGCCGGCCCCGACGACGACGTGCCCGGGACGCTCGTGGCTGTGCCGCCAGACCGGCAGACGGTCGCCGGGACGCGCGCGCACCTCCAGTTCCACCACGCCGTCGAGGGCCCGGCAGCGCTCCGGATCGGCGTGGCCGGCGAGGACGGCGTCCTCCCAGGGGAAGTAGTGGACGGCCGCGTGGGCGAAGCGCGGACGCGGCTCGGCGGCGACCGCGCCGGGGAGGACCGAGCGGACGGCCAGTTCGTACTGGTCGAGCCCGGTGACCAGCCGGGTCAGCAACGGGATGCGGTCGCCGCCGGCCCGGGTGTGCGTCTCGATCACGTGCACCCGGCCGTCCTCGACCTTGACCTCGGTGTGGCTGGCGCCCCGGTCGACACCGAGGGCGTCGAGGCAGTCGCGTACGCATGTCTCGATGCGGCCGCGCACCACCGGGTCGACGCAGGCCGGGGCCTCGTGACCGGTCTCGATGAAGCGCGGCGGCCCGCTGGTGCGCTTGGCGGTGACGCCGAGGACGCGGTGGCCGTCCTCGCCGGACACGGCCTCCACGCTGTACTCGGGGCCGCTGACGTAACGCTCCCAGAGCAGGCCGCGGAGTTCCTCGCGCAGGGCCGGGTAGTCGGCCGGCCGGGCGATGTAGCGCACGCCCCGGCTGCCGGCGCCCCGGACGGGTTTGGCGACCAGGGGGAAGGCATCCGCCTCCGGTTCGTCCTCGCCGACGATGCCGAAGGCGGGACCGGGACAGGCGCCCCGCAGTGCCCGGCGCATCACGAGCTTGTCCCGGGTGCGCAGCACGGCGCCCACGGACACCGACGGCAGCCCCAGCGCCTCGGAGAGCAGGGCGGCCGGAAGCAGTCCGAACTCCGTGAAGGAGAGGACCGCGGCGGTGTCGCGCGGCAGCGGCGCCTCCAGCGGGGACGTCGGGTCGTCGCGGTAGGGGGCGCGGTGCACGGCGAGGACGCCGGGGCCCGGCCGCGGCAGGGGCTCGCCGGGATCGACGATCCAGACGAAGGGGATGCCCAGGCGGGTCAGGGTGGCGTGGCCCTCCACGGGACGGGCGCCGACGAGGACTACGGGCGGGCCGGGGCGGTTTCTCGCCATCGGGGCTCCTTGACCGGGGTGAGTGCGGGGGCGTCTTGCAGCAGGGCGGCGAGGGCCGCCCGGTCCGTCTTTCCGTTGCCGTTCAGGGGCAGTTCGGGACGGACGTGGAGGAAGGCGGGGACCATGTAGACGGGCAGCCGGTCACGGAGCGCGGCGAGCAGTGTCCCGGGTTCGGGTTCGGCACCGGTGCACACGGCGTGCAGTTCCGTGCCGCCGTGCGCCGTGGGCAGCGCGAGGACCACGGCGTCGTGCACGCCGGGCTGGTCGCGCAGCGCGGACTCGATCTCGCCGAGTTCGACGCGGTAACCGTCGACCTTCACCTGGTGGTCGAGGCGGCCGAGGTGGAGGAGTCCGTCCCGGCCGCTCCCGCGGACCCGGTCGCCGGTGCGGTACCACATACGGGCCGGGACCGCGTCCGTCCGCCGGGCGGCCGGCCCGGGCGGCGCCGAAGCCGGGTCGCAGGGGTCGGCGGGACGGTCGCCGTCCAGGTCCCAGAAGCGTCCGGCGTTGTCGGCGGGGTCCAGGTAGCCGGGGAAGCGCTGGGGGCCGCGCACGCACAGTTCCCCCTCCTTCGCCGGCCGCCCCGCGGCGTCGAGGACGCGATGCTCCAGGTGCGGGTAGACCTGTCCGATCGGCACCGTTCCGTTGGCGGTCGCGGGCCAGTCGTCCATGTCGGTGCCGAGACCGAACTCCGAGCAGGTGATGGTCAGTTCGGTCGGGCCGTAGAAGTTCTCCAGCCGCGACGACGGCGCCGCCGCCTGCCACGCCCGGGCCTGCTGGAGCGTGAGCGGCTCCCCCGCGAAGAGGCTGTGGCGCAGCCCCGGCATGGCACCGGGGCGCAGCGCCCGCATCCGCCGGGCGAAGGAGATCACCGAGGGGACGGAGCACCAGTGGGTCAGGCGACGGTCGTTGACGAACCGTACGGGCGCCAGGATCTCGTCCCGGCTCGGCACGACGAGGGTGGCCCCGCCGCCCCACGCGGTGAACAGGTCGAACACCGAGACGTCGAAGGTGAGGTCGAAGGTCTGGGAGAGCCGGGAGCCGGGCCCCACCTCGTAGCGGCCGATGACATGGGCGAGGTACGGGGCGACGTTGTCATGGAGGATCGGTACGCCCTTGGGGGCGCCGGTGCTGCCGGAGGTGAACAGGATGTAGGCGGGCGCCCCCGGTTCCCCGGCGCGGGGAGCCGTGCCGTCGGCGGCGCTTTCGGCCGCGTCGGCCAGGTCGAGCAGCGGCACCGGCGGCCCGCCCGCCTCGCCGGTCCCGTCGGTCAGCACCAGGTCCAGCCCGGCACGCCGGGCGACGGAGGCGTTGCGGGCGCCGGGCCAGGCGGTGTTGAGCGGGACGACCGTGGCACCGAGCCGCTGCACGGCCAGGTAGCCGGCGTACGTGGCGGGCCGCCGGCCGGCCAGCAGACCGACGCGGCGCGGCGGTCCGGGGCAGGCCCGGAGGACGCCGGCCGCGACACGGGCGCTGTACTCGTCGAGTTCGCGGTAGGTCAGGACCCGCCCGTCGGCCTCCAGGGCGACGCGGTCGGGGTGGCGCGCGGCCGATGCGGCGAACCACGCGTGCAGGGTGCCGGGGTGCTCCCCGGTGCGGGCGGTCACCAGGCCGCTCCCGCGCTCACGGCGGCGGGGCGGGCGGCGGCCGCGTCGGGACCGATCGCGGCGAGGATGCGGTCGAAGGCGGTGCGCACCAGCGAGGCGCGGGGCCTGCCGCGTGCCGCCGACTGGGCGGCGTAGCGCAGGGAGCGGGACAGCTCGCCCCACGCGGCGGCGGTCGCCGGCTCGGCGCGGTGCAGGTACTGGTGGTGGCGCGCCGCGGCCCAGAGGTCCTCGGCGTAGCGGACCAGCGCCTCCGGGTCGGAGGGCAGCAGGTCGCGCAGGAGGGCGAGCGAGGCGGCGGTGCCGTGGACCCAGTCGCCGGGGCACGGATCGAAGCGGCCGGCGCCGTGCTCCAGCCAGCGGTGGTTCCCCGGGTCCGGCACCCAGGCGGGGCCGCCGCCGAGGGCGTACACGTCCCGCTGGTGCAGCACGGTGTCCAGGCCCGGCAACGGGGCGAGCAGCAGGCGCAGTCCGGCCTCGTCGACCCAGCCGCGGTACGGGGCCTGATGGCCTTCGGGCAGCAGGGCGTCGAAGTCGTCGACGACCAGCCAGCGGTCGCCGTCGCGGGCGGCGAGGCGGAACCAGTGCGGCACGTCGCGCACCAGGTGGGACGGGCTCCACGGCAGGTTGCGGCAGTCGGCCACGGCGAGGACGTCGCCCCGGCGGGCGAACTCGCGCCTCAGGGCGGACAGGGCGTCCTCCCAGCGGCGCGCGCCGCGGTAGCCGAAGTCGGGCGCCACCCGCTCGTGGTGGCTGAAGGCCAAGGTGCCGTCGAGACCGTCGCGGCGGACGGAGAGGGAGAAACCGGCCGCCAGCCGCCGCTCGGCAGCGGGGTCGGTGAGACGGAGGTGCTCCTTGAGGTTGGTGGTGTAGCAGCTCAGCGGTTCAGCGGGCACGGAGATCTCCAAAGGCACAACTCACGGGAAGGACGCTGAGGTGACGCAGGGCGATCCAGGTGAGATCGCCCAGGGTGCCGGTGCGGGGTCGCACCGGGATGTCGAGGGACCACGGGCGGCCGGCGATGCCGGTGCCGTCGGCCTTCACGCAGGCCTCCTGCACGGTCCACACCCAGGCGAACTCCAGGGCGCGGCGGTCGGCCGGCAGCGAGGACAGCTCGGCGGCGCGTGCGCGCAGGCACCGGCGGACCAGGCCGGGCGGCAGGTCCGGCCCGGGCGGGAACTGGACGTCCACGCCCACCCGCCGGCCGGGGGCCACGGCGGCGGCCACCAGGTCACCGCCCGGGCCGTAGCCCGAGACATCCTCCGCTGCGCCGGCCGGGACACCGCCCGGGGCGTGGCCCGAGGCATCGTCCGCGGTGTCGGCCGAGGCGCCGTCCGGGCCGTCGTGGGAGAGGCTGACGCCCAGATGGGGCAGCCCCTCCAGCCCGGGCCGGCCGCGGACGCCGGCGGTCAGCGGGACGTCCTCGGTCCCGGGACACACCTCGGCCAGCAGGGTGCGCAGCAGTCCCCGGGCGGCGAGGGACTGACGGCGCCGCCACCGAGGCCGGCCGCCCACGTCCGCCAGGTCGGCCGGGTGGGTGCTCGGAGCGGCCCCGCGCGCCCAGGCCACCCACACCCCGGGCGCCGCCTCGACGGTGACGGGACCGGACGGCCGGACCGCGGCGCCGGGGCGCGCCAGGACCGGGACGACGGTCACGACGCCGCCTCGCGGGACCGGGACAGCAGCGCCTCCGCCTGGTCGGCGACGGAGGCGAGCACGGTCTCGGTGCTGCCGCCGGCGATGCCGAACAGCGCGGCCTCGGCACGCCGGTGCTGCATGCCCGCGGCGGCGAAGCCGTCCGCACCGCACAGCTGCGCGCAGACCCCGAGGACGTGGTCGGCCGTCTCCCCGGCCGCCGCCTTCACCAGCGCCGCACCGGCGTGGTCGTGCCCGGCGGCCACGGAGGTCCCGAGCGCCTCCACCAGCGCCTCCAGCTGGCGGGTGCGGACCAGGGCGGCGGCGAGCCGCTGGCGGATCGCGGGCTGCTCCCACAGGCCGCGTTCCGCCAGCCGGTCCCGGGTGTCGGCCAGCGCCCGGCGGCAGGCCGCCGCCGCCCACAGGCCGCCGGCGAGGCGTTCCACCGCGATGTGCCGGGCGAACAGCGCCAGCCCGCGCCCCGCGCCGCCGACCGGCCCGTCCGCGAGCACCGGTGCGCCGTCGAGGTGGACGTGTCCGGTGCCGGATCCCGCGAAGTACGGGCCCGGCGCCGCCTCGATCCGCACCCGCGGGTCGTCGGCGCTCACGAGGTACCAGGTGAAGTTGGTGAAGTGCGGGCCGGGACGACGGCGGGCCAGGACGAGCAGCAGGTCGGTGTGGACCGCGTTGGTGATCCACCGTTTGGCGCCGCGCAGCACCGTCCCGGCGTCCGTCTCCTCGACGTGTGTCGCCAGGGCCGTGAGGTCGGAGCCGGGGCCGCTGTCGGTGGCGGCCAGCGCCACGACGGCCCGGCCGTCGAGCATCCGCCGGGCGACGTCCGCCGCGGCCGGCCCGCGCCGGCCCGCCTCCGCCAGCAGCGGCAGCACGGTGGCGGCCTGGACGCAGACCGACAGCAGGGGCCCGGCGCCCTCCTCCGCCTCGCAGCGCGCGATCAGGTCGCCGAACCGGCCCGGGACCACCCCGCGTTCGGGCCGACCCTCCCGGTAGATCCCGCGCAGGGCGCCCTCGGCACCCAGGCGCGCCCACAGGTCGCGTCCGGACCCCGGGCCGGCCGGCCCGGGCCGCGCCGCGGGCCCGCGCCGGCCGCGCTCCAGGAGTTCCACCACCTCAGGCAAGGCGCACCTCCGCGTCGAGGAGGGTGAGCCTGCCGTCGGCCAGCAGCAGCCGGTCGTTGCTGAAGTTCAGGCTCGCCGACCGCAGGTCGCGCAGGGCGCGCTCCAGCGCGACGGGTGAGCCGCGCAGGTAGCCGTGGCGCAGCCCGACCGCCTCCACCAGCTCCTGCACCGCCGAATGGCACTGCTCGGAGGCGGTCACCTTCAGCCCGTTGACCAGGAGCTGGACACGGGGCCGGGACACGTCCTCGTGCGTGACCGTGTCCAGGGTGTGGGCCAGCAGCGCGGCGACGGCCTCCAGGCGGTGCCGTACCCGGGCGAGCCGGGTGAGCAGCAGCTCCGAGTCCAGCACGGCGTTGCCGCGGCTGCGGCCGGAGCGGAGCATGCCGACGGTGCGGGCCAGCGCGCCCTCGGCCGTGCCCAGCCAGGCCGCGCTCCAGCCGAGGTGGGCCAGCGGTCCGAAGGTGTGCGTGACGACGTCCCGGAAGCGGCCGTGCTGCCCCACGACCTGGTGGCCGGGAACGGCGCCGCGCAGGTGGAGCGCGCCGCTGTGGCTGGCCCGCATGCCGTGCGGGTCCCAGTCGCCGGCGCAGGCCACCTCGAGCTGGCTCCGGTCGGCGTACACCAGCGACACGTCGTGCTCGTCCGCGGAATCCGGACTGCGCATGGTGACGAGGAAACCGTCCGCGTGCAGGCCGCCGGTGACGATCGGCGCGAAACGATCGAGGACCAGGTGGCCCGCGCGCTGTTCGAGGGGCGCGGTGGCGGTCAGGAGCGCGCCGCCCTTGCCGGCTTCCGTGGTGACCGACGCCAGGTACACCTCGCCCGCCCCGATCCGGGGCAGGAGGTCGTCGCGCAGTGCGCCGTCGGCGTGCCGCACCAGGGCGGCCACCTGCTGGCAGTGCATCGCGAAGACCATGGCGAGCGACATGTCCTCGCGGCCCAGCCGCCGGGTCGCGGTGAGCACGTCGCCCAGGTCTCCGCCGAGTCCGCCGTCGGCGGCCGGCACGAGCAGGCCGAGCAGCCGGGTGCGGCGCAGCGCCTGAAGCGCCTCGACGGGGAACACGGCCTCGGTGTCGGTGCGCCGGGCGTGCGCCGCGGTCACCTCGGCGACCTCCTCGACCAGGGCCGCGAGGGAGGAGGGAGCCCCGCCCCGGCCGGCTGCGCCGGCGGCCGGGGCGGGCGCGGTGGCGGTGGTGGTCACGCGGCCGCCTCGGAGGCGCGTGCGGCGTCCACGGCCCGCCACAGCGAGCCGGCCGTCGCGAAGGTCTCCTCGTTGAGGTCGTCGTCGGGCAGGGAGACGCCCATCTCGTCCTCGATGGCGAACAGCAGGTCGACCGACTTCATCGAGTCGAGCCCGAGGTCGCGCAGCGGGGTGTCGTCGGTCAGCGGCTGTCCCTGGAGGCGGGGCAGGTGGTCGCGGAGCACGTCCTGGAACACGGAGTCCATGGCGGTCAGCCTTTCCGGATGAGGGTGAGGCGGGTGAGGTCGGGCGCGGCGTCGCCGTCGACGGCGACTTCGAGCGGGGCCGGGTGGCCCAGGAAGGCGAGCAGGCTGGCGGACAGCCCGTAGGCGCCGACGTTGGGGACGGCGAGCAGGTCGCCGGGGCGCAGCGGGGGCAGCGGGGCCTGCCGCGCCCAGGTGTCGAGCGGGGTGCACAGGGGGCCGGTGACCATGGTGGGCCGCGGTGCGCCGCGTCCCGCCGCGTCGGTGAGCAGGGTCGGGTTGAGCGGGGGCAGGCGGCGCAGGCCGGCCATGCCGCCGAGGTGGTTGATGCCGGACTCCAGGACGGCGACGTCCCGGCCGTGCGACCGCTTCACGTCGAGCACCCGGGTGAGCAGGGTCCCGGCCGTGCCCACCAGGTGACGGCCGGACTCGTACGCCGGGCGGGGCGCTCCGTCACGCCAGCCGG
This sequence comes from Streptomyces sp. NPDC029296, assembly GCF_055569255.1. Lineage (NCBI taxonomy): Bacteria > Bacillati > Actinomycetota > Actinomycetes > Kitasatosporales > Streptomycetaceae > Streptomyces > Streptomyces sp. NPDC029296. Next base: position 40,885 of record NZ_JBVHXT010000033.1, read on the forward strand.
GTGCGGAGGCGTCGAGCAGTTCGGCGAGCCCTTCGCGCAGGCCGGTCAGATCGGCGGCCTCGCCCTCCTTGGCGAAGGGGGCGCCGAAGCCGCCGCCCAGGTCGAGGGTGGTGTCCAGCCGCGCGGTGTGCGGGGCCAGGACGGCGCGGAGCCGGGCGGCGGTGCCGAGCGACTGCCGGAACTGCGCCAGCAGGTCGGGTACGTGGGAGAGGTTGGTGCCCATGTAGAGGTGCAGGCCGGTGACCTCGGCGTGGGGCCGGTCCCCGAAGCGCTCCGGCTCGTCGGTGATCCACCGCGTGTCCGCGCCGAACTGGGAGGCGACCCCGGTCATGGCGAGGCCCTGCCCGGCGGCGGGGCGGTCGTCGTTGACGCGCAGCAGCGTCCGTACCCGCACCCCCGCCCGCCCGGCGAGCCGGTCGAGCTGGTCGAGGCCGGTGGGGGAGTCGGCGCAGAACTCGCGGACCCCCTCCTCCAGGGCCCGGTCGATGTCCTGGTCGCGTTTGCCGGGCCCGGTGTAGAGGACCTGCCCGGCGTGCCATCCGGCCGCGAGCGCGGCGTCGAGTTCGCCGGGGGAGCACACCTCGGGCAGGGTCCCGGCCTCCCTGAGGGTGCGCAGGACGGCGGGGTGGGAGTTGGCCTTGAGGGAGTAGTAGAGGTCGGCCGGCCCGGGCAGCGCCCCGCGCAGCCGGGCGGCGTTCTCGCGGACGCGCGCGAGGTCGTACACGTAGGCGGGTGTCTCGGCGCCCGCGTCCAGTGCGGCGCGGACCGCCGCGGGCAGGGCGCCGGGGACGGCGTCGGGCCGGGAGGTGTCCGGGCGGACGACGGTGGTCGCGTCAGACAAGGCTCGCCACCTCCCGGGCGAGGGCCTTGCGGTCGACCTTGCCGTTGCGGGTCAGGGGCAGGGCGGGCAGCGGCACGCAGCGGCCGGGCACCTTGAACTCCTCGATCTCCTCGCGCATGGCCTCCAGGACGTCCGCGGGCGCGCGGTCGGAGACCACCACCAGGAGGGCGGGCGAGCCCTCGGCCGGCGGTAGTACGGCGGCCTGTTCGACGCCCTCGACGCGCCGGGCCGCGGCCTCCACCTCGGTGGCGCTGACCCGGAATCCGCGTTCCTTGTAGATGTCGTCGCGGCGGCCGGCGAAGTGGACGAAACCGTGTTCGTCGAGCCACCCGTGGTCGCCGGTGCGCAGCTCGGGGAAGAGGCCGTCGCGGCGCGGGAACCGCTGGGCGGTCAGCTCGGGGCGGCGCCAGTACCCGGCCATGACGTGCGGTCCGCGCACCACCAGTTCGCCGATCTCGCCCGGGGGCAGCCGTTCCCCGTCCGGGCCGGCCGCGTGGATCTCGGTTCCGGGCAGGGCCCGGCCGCAGCTGCCCGGGTGCTCCAGGTCCGCGTCCGGCGGGTTGATGGCGGCGCGTTTGCACTCGGTGAGCCCGAACATGAGCTGCACCCGCAGCCCGGGGACGGCGGCCCGCAGCACGGCGAGGGGCTGCGGGGGCATCGCGGCGCCGGTGTTGGTGAGCAGTCGCAGCCGCAGGCCGTGGCCGGGGGAGCGGCGCACCAGCTTGGCCAGGGTATCGGCGACGGCGGGGACGGAGGCCAGGACGGTCGCGCCCGCGGACTCGATGTTGCGCAGCAACGTGGCACCGACCTCGGCGGGCAGCCCCAGCCGTACCGCGGCGCCGCTCGCCGCACCGAGGAACAGCTGGTAGAGGCCGTAGTCGAAGGAGAGGGGGAGTGGGCTGTAGACCACGTCGTCGGGGCGGTACGCCAGTTCCCCCTGGATGGCGTGGACGGCGAACAGCGCCTGCTGGTGGGTGCTCACCACGGCCTTCGGCGCCGCGGTGGTGCCGGAGGTGTAGATGAGGCAGACGGGGTCCACCGGGAGCGGGGCGCCGGCGCCGGTCCCGTCGGCGGCCGGTGCGGGCCGGCCGGGAGCGGGGTCCGGGTCCGGGCCGCGCGGGACGTCGGAGAGACGGGCGGCGGTGATGCCGCGCTCGGCGGCCAGGCGCCGGGCGTCCTCGTCGTCGGCGAGCAGGAGGACGGGTGCGGCGTCGTCCAGGACGTGGGCCAGGGCCCGCCCGCGGGTCTGTTCGTGCAGGAGCGCGAAGGGCGCCCCGATCCGGGAGGCCGCGTAGACGGCGACGGCGACCTCGACGGCCGAGGGCGCCACCACCACGACGCGTTCCCCGCGGCGGACGCCGAGGGCGCGCAGCCAGCGGGCGGCCGCCCGGCTGGCGATGGCGAGTTCGCCGTGGGTGAGGGTGTCCCGCGAGGTGCTGACGGCGGGTGCGTCCGGCGCGCGGTGTGCCGCGGCGTCGATCAGATCGTGCAGCAGGTTCACGGCTTCTCCCGGTGGGCGCGGGCGGTGATGCGGCACAGGCCGTCGAGGTCGTGGAGGTTCTCCGGGACGAGATCGCCGGGGTCGAACTCGATGCCGAGCCGTTCCTCGATCCGCTCGACGATGTCGACCATGCGGAAGGAGCCGAAGCCCGGTATCCCGGTCAGCGGGCGGCCCGCCAGCACCTCGGCGGCGGGGACGCGGAGCACGGCGGCGGCCTCCTCGGCGACGGCCGTGCGCAGCGCGTCCGCGCCCGGTGAGCCGGTGCCGCCGGTCACGGCCGCGGCCGTGACCGGGCCGGCCCGTCGCGCCGGGCGCGGCGCGGCGAACACCCGGGCGTCGGCGTGCAGGAGTCCGGCGAGACGCTCCAGCGGGCCGGAGGGTTCCGGCCGGCCGCGCTGGACGCGGCGGTGGGCGAGGAAGGTCTGCTCGGCCAGCTTGCCCCAGGCCGCCAGGTGCTCCTCGACGGCCGGCGCCGTGTCGCCGACGGCGGCGCGGTGCGCGGCGTGCAGCCGCCGGGCCCGGGCCAGCAGCCAGGTCTCCAGGGTGAGCCGGGCGAGGGCCTCCTCCCGGTCGGGGTGCTCCCGGTAGGCGCGCACGTACGCCTCGACGGCCGCCGCCGAGGCGGGTACGACCGCGGTGGCGTCCCGCGGGGCCCCGGCGCGGGCCGTGCGGTAGACGCGTGCGCCGTCGGGCAGCGCCTCGGCGAGCTCGGCCCCGGTGAGGGTCCAGGTGCCGGGCCGGGCCGGACCGTGCGGGGTGTCGTTGTGGTAGCCGTCGCGCACCACGGCCCGCCCGGAGGCGTCGGTGTCGAGCAGGAAGCTGTGATCCATGTGGGCGTGACCGTGGTACGGCACCCAGGGCAGGTGATAGGCGTCGGCGACCACGTACGCGGTGCCGGTGCCGGTCGGCGGGATCCCGGTGCCGGGCGGGTGGACCCGACGGTCTGTGAGACACAGACCGAGCGCCTGGGCGGTGCGCTCCACCTGGGTGTCGGTGGCCGCCTCGACGGTCGGCAGCCGGCCGGGACCGTCGTCGCGGGGCGCGAACTCCAGCCGCGCGCCGAGGACGAGCGGCGGCACCCCGTACTCGGCGCACGCCAGCCAGGCCAGGTTGACCTGGACGCAGTCCAGGAGCTCGGCGCACAGATCCGCCGGCGGGGCGGTCCGCGGGAGGGCGGGAGCGGTCATCGCACCTCCCCCAGACCGACGGGGGTGCCTGCCGGGCGTCCGGCCGTCCCGGCGGGCGGGACCGTGACCCGGCCGGGCGCCGGGCCGGCGCCCCCCGGTGCGTCGGCCCGGGCGAGGCCCGCGACGGCGTCGGCGATGGCAGCCGGGTCCGGCGCGCGGTCGGCCAGCTCGCCCTCGAGGAACTGCTGGTAGGCGCCGAGGTCCAGGTAGCCGTGGCCGCTCACGCAGACCAGGACGCCGGTGCGGGCACGCGGGGCGTCGCCGTCTCCGCCGCCGTCGCCCGCCGCCCGGGCGGCGGCGGCCAGGGCGTGTCCGGACTCCGGGGCGGGCAGGGTCATCTCCGCCGTGGTGAAGGCGCGGCCGGCGGCGAGGGCGGCGACCTGGTCGACGGCGGTGGCGCGGACCTGTCCCGCGTGCCGCATCGCGGAGATCAGCTTGGCGGCGCCGTGGTAACGCAGGCCCGCCGAATGGGAGTCGGGGATGGCGTAGTCGCTGCCGACGGTGTACATGGCCTCCAGCGGCGACGACCCGGTGGCGTCCGTGCGGTCGTAGGCGTACACGCCGCGGGTGAGTTTCGGGGTCGTGCTGGACTCCGCCGCGATCAGTGCCGGTGCTGTGCCGCCCTCGGCGGCGGCCCGGGCGTGGAAGGGCAGGGCGATGCCGCCGAAGTTGGAGCCGGCCCCGACGCAGCCGACCACGGCGTCGACCTCGCCCCCCTCCTCGGCGAGCTGGTCGATGGCCTCCAGGCCGATCACGGACTGGTGCAGGATGCTGTACGTCTCACCGCTGCCGATGCAGAACGCCGCTCCCTCCGTGCGGGCGGCGTACTCGACGGCCTCGCCGATCGCGAGCGAGAGGCTGTTGCCCGCCGACCGGCCGGAACGGGCGACCTCGGTGAGGGTGCTGGGGCTGGAGATCACCCGTGCGCCGAGCATCCGCATCAACACGCCGCGGTACGGCTTGCGTTCCAGGCTGCCGCCGACCATGAAGACGGTGCAGCGCATGCCGAAGCGGGCGCAGGCGGCGGCCAGCGCGGTGCCCCACTGACCGGCCCCGGTGCCGGTGACCAGCTCCCGCACGCCCGCCCGGTGGTAGTAGTAGGCCTGGGCGAGCGCGGTGTTGAGCTTGTGGCTGCCGGAGATGTTGCCGCCCTCGTACTTCACCCAGATCGGCACCCGGGCGCCCACCGCCTCCTCGAAGGCGCGGGCCCGCCACAGCGGGGTGGGACGGAAACGCCGGTAGGCGTCGGCGACCTCCTCGGGGATGTCCCAGTACTCGCGGGGCTGCACGCTCTGACGGACGAGTTCCATCGGCAGGTTCGCCTGCACGCTGCCGCCGGTGGCGGCGTGCTGGGTGCGGTCGGCAGGCAGCGGCTGTCCGAGGTGCGCGAGGACGCTGCGCCAGCGGCGGGGGACCTCGGTCATGCGGTGGCCTCGCTGCTCTGCTCGACGATCGCCGTGATGTCGGCGACGGTGGCGAAGGACCTGCCGACGAACAACTCGTCGGAGAGGGTGACGCCGGTCTCCTCCTCGATCCGGACCAGGAGGCCGATGAGGGAGAGGGAGTTGATGTGGAGACGCTCGCCGTTGAGCGGCTCGTCGTCCCTCAGACCGTGCGGGTCGACGGGGGGCTCGGAGGCCGCCGCGACGACCTCCTTGACGACGCTCGCGAGGCGGGGCGACGTGGGGTGTGCGTGCTGCATGCCATTCCTTTGCGGAGCGGGGCAGGGGGACACGCGCAGCGTCCGGGAACGCTGGGCGTACGAACGGGGGACGGAGGACGACCGCCGGCGGGCAGTCGTCCGCGCCGTCCGGGGCGGAGACGGTGGCGCACCCCGTCGGAACGGGAGAACGGATCAAGGGGGAAGAGAGCCGGGTGGCGGCGCCGGCCACCGGGCCGGGACGCGGCCCGCCGTGGGCGCGCTGCGCGGCGGCGCCGGTCGGCGGGCGGGAGCCGCGACGGCCCTACACCGTGCCGGGCGCGGGGCGCCGATCCCGGCTGCCGCCGCCGGGCTTGAGGAACTCCTCGATATCCAGGCGGAGTTGGTGCAGGTGCGGGGCGCGAAGGACGCCGAAGTGATCGGTGTCCAGAGAGCGGACCGAGACGTCCGCGAGGTGCGGCGACCAGCGCCGGGCCTGCTGCGGATCGTCGCTGCCGGTACAGGTGATCAGTAGGGCACGGCCCGGATGCCGCCCCTCGGCGCGGTACTGGATGCGGGCCCAGAGGTGGGCGTCGACGGTGCGCTCCGTGCGGGCCAGGGCGTCCGCGCCCATGTGGGCCGCGGCCTCGCTCAGCACCCGTCGGCGTACGGCCTCGTAGGCCTCGGGTCCCTCGCCGATCGGAGCCGGACTGCTGTCGACGAGCACCAGGTCGGGCGTGTGCCCACCGGTCAGCCGCCGCGCCGTCTCGAAGGCGAGCAGCCCGCCGAGGGACCAGCCGACGAACAGGTCGGCGGGGGCGGGGAGGGCGGCCACCGCCTCGGCGTAACGGTCGGCCATGTCGGGGATGCGGGTGTCGGGTTCCTCGCCCTCCTCCAGGCCGAGCGCCCGTACGCCGTACACGGGGCCATGGCGGGAGAGGTGGGCGACGAGACCCAGGCAGGGAAGGAGGCCGCCCCCCAGGGGGTGGAAGACGACGGTACGGGTGTCACCGGCCCGCCTTCCCAGCGGGAACAGCAGCGGCCTGTCTAAGGCGGCCGTCGTTTCGGTCTTCGCGCTGTGGTTCACAGGATCCCCCCGGGCTCGAACCTGCGGTCGGGACCGGCCGGTCTCGATCCGATGGTGCGTGGAGCGCCGAAACGCCGTGGAGCCCTTCGGGCGGTGTGCCGCTCGCCGCTGTCCGGATGACCCCGGGCTTTCGCTGCCCTCGGGTCACCAGCGCCACACGAATCACACCTCACCCACGATGAGTGTGTCCTACATCTCATTCTTCGACGGTGGTGAACACCCGGTTCTCCTGCGCGATGTGGCGATCGGCCCACGTCAGGCGCACCGGCCCGCATCCGGCGCCCTCGCGTGGAGGCCGACGGGCCCATGCGATGCCTTGTCCGGCCGGACATGAATCCCGCTCAGGGGGAACACCTGTGCTGTCCTGCGTCACCCCGCATCCGCTCGGATCGATCTCCCGCCGCCGCGCGGCGAGGAAGGGCCGCCATGTCTCACCTCCTCTTCGTGGAGACCACGGGTCTGGGTGTCCAGGCACTCGCCTACGCGAAGCGCAGCGGTCACACCGTGACCTACCTGCACTGCCCCCTCTACGACTTCACCGCCACCCCGGCCCAGCGCCGCGAGGCCATCCGGCTGGCCGACCACGCGGCCCCGTTCGCGGACCCGCTGGACGGCGACGCGGTGTACGGAGCACTGCTCGCCTCCGGCGCGGACCCCGGGAGCGTCGACGCGGTGCTCTCCACGCTGAGCTACGGGGCGCAGGCCGCCGCCGACCTCGCCGCCCGCATCGGCGCCCGCGGCACCTCTCCGGCCGGCACCCTCGCGGCCCGGGACAAGGGCGAGTGCCGCCGCGTCCTGCGCGAGCGCGGGGTGCCGAGCGTCGGCTTCCGCGTGGTCACCGGCGCCGGTGAAGCGCTGGAGGCCGCCGAGGCGATCGGCTACCCGGTGATCGTCAAACCGGTTCTCGGCATAGGGAAGGCCGTGACCTCCATCGCCCGCGACCCCTCCGCCGTGCGCGCACACTTCGCCGCCGCCGCGGCCGACCGGGCCGGACTCACCGAGGGCATGGCCCGGCAGCTCGACGAGCGGTACCTGGTCGAGGAACTGGTGGCCGGCGACCTGTACTCCGTGGAGGTCGCCGCGTCCGCGGGGCGCCTGGTCCCGCTGGTGTGCGCGAGCCGCAAGGTCAGCCGCGAGAACCCGGTACTGGAACTGGGCTGCACCGTCCCGTCCGGACTGCCGGCCGCCGACGAGGCCGCACTCGGCCGCTACGCGGTCGAGGTGTGCCGCGCACTCGGGCTCGACCTCGGCATCTTCCACGTGGAGGTCATGCACACCCCGTCCGGCTTCCGGCTCATCGAGGTCAACCCGCGGCTGACGGGCGGCTCCCTGCCCGACACCATCGGCACGGTCGCCGGCGTCGACGTCTTCGCCCTCCTGGTCGACCTGTTCCTCGGCGGCCCCCTGCCCGACGGCCCGCTGCCCCTGAACGGCTCGGCCTCGCACTCCTTCCTCGCCGTACCGGAGAAGTCCACCGTGCCCGCCCGTCTTCCGGGCACCTGGTTCGCCCCGTTCCTCGCCCGGCTCCACTCCGGCTACGCGCGGGCGGGCGCCGGCGACGTGGTGCCGCCCATGCGCACCAACTTCGACTCGTTCGGCATGCTGCGCGCCGTCGCCCCCACGCCCGCCGAGGCGGAGGCGGCGTGCTCGGCCGTCAAGGCGGACATCGAGGACCTCTTCGGTTTCCCGCTGCTGGCCGAGCGGACCCGCACCTCGGCTCCGGCCGCGTGAGGCACGACGGCGGCCGGCGGACCACCGCGGGCACGAACGGAAACAGCGTGTCCGGGCCCCGCGGCCGGACCCCGTCGAACGGAGAAGACGTGCCCGACCGCCGCGACCGCGCCGACGGCGACGCGACTCCCGGCACCCCGCGACCGCCGGACGCGACCGCCGCGCCGAAGGAGCAGGAGCCGGCCGGCGTCCCGCGGGCAGCCGACCGGGCCGGCGATCCGTCGGCGCCGGAACCACGGGAGACGCGGGGAGCGTTACCTCAGAGGCGAGGCATGGCGCTCGCCGTGTACCTCACCTCGGCGACGCTCGTGCGCTCGGCGAGCGGCGGCGCTCCCGTCGCGCTCGTCGCGCTCACGCTGGCCCGGCCCGGCCACGGCGGGGCCGCGCTCGGCGGCATCCTGGCGGCCCTGCTCACACTGCCCAACGCCGCCGGGCCGTGGATGGCGCGCTGGCTGGAGGAGGCCCGCGACCCGAGGTTCCGGCTGGCGGCCGCGTTCCTCGTCTTCGGGCTGATGCTCGCCGCGACCGGCTGGACGCTGGGCCGCCTGCCCGTCGTCCTGGTCGGTGTGCTCGTCGTCGTCGGCGGTCTGTGCGACCCGCTGATGACGGGAGGGCTCAGCAGCCGGCTCGCACTGATCGTCGGCGAGGACACCCGCGCCCAGCGCCGGGCCGAGGGATGGGACTCGGCGACCTACGGCACCAGCAACATCCTCGGTCCGGCCGCCGTCGCCGCGCTCACCGCCCTGACCGGGGCCGTGAGCGCGGTCGTCGCGCTCGGCGCGGCCGGCGTGGTGGCCGGCCTGCTGATGTTCGCGCTGCCGAAGGAACACCGGCCCGCCGCCGCGAGGCAGCGCTCGATGCCCGTACGGGACGCCCTCCGCGTGATCGTCCGGCGGGGCCCGCTGCGGCGCGTCATGGTCGCCACGATGATCACCTCGGTCAGCACCGGCGGTGTGATGGTGATAGCGGTGGTCTTCGGCCGCAGCCTCCAGGGCTCGGCGGGCGCGGGCGCCGCCCTCGGCGCCGCCTACGGCGTCGGAAACCTCTGCGGAGCCCTGCTGACCGGCGCGTTCCCCCTCACCGGGGAGCCGGAGCGCTGGGTGCTGCGGCTGATCGCCGCGAACGCCGCGGCGGTCGGCCTCTGCGCGCTGGCGCCGGGCTACGTCCTCGCCCTGGGCACCTTCGCCCTGGCGGGAGCGACGAGCGCGGTCCTGTTCACCGCGACCCTGGCCGTGCGGTCGGTGTACTCCCCGCCCAACGCCCGGGCGCAGGTGTTCGTGACGATGGCCGGCCTGAAGATGGCCGCCGGCTCGGCCGGCACGGCACTGGCGGGCACCCTGGTCGGCATCGGCCCGCGCCTCGCCCTGTGCCTCAACGCCGTCGTGGTCGCCTCGGCCGTCACCCTCGCCCTGACCGACCTCCGCCTGACCCGAGGCCGCCCCTCCGCCCCGGATCCGGAGGGCGCCGCACCGGCGGCCGACTGACGGGACCGGGCAGCCCCCCGCGGCCGGCGTCCACGGACACCGGCCGCGGACACGTCTCGCCTCTCGGGACGGCACGGAATCGTGAAGAACCGGCTCCGCGGTCACCGCGGTGTCTGTGGACGGGGGTCGGCGCATCGCCGGTCACGGGGAAGCGCCGACGGTGCGGCAGGTCGGGCGGACGGCCGGGATCCGCGGCCGGGCCTCGGTGCACCGGCTGGTCGAATCGGAGGCACAGCCCGCGATCCTCCGCGAGCCGGGCCTCGCGGAGGAGGTGCCCTCGAACAGGCGGATCCGGTGGGCGCGGGAAACCCCGCCGGGGCAGGCGACCACATGGGTCCCCTGCCCCGACGGGGTTCGGTCGGCCGGGCGGCGGGTCACCGGCCGCCCGGCAGAGGCCGGTGCCGTGTGCGGTTCTCCCCGGCTCAGCCGAAGTTCACGTCGCTGCACCACATGTAGGCCTGGTCGAGGTGCGAGGCCTGCCAGATCACGAACAGGATGTGGTGTCCGCTGTAGCCGGAGGTCTGGACGGGGAACGTGATGTCCTGCGCCGGCGCGAAGCGGCCGGTCTGCGTGATGAAGTCGAGGTTGCCCCAGCCCAGGGTCTGGGTCTTGGGGTCGAAGCCCTGCTTGCTCACGTAGACCTTGAAGTAGTCGGCACCGTGGGACGCCTGGTCGTACAGGTGGACCGAGAAGTTGTTGCCGACGCTGGTGGTCTTCCACGGCCCGGGCTTGTTCAGGCTGGCGTTCCTCGAGAGGTTGTTGCTGCAGAGCGTCCCGTCGGGGGTCCGCGCCTGGAACTGACCACCGAGGCCGTCGCGGAGCGCGCTCATCCAGTTCCACATGGTGTCCGGGTTGGCCTGGAAGGCCTGCCAGCACATGGGGTCTTCCGTCTGCATGGCCGGGTTCGTGTGGTTGCTGCCCCACGTCTTCCAGCACTGGTACGCGCGGGAGGCTGGGTCGACGATGGTGCCGTGGGCCTGGGCGGGGGCCGACCAGGTCAGTGCGCCGACAACCACGGCGAACAGCGTGACGAGCACCTGGAGAGGCCGACGGAGGGACGGCCGCGAACGCCTGGTTAACGGACTCTGGTTGCGCATGTGGGGGGAACTCCTTCCAGTGGCGAGGCTGTTATGGGAGCGCTCCCAACGGTAAGACTTCTGCGTGAAATGTCAACGAAACGAACGCAGTTGATTACGGAGAGGGGTTGCGAGCAGGGAATCTGTCGCGCCGACCGGGTGTCGGCGCCTGTCGTACAACCGTTCGTAACACGGCCGATCAGGCGAGGTAGTCCGCGCGCCCCTCGTCATCGAGTTCGAAGGGGCCCTCGGGGATGATGCAGAACTCATTGCCCTCGGGATCCGCCATCACCAGGAACCCGCCGGCGTCGTACTCTTCCAGCCGGCGCCCGCCGAGCTTTTCGACACGTTGCTGCTCCGAGGCCGGGTCGGGTGAGGTGACGTCGAAGTGCATACGGTTCTTCACGCACTTGGGCTCGCCGGTTCGCTGGAAGCCCAGGCCCAGGCCGTTCTCGCGCCGCAGCCATACATAGGGTCCCATACGGCCCACGACCGGCCGACCGAGCAACTCGGACCAGAACGCGGCAAGCCGCTCAGGGTCAGCGGCATCGACGATGAGGGCATTGATCTGCATAGGTGAGTCCGCCATGCCCTGATCCTCTCAGAGCGCACAGGGCCGCTCGGCATCGGTCGCGGGCGGCACGCCGTGCGCCGACGGCGCGCCCAGCCGCGACACATCGGCCCCCAAGCCCCCAAGCCCCCTGAGACACCGGGTCGCATCTCACGGCCTGGCGGGCACCCGCAGGGCGAGGAGGGCCACGTCGTCGTCGTTGTCGGCGGGGCGGACCCGGCTCAGCAGCCGGTCGGTGAAGGAGGGCAGCGGCCGGTGGGCGAGCGCGGCTGCGTGCTGGCGCAGCCGCTGCAGACCGGTGTCCAGGCTCTGGCCGGGGGCTTCGATCAGGCCGTCCGTGTACAGGACGAGGGTGGATCCGGTCGGGATCAGGACGGTGGCGTCGGGGCGGGAAGCGCCGAGTCCGGTGCCGAGGAGGAGGCCGTGGCCGTCGGTGAGGTAGTCGGCGAGGCCGTCGCGGCTGACGAGCAGGGGCGGCGGATGGCCGGCGTTGGTCCAGGACAGCCGCCAGTGGCCGCCGCCCGCCTCTTCGATCCGGGCCAGGACCATGGTCACCATGGGCACATCGGTGATGTGCTGGACCGCCTCGTCGAGTCGCTCGACGATCCGGCCGGGCCCTTCCCGGTGGGTCCAGGCATAGGCGCGGAGCATGTTGCGCACCTGCGCCATGCCTGCCGCGGCCTCCAGGTCGTGGCCGACGACATCGCCGACGGCGAGGGCCGTGGCGCCGTCGGGCAGGGGGAAGGCGTCGTACCAGTCGCCGCCGACGTGCGAGGCGTCGGGTGCGGGCAGGTAGCGGACGGTCATCTGCAGCCCGGGCACGCTCGGCATCTGGGGCAGCAGATGGTTCTGCATGGTCTCGGCGACCTTGCGCTGACGCTGGTAGAGGCGGGCGTTGTCCAGGGCGAGACCGGCCCGGCGCGCGATGTCCTCGACCAGGGGCAGGTCGTCACCGGTGAAGTTCCCCGGGTGTTCGGCCCGGCCCAGGGTGAGGGCTCCCAGGACTTCGCGGGTGCTGCGGATGGGGGCGATGGCCGCGGAGCGGATGCCGGTGGCACCGAACAGGCGGCGTTGTTCCACCGCGATGCCGGAATCCGGCGCCCCCTGGTAGGTCTCGGGTCCGGCGACGGTGGAGGCGACCCCGCGCAGGGCCCTGGACAGGGGCATGCGGGATCGCTCCGGGATGGGCGGCATCGGGCCTTGCAGGTCCTCGTGATGCTTCAGGGTGTCGCCGTCGGCGTGGACGACGACCGTGCGCCACACCTCGTCCCGCTCGGTGATCAGGTCGATGATGACCCAGTCCGCCAGCCGGGGCACCACCAGCGCCACCAGCCGGCGCAGCGCCTCGTCGACGTCGAGGGTCGAAGTCAAGCGCGTGGTGGTCTCGGCGAGCAGCGCCAGCCGCTCCAGCTCCGTCAGCTCGGCCGCCGGCCCCCGTCGCGCGCCGGCCTCCCGCGCGTGGTCGGTGGTGTGGAAGACGACGAGGGTGCCGCACTGCCGCCCGCCGATGCGATACGGCGTGATCAGCCAGGAGACCGGCAGGACAGAGCCGTCCCCGCGGGCGAAGTGGTCCTCCTCGCGCTGGGCGGTGCGCCCGGCGTGGAACGCCTGCCGCATGACGCACCGTGCCGTCGGCAGTGGCTGACCGTGAGCGTCCCGATGCAACAGGTCATGTGCGTCGCGGCGGAGAAGATCCTCGGCCGGCATGGCCAGCATCCGCTCCGCGTGGGAGTTCACGGCGATGATGCGGCCCTGCTCGTCCACGACGTAGGCACCGGTCCCGATGGCTTCCAGCGCTTCGGTGAGCACACCGTCGGATACGCCTTCGGACTCCTGCCGCCCACTGCTCGCGTCCGTGTCCGTGCGTTCAGGCCCTGCCATACCCGTCTCCTCGCCGATCGGCCGTCCCCTTCCGGCAGGCTGCCCGCTCCCGGCCGGTCCGCGCCGGCCCTGTGCCGTAGCCGGGCCCCGAGCCGTGGCCGGGCCCCGGCCCGTCGAGGACCCCTGCCCGGCCCCATTGCGCCACGCGATCGATCGGCAGCCGCCGCTCACCGGGACGATCAGGTCTGATCATGTCCAACGGGTACCCGCCGGAAGCGGTGCGTTCACCGCGATCACCGATGCCGGCCGCCGCCCGCCCCGGTCCGCCGATCATCTCCGGCCCCGGGAGGCCGCCGCTCCCTCCGCCGCACGCCGTCGCGGACGACGGGCCCCGGTCGCTGCGCGCCCCGGTCCTGTGACGCAGGGGATCCCGGGGTGACACGGGACAAGAGATCGGCAATCGTCGCGAGGCCACACCCGGATCGAGACCACTTGACCGACGACGTCACGTCCGGCCCGCCGGCGACGTCGAGTCTTCCGTCTCGGAGAGGGTGGGCGGTGCGCCCTCTCGGTCACGACGGGCGACACGACGGAAGGCTGGTCGATGCCGCCCGACGGACGTGCGAAACGGGTGATCGGCCCCTCGGGGCCGGCGGCCCCGCCGACTTCGCGCTGGAGTGCCAGCGGGGTGCCCGGCGTGTCCGGCCCGCTCTACCAGATGGCCTCGACCCACTCGGGGTGGTCGATGAACGGGTTCCGGTTCCTCTGGTAGGTGTCGTAAATGACCTGGTTGCGGTGCTCCTCGAAGGCGTCCGGCGGGTCCTCGTCGTTCCACTGCTTGAGGACGGACAGCCGGCCCATGTAGGGGTTGCCGCCGTTGCCGACGCCGTCGTTGCCCTCCAGGTCGGCCCAGCCGTCGCCGCCCTCGTAGCGGACGATCATGTAGAAGATCATGCGCGCCACATCGCCCTTGACGGCGTCGCGCGGCTCGAAGGAGTCGGAGTCGGTGAGGCTGCCACCGGAGTTGGTGAAGCTGCTGCCGCCGTTGTCGAAGTCCTTGTTGCCGCGGACGCCGTTGACCTGGACGTCCTCCGGGCGGATGTGGTGCAGGTCGGTGCCCGGACCGGTGGAGGTCGTCAGGTCGCCGTGCGAGATGGCCCACACATGCTCGCGGTTCCAGTCGCCGACGTCCCCGCCGTTGAGCGTCTTGCTGCGGGAGATGCCCGAGTACAGCAGCTTGACGTTGCCGCTGTTGGCCGGGTCCTGGTCGGTGACCTTCAGCGCCTCCCAGAGCGCCGAGTAGGACAGCTTGTTCTGGCTGCTGATGATGGTGTGCAGCGAGGACTTGAGGCTGGTGCCCGTCTTGCCCACGGCGTTCTTGTAGTACGTCGAGTCGTACGCCGTCGTGGTCGCCGCGGCGGGGGTGGCGGTGAGGGCGGGGCTGGTGAGGCCGACCAGGACGGCGGCCGTGGCGAAGGCCACTGACTTCCAGCGGCGGGTGCGTGTCGCCGGCATGTGGGGTCCCCTCTACGCGGGTTGAACGGAGGCGGCACTCGGGAGAATGGCATGGACATGCAGTCGAATGGGTGACGGGCCGGTGTCGGTTGGATGACGGGAATGGACAACTCACGCTGTGAGCAGGGCGAGACCGACGGGCGGGAACCCGCGTGAACCGGCGTCCTGGTGCGCTGCGACGGCGGCCCGCAAGAAGTCCTCGACTCCATGTGGGAGCGGCGTCACGGTCGCCTGGCACGGCCGGCGGTGGTCGCGTCGGGTCAGCGCTCCGGTCTCCTCGTCCGACGCGGCCTGATGCGGCGCGGTGCGGGCCGTATCACCGGTGGCGGCCGGGACGGTACCGGTCGAGAACCGGCTTGAGCCCTTCCTCCATCGCCATGCGGACCACGCCGCCGGGTCTGCTCCGGCTCCCGCCCGCGCCGAAGAGCACGAAGTGCGGGGCCCAGCCGGCGTCGAAGTACACCGCGCCTTTCAACGCGAGGCCGGCCGGAGGCTCGGTGTCGGGATAGGGCGGCAGCACGGGAGACGACCAGGCACGCGCCTCCTGCCGAGGTCGCGCCGCGCCTTGCCGGGGCGGTGCCGCCTGGGCCCGGAACCTCTCGTACTCATCCCGACCAGGCACAAGGAGAACGAGCCGTTCCGCGGGGAGCAGCCGTGTCGCCTCCCTGAACTCCCACAGCAGTCCGGCCCCCGGCCCCACCGCCATCACCACGAGCCGCGCTCCCTCCATCAAGTCCCGGACCGTCTCCTGCCAGTCGTCGACCGGCAGGTACAACCGCCGGGCACCGACCAGGGGAAGCCGCTCCCCGGGCCGGCCCACAGCGACCATCGGCGCCACCGTCTTCAGTGCCTGTCCCAGTTGCTCCTCCTCGGTCCGCGTGGACAGACCCAGATCCGACAGCACGGCGCCCGGCCCAGGAGCCGGACGCTCGTTCTCCTCCAGGGCCGTACGCCGGACGTCGTCCTCGAAGGACCTCAGATAGAGCGTGAACGAGTTCCTGCGGAGTTCTCCCGGGCACCGGATGATCTCCGCGAGGTGCTGCCGTCCGAGCACGGCGAGACGACGCGCGCCGAACAACAGGGTCTGGGCGGACACCGCGACGAGGGGGACGAGGAGGTCGACGTCCCACCAGGGCACCGGTGAGTCCTCACCCCAGAGTCCGTAGACCGAGGTGAACGCCATGATGGGCAGGAAGAGCCGCAGACGACCGAAACCCTGTCCGCTCGGAGGGCGTCGCAGCACCACGGCGCGCACGGCACCGAGCACCACGGCCCCGCCCACGATCACGGCAGCGGCGACGACCGTCGTGTACCACCAGGGGTCGTCCGGGTTGAACGCACCGACGGCCATCCCGGACCGGAGCCGGATGTCCTGCCAGTGGTTGAACGCGGCCAGGGCCAGCCAGAATCCCGCGAGACCCATCGGCCAGGCGGCGGCCACCAGGAGCACACCCTTGGCACGGGACTGCCGGGGCGCACCGGGCCGTAAGCCCCCGGTTCCCGTCTCGTCCGCCGCCATCCCGGACAACACCGCGCGGCGTCCGCCCTGGTTCTTCCGCACTGCCTCGCCCCCGTCAGAAACGGCTGCCCGACAGCTCCCGCGGGCTGCCGACCGCTCCCGTGCCATGGTGCCGGACCGGCAGGGCGTACGCACCCGCCTTCGGGAACACACCGGGCTCCGAGGACATCGGCAAGCAGGCTGGGCGCGGTGGCCGTGGCCGGGGCCTGGCCGGGCCCGTGATCAGGACGAGCATCGCTACCAGCGGGTTGGGCGACCTGTGAGCCGGCCGGTCCGTACCGGCCCGGCGTCAGCGGCCGGGGTACATGCCCAGGAAGGCGGCGACGGCCAGGGTGATGACAACGCCTTCGACGCCGAGGCCGAAGAGGAGGAGGACCACGGTGAGAGCGGCGTCCCCGGCCGTGCTGGACCGCGATGCACAGACGGTCACGAAGTGGGGCCTGTCCGGGTGGTAGGCGACCTGGACGGTCGGGGCGCTGCTCCTGGCGTACACGCTGCGGCTCATGCCCTGCAGGTCTGTGTACACGTACGTCCCGAACCTGCCGCCCAGGACGTGTGTGCTGCCGACTCTCCCCGCCTCGACGGTGATGCCGTTCCGGGGCAGGTACCACGTGCGGTATACGGTGTCCGCCCCCATGGCGCCGAACGCGACGATCCCCGCGCCGAAGGGGCCGACCAGCAGGATCTCGAGCGCGACGGTCCACTGGCCGTGGATCCCGACGGCGAGTGCGAGGGCGAAGAAGAAGAGACCGACGGCGAGTGCCCAGATCTTTCGCCTGCGCTTTCGCCGCTCTTCGCGCGACTCGGTCAAGGCGCGGGCGGTGACCAGGGCCGAGCCGTCGACCCTCTCGGTCTCCTCGGCGCGCCTGGGCAGAGCCGCGTTGACGGCGTCGGCGAACAGGGTCACCGCGGCCTCGCTCACGTCGTCGACGCGGTGCACGGCGGGCACCGTTCCGGGCGGGGCTGTGAGCTCGACGGCGACGGCGCGCCCCTCCGGGCGGATGTGTCCGATTGCCGGGAGGGGGATCCGGAGTTCCTCGGCCGTCCGGCGCAACACCAGTGCGTCCTCGTCGAATCGGAGCAGGGTGCCGCTGGAACTGCGCAGGATGGGTATGGGCGGTGTGATCGGCATGTGCGTGATCGTATGGGCTGCTCGCGGTCCGCGACGCCTCTTCGGCGCCCAGGAGGCCGGAGCCCGCGTCAGGACGGCCGGCCCCCGCCGTGAGGCGCGGGGCCGGCCGCAGCAGGTCACGCCGAGAGGTCAGGGCAGTGGGCGGTGCATGATGTGCAGCCCGACGTAGCCCTTCTCCGGGTGCCGGAAGCCCTCCGGCAGGGTGCCCAGTATCTCGAAGCCGAGCGAGCGGTAGAGGCCCACCGCGTGGACGTTGGTCTCGACCACCGCGTTGAACTGCATGCCCCGGTAGCCGGCCGCCCGGGCCCACTCCAGGGAGTACTCGCAGAGCGTCCGGCCCACCCCGCACCCGGAGTGCGCGGGATCGACCATGTAGCTGGCGCTCGCGGTGTGCGAGCCGTTCCCCAGGTGATTGGTGTGCATCTTCGCGGTGCCCAGCACCGTGCCGGCCTCGTCGACCGCCACCACCGTGCGGTTCGGCGCGGACAGCAGCCACCAGTCGCGGCCCTGCTCCGGGCCGAGGTCGAGCGGGTAGGTGAAGGTCTCGCCCGCGGCGACGATCTGGTGGAAGAACGGCCAGATGGCGGGCCAGTCCTCCGCGGTGGCCTCCCTGATCACCATGAGCGCGCCAGGCCCGTCGGGACCTTCCGGCCGGCACCTCCCCGACGGGCCGGCGGAGGGGCGGATCACCGGAGGCCGTGGAGGGCCCGGCCGAGCGCCTCCACGTCCTCGAGCGTGTTGTAGTGGTGCACCGAGAGCCGCACCGCGGTGTCGACGCCCCGGGCCGAGAGGTAGAGCGGGGTGTGGTCGCCGGCGATCCTCCAGGCATTGATGCCGCGGGCCGCCAGTCCGTCCCGGACACGCTCGGCCGGCAGGGTGCCGTGCCGGAAGGAGAGGATGCCCGACTGCTCCGTCCCCGGGCTCAGCGGCTCGGCACCGGGCAGCCCGCCGACGCAGGCGTGCAGCGCCTCGACGACGTCCTTCGAGGGGAAGGCCCGTCCCTCCCGGGCGAGTTCGAGGTGGTGACCGAGTGCGGCGTGCAGCCCGAGCACCACGGCCGTGCTGCGCTCGCCCAGCTCCAGGGTGCGGGCGCTCTCCTCGTGCACCGTGACGGCGGTCGGCGAGCTGACCCGGGCCACGTGCAGGTCGGTGAAGTCGGGCAGCAGCGCGGCCCGCAACCGCGGTGTGGTGTAGGCGAAGCCGCTTCCCCGAGGCCCGCACAGGAACTTCCGCCCGGCCCCGGTGAGCAGGTCGCAGCCGATCGCGGCCACGTCCAGCGGCAGTTGCCCGACGGCCTGGCAGGCGTCCACCGCGTACCACGCGCGGTACGGAGCGAGGAGCCGGCCGATCTCGGCGACCGGGTTGACGATCCCGCAGCCGGAGGGCACGTGGGTGACCGAGACCAGGGCGACCCGGTCGGAGAGGTTGGCCGCCATCCAGTCCAGGTCCAGGTTCCCGTCGGGGCGCAGCGGGATGGTCTCGATCGCGCAGCCGGTGCGGTCGCGCAGGGTGAAGTACCCGATCAGGCTGCCCGCGTACTCGTACGGGGTGACCCAGATCAGGTCCTCGGGGCCGAGGTCGAGCCGGGAGACCACCCGCCACCAGGCGCGGGTGGCGCTGTCGAAGACCGCGAGGTCGCGGGCGTCGGCGCCGACGACCCGGCCGAGCCGCCGGTAGACGTCGTGCTGGAGGATCTCGTCGTGGTGCAGCTCGGTCTCGTAGCTGCCGGTGGCCGCCTCCCGGGCCAGGCAGTCGGCCATCGCGGTGGAGACCGCTTCGGGCATCAGGCCGGCCCCGGCCGTGTTGAGGTGGATCAGCTGTCCGGTCATGGGTGACGCCCTCTCAGTAGTCGGTGCCGAAAGCCGTGGCGGAGGGGTCGGCGAGATCGGCCAGGGCGCGCAGGGCCATGGCGGGGTGCTCGGCCAGGCGGTGCAGCAGGTGCAGCCACCAGCTCCGGCCATAGGTCGTGTAGACCCGGCAGGGGTAGCCGGCTTCCCGGTAGTGCCGGAGCAGCGCGGGGCGGACCCCGTGCAGCATCTCGATCTCCTCGGCCCCGGCCAGCAGCCCGCGCTGTTGGGCGGTGGCCAGCAGCTCGGCGTGCTGGGTCGCCAGGGTGAGCCGGGCGTCCTCGCCGAGGGCGTACTCGGCGAACTCGAGGTAGCGCTCGTCGAGTTCGGGGCCGCGGCCGAGGGCGGTCTCCGGGGCCTCCGCGTAGACGCCCTTGACCAGCCGGATCTTGCGGCCGAGCGCGACCAGGCCGGGCAGGTCCCGCTCGGTGCGGTGCAGGTGGGCCTGGACGGTGATGCCGACGTTGTGGTGGGCGGTGGCCAGCTCGGCGAAGACCGAGACGATCTGGTCCACCAGCTCCGAGCGCTCCATCGAGAGCACCACCTCGCTGCCGTGCGCGGCCGCCGCGGCGAGGATCCGTGAGGTGTTCCGCACGGCCAGGTCGCGGGAGACCAGCAGGCCGACGTTGGAGAGGTCGAAGCCGAGCTGGAGCGGTCCGGCGTCGG
This sequence comes from Streptomyces sp. NPDC029296, assembly GCF_055569255.1. NCBI lineage: Bacteria > Bacillati > Actinomycetota > Actinomycetes > Kitasatosporales > Streptomycetaceae > Streptomyces > Streptomyces sp. NPDC029296. The sequence continues at coordinate 60,502 of NZ_JBVHXT010000033.1, forward strand.
CGGCGAGCAGATCCAGGTACGCCCGGACCACCTGCTCGATCTCGGCCTCGTCCCGGATCTCCTCGCCGACGTACTCGGCCGACACCCGGTACCCGCGGGTCCGGAGCAGGTCGAGCCGGGGGAGCAGCCCGGTCAGGTCGTCGGCGACCAGGTAGCGCCGGGCCGCCGGGTAGGCGATCTGACGCAGCAGTGAGCCGGGCTCGGCGAAGGCGCGCCGGCAGCGCTCGTCGGCGGCCAGCAGCCGCAGGCCCAGGCCCGCGTCCCGGTCGGGCGTGGTGGCGGTGTCGCCGGCGGGTGTCCGGGTGGTGACGTATGCCTCGGTCATCAGGGCCTCACGGTGGTCGGTTCGGACTGCCGGGGAACGGTGACGGTGACCTGCCCGGCGGCGAGCATCATCGACTGGGCGAAGGTGCGGTCCGCGGTGGCCGGGTCACCGCCGTTTTGGCGCCAGGCGCGGTACTTGGCCGCGTAGCTGATCACCGTCTCCTTGCCGCGCCGGGAGCGCGGGCGGCTGAGCACCCCCGCCCACATGCCGTCCCAGCCGGCGTACGCCGGGTCGTCCAGCAGCAGCCGGTGGGCCCGGTGCAGGTTCCAGAACGGGATGCCCGCGTTGAGGTGGTGGACCAGGTGGAAGCGGTCGCCGTGCCGGCTGAGCAGGAAGGTCTCCAGGGCCCGGCCGTGCCGGTTGCGGGTCAGCAGCACCCGGGTGGACTCGCTCTCCGGCAGCGGGTAGTGCTCGGCCAGTTCGGAGAGCCAGCCGATCGCGATGTTGCCGGTGAGCAGTGGGACGAACCAGAACAGCAGCAGCTCGGGCAGCACCCCGAGCCAGCCGCAGAGGCCGAGCACGGCGGCCCACTGGAGCAGGAACAGCCGCTGCTCGGTACGGAGCGGCACCGGCACCGAGACCGTCAGGTCCGACTCCCGGGCCCGGACCCGGTCCCGGACCAGGTAGCGCAGGTAGTCCACGGTGCGCAGCCCCAGCAGCGAGAGCAGCACCTCGCGGACCAGGAAGCCGCGGTCGCTGCGGTCCGGGTCGTAGAGCCCGCACTCGAGGTGGAAGCGGTAGTCCGGGTCGGCGTCCGCCTCCCCGAGGTGGCGGTGGTGCCGGCCGACGTGCGAGCCGCGGTACGGGCCGTACAGCTGGCCGACCAGGTAGCCGGAGAGGGCGGTGCCGGCCACCAGGTTGAGGATCCGGTTCCGGGCCAGGGTCTTGTGCGCCGACTCGTGCAGGAAGTGGGCGAGGAACCGCTGGGTCGAGCCGATCAGGACCACCGCGACGGGGTAGGCCCAGTAGGAGCCCGCGACGCAGGCGGTGACGCAGAGCGCGACCAGGCCGTACTCGAAGGCGATCGCCAGCAGTGCGTGGTGGTTGTCCAGTCGGGTCAGGGACTTGAGACCCCGTCTGATCGGCGGGGCCAGCCGGTCGAAGTCGAGGTCGTCGAGGTTCGGGCGGCCGGGACCGGGGCGGTGGTCCGTCCGCCCGGTCGAGGATCGTCCTGAGGGCATGTCGTGTTCCTCTGCGTGGAGGTGTCGGCGGGGACGCCCGGGGACGGGCGGGCCGTCACGGGGCGAGACCGAAGACCGAGGCGTAGAGCGCGAGTTCGGCCTCCAGGGAGCGGCGCACGGTGTCGGCGAGCCGGAAGCCGTGCCCCTCGCTCTCGAAGGTGAGGTAGCTGTGCGGCACCGCGGAGTCCTCGAGCAGCGCGAGCAGCCGCTCGGCCTGGGCCGGCGGGCAGACGGTGTCCCGCAGGCCCTGGAGCAGGACGAACGGTGCGCGGATCCGGCCGGCCCCCTCGACCGGCGAGCGCTCGGCGTAGCGGGCGCGCTGCTGCGGCCAGGCGCCGATCAGGCTCTCCAGGTACCGCGATTCGAAGTCGTGGGTGCCCCGGGTGCGCCACTGCCCGGCGTCCAGCACGGGGTAGTAGATGCCGGCCGCCCGGTACAGGCCGGGCTCGGCCGCCAGCGAGGCGGTGGCCGTCCAGCCGCCGGCGCTGCCGCCGCGGATCGCCAGCCGGTCCGGATCGGCCAGGCCCTCGGCGGCCAGGGCGCGGGCCACCGTGGCGCAGTCACGCACGTCCACCACGCCCCAGGACTCCCGCAGCCGTTCCCGGTACGCCCGGCCGAAGCCGGTGGAGCCGCCGTACTGGACGTCGACCACACCGAAGCCCCGGCTGGTGAAGTAGCCGATCTCCTGGTTCAGCACGAGGTGGCTGCGGCTGGTCGGCCCGCCGTGGGCGAGGACCAGGTAGGGCGGCAGCTCGCCGTCCGGCCCGGTGTGTTCCGGGTGGTACGGGGGGTAGACGTGGGCGTGCACCGGCTCGCCGTCCGGCCCGGTGAAGGTACGCCGGTAGGGCGTGGTGGCGTACTCCGGGTGGGCGGCGGACGGCTCGCGGAGGATCTGGGTGCCGCCGTCGGCCGGGTCGATCAGCACCACGGTGCGGCCCTGCCGCGGACCGGCCGCGACGGCCGCGATGCGGCGGCCGTCGGTGGCCGGGAAGAACCACTCGGTGTACGGGGTCTCCAGGTCGTCGAGCCGCCCGTCCGGGGAGAGGAGGCCCAGCCGGCGGCCGCTGGTACCGTGCACCACCGCGAGCCGGCCGTCCAGCAGCGGCAGGCACCAGCGCAGGCCGATCCGCCACAGTGCCTCGCCGAACTCCTCGGGCCGGGCGCACAGGTTGCGCCGCCCGCCGTCCGGCCCGAGCTCGTGCACGTTCCACCAGCCGTCCGGGTCGGTGACGGCGTAGAGGGCACCGGAGCCGGTGGCCGCCCAGTCGGTCTGGGTGACCGACTCGCCGTCCCCGCCGGCCGCCCGGACCGGCTCGGCCAGGCTGCCGTCCGGTTCGATCCCGGCCACCATCAGCTCGGTGGTGTCCCAGGGCATCGCCGGGTGGTTCCAGCCGAGCCAGGCGACCCGGCGGCCGCCCGGCTCGATCCGCGGGCCGGAGAGGAAGTCGTGACCGCCCGCCAGGACCCGGACGGCCGCGGGGTCGCCGGCGGCCCGGCCGTCCAGCGGCAGCGCGACCAGGTGCCGGACCACCGAGGTGCCCTCGGCGTCGGCGACGGTCTCCCGCAGGCACCAGACCTCCTCGCCGCGGACCGCGAAGTCGGCGTAGCGCAACTCGGCGGCCCAGGCCCCGACGGGGCTCAGCGGCACCGGGTCGGCGCCCGGGCGCCAGCGGTAGACCCGCTGATCGTCCCAGTGGGTGAAGACGATGCCGTCCTCGGCCCGGCCGGACAGCGCCAGCCAGGGGCGGCCGCCGTACTCGATCACCCGGCTGCGGACGTCCCAGCCGGGCGGCAGGGCGGGGACCGGGCCGTCGGCGGTGCGGCGGGTCAGGGCACTGCGCCCGCCCTCCTGCGGACGGGCCTCCGTCCACCACACCTCCTCGCCGACGAAGCCGGTCCATTCGAGCAGGGCCTCGCCCCGCGCGACCTCCGCCGCCTCCACCGGGGAGTTCCAGGTGCCGTACGGCAGCGGCTCGGTGACGTGCTGCATGGTGCGCTGACTCCTCGTGGGTTCGGTGCGGTGACGGCGCCGGGGGGCGTCAGTACCGGATGCCGGGGATGCCGGGGCGGGAGCTGTCGAGGTGGTAGCCGGGTACCGGCGGGTCGTCGCAGAGCCAGAAGTGCCCGTCGAGGTCGGTCCAGTCGCACAGGCCGGCCAGCTGCGCCGCGTAGGCGATCGACCGGGGCGGCTCCAGGAAGCAGCCGAGCATCCGGGCCGTGCCCTGGGCGGCGAGGTGGCGCAGGGCGTCCAGGCCGGGCAGCAGGCCGCCGAAGCGCATCAGCTTGATGTTGGCGCCGTCGGCGGTGAGCGCGGCGCGCTCCACCGCGGCCCGGCTGTCGATGCCCTCGTCCAGCAGGACGGTGGTGCCGGGCAGGGCGGCGCGTACCTCCGCAAGCAGCGCGTCGTCGCTCACCGGGTCCTCCAGGACGGTGGGCGCGACTTGCTGCACCAGCGGGCGCAACTCCTCCCATGCGGCGTGCCCCCAGCCCCGGTTGACGTCCAGCACCACCGGGCCGTCCACGCCGACCAGGCCGCGGAGCACCTCCTGGTCCCGGGAGCCGCCGAGCTTGATCTTCACCGGCCGGGCGGCCGGGACCTCCTCGCCGATCGGGACGGTGTGCATCAGCCGGACCGGGCCGGGCTCGGGCAGGCCGAGCAGCCGCCAGACCGGCAGCCCGGCGGTCCGGGCGGCCCGGTCCAGGAAGGCCATCTCGACCAGCATCCGGGCCGGGGCGCTGAACGCCGAGGCCGCGCCGGCCAGCAGCTCGCCGAGCCGGTCGGGTGTCTCGGTGCCGCGCGTCCGGGTCAACTCGCCCGCCAGCAGCCGGGCTTCGGCGGCGATGGCCGGGCCGTCCTGGCCGTAGCCGAGGTCGGCGGCGATCTCCCCCTCGCCGCGGAGCCGGCCGCACGAGCCGATCAGCCGGAGCCGGACCCGGTCGACGGTGGCGATGGTCATGTGCGAGATCTGGAACGGGCGGTCCAGCTGGTGGGGGACCACCGCCACGTCGACCTGGAGGCCGGCCCGGACGGTGGTGCCGGCGGTACCGGCGGTGCCGATGGTCTGAGCGGTTCCGGTGGTGCCCGTGAGGCCGGCGGTGCCGGTGGGGGTGCCGGTCATGCCCCGGCCTCCTCGGGGGACTCCGCGCCGGACGGCTCCTCGGTGACGAAGCGGACCGAGGCGGCCAGCTCCCGGGCCAGCCGTTCGGCCTCGGCCGGACTCTCCGCGCCGACCACGACCGCGCCCACCCGGTCCTGGCCGGAGCGGAACGCGCCGATCACGTCCCCCGGCCGTACGGTCAGTTCGGCGTAGAGCAGGCCGGGATGGGCCAGCACCTCGTCCCAGCCCTCGACCGCGACCAGCCGCCCGGGCGGGGGTGCGAGAAAGCGGCTGGCCGCCGCCCGGGAGGAGGCGGCCGGCAGCTCGGCCGGGCGGCCGAGCGCGTCGTCCAGGATGAGGCCGAAGAGCTCCAGGCCGGGGAAGACGTAGGGCAGCATGGTGTGGATCCAGCCGCCGCCGACCCGGCCGTGCACCTCGCCGAGGACCACGCCCCGTGCGGTGAGCCAGCATTCGACGTGGAAGGCGCCGAACCGCAGGCCGAGCGCGGTCAGCGCGGCACGGACCTGCCGGTCGATCTCGGCCCGGTCCGCCTCCGGCAGGGGGGCGGGCAGGACGTGGGCGACCTCGACGAAGAACGGCGGCGGGAGCTTCTCCTTCGCGGTCACCGCCAGCACGGTGGGCACCGCGCCGAGGAACAGGCCCTCCACGCTGAACTCCGGGCCGTCCACGAACTCCTCGACCAGGAAGGGGTCCTGGCTCGGCAGCAGTTCGATCGCGGCCGCCAGGCCGTCCGGGCCGTCCACACGGCTGACGCCCAGGCTGCCCATGGCGTCCCGGGGCTTGACCACCCAGGGGCCGGTGCTCTCCTTGAGGAAGACCCGCGCCTCGGATTCGTCGGCGCACAGCCGCACGGCCGGCTGCGGGAAACCGGCCGCGGCCAGTGCGGCCCGGCAGGCGTCCTTGGTGCGGATCCGGCGGACCGCCTCCGGCGGGTTGCCGGGGGCGCCGAGTCCGGCGGCGACCTCGGCCGCCGCCACCTGGGCCATCTCGCGGACCGCGAGGGCCACGTCGAAGCGCTCGCCCTCCTCGCGGCGGGCAGCCGCCCACTCGGCGCTGCCCGCCGCGTCCTCGAAGTCGACCGCGCTCGCCGCGTCGGCGGCCTCGGCCACCTCGGGGGTGGCGGCCACGGTGGCCTCCTGGTTGGTGACATGGGTGCGCAGACCGCGGGCCCGGGCCTGGGCCAGGGCCCGCACGGCCACGTCGACGCTGAGCGGGTTCGGCGCGGCGCCGCCGACCAGCAGCAGTTGCGGCGGAGTGCCTTCGGTGGTGGTCATGCTGGAGAACTCCCGCGTTGTGTAAGGGGGTGACGGAGGGTCAGCGCAGTCGGAAGACCCGGTCCTTGATCCGCCGGATGTGGAGGTAGTCGCGCTCCACCTGCGCGGCGGAGTCGCCCGCCATGAAGATCCGCAGGCTGCTGGTGTAGAGGTCGACGGTCGGCCGGATCCGGCCGCCCTCCTTGATCTTCACGTTGAGGCCCCGGACGGTCTCCAGGCCCTCGATCTCGGCCAGCACGTCCTGGTCCAGGCCGTCCACCACGCCGTCGAGTTCGGTCGGCGTGGTGTAGAGCCAGGCCTCCCGCCGCTTGCGGAAGTGCCGGTCGGCGTACCGCTCCAGGAACTCCTCCGGGCGGACGGCGGCCAGCGCGGTCAGGTCGGCCTGGTTCGCTCCGAGGCACTCGTCGTGGTAAGCGGGATTCATCCCGCCGGCCAGCCGGGCGCCGACCTCGACCAGGGCCGGGCCGTCGGCGGTGATGACGACCTCGGCATGGGTCGGTCCGAAGACGATGCCGAGCGCCCGCAACGCGGTGTCCATGTAGGCGATCAGCTCGGCCACCCGCGGGTCCTGGTGGTCCAGGACCAGCTCGTAGTCGTAGATGTTGTGGGTGCCGATCAGCTTCTTGCGGTACTGCCAGACCCCGCAGGTGTAGCGCCGGCCCTGGCAGGAGACCGTGTCGACCACGTACTCCTCGCCCACCAGGTAGGACTGGACGAGGACTTCGAGGTTCGGCTCGTCGAAGACGGTGCGGGTGGCGAGGACGGCCTCGGCCGCCTTGCGGACCTCGGCCGCGTCCCGGCAGATCGCCACGCCGTCGGCGGCCGCCGAGGTCAGCGGCTTCACCACCACGGGGTACCGGCCGCGCTGCTCGGCCCACTCGGCCAGCTCTTCGGGGCGGTCGCTCTTGAACTGCTCGGCGCAGCGGACCCCGGCCCGTCGCAGCGCCTCGATCATCTCGTACTTGTCCCGGCGGGCGGCCGACCGCGCGGTGCCGTTGGTGGGCAGCCCGAGCAGTTCGGAGAGCCGGTCGGTCAGCGGCACCCCGGGCTCCTGACCGGCCACCACGGCGACCGGCCGGTACGCGGCCAATTGCCGGGCGGTCTCCTCGGGGGACTCGCAGACCAGGTTCGCCAGGTAGGCGCTGAGGTCCGGGGCGAGCATCGTGGTCATCAACTCGGCGGTGCTCTGCACGTGGACGACGTCCGCGCCCTTGCGGGCGAAGGCCGGCGGCAGGTAGTTGCCGGTGGTGTAGCCGTCGACGAGCACCACGACCGGGCGGCGGCCCTGCTCGGTCGGCTCCTGGGCGGTCATGCGGGCTCCCTGCTGATCAGTGGGGTGTGGTGGCGGGGCGAGGACCGGGGGCTACTCGACCTTGGTCATGGTCAGGTGGATCCGGGTGGTGCTGCCGGCGTTGTAGGCGGAGTGGTGCAGCTTGGTGTTGAGCAGGTGCACCCGGCCGTCGGTCGGTACGTGGTAGGTGTGGCCGGTGCGGAACAGCAGCCGGCTGTCCTCGTTGCTGGTGATCGCGACGTGCGCCACCCGGGAGGCGTCGGTGTGCATGTGGTAGATCTCGCCCGGGTGCAGCGGCACCAGGCGCATCCGGCCGATCCGGAACGGCAGGCTCTGGTACAGGTGGTAGAAGTAGGTGTCCTTCACCTCCTCGTTGAAGAAGGAGAACTCGGACTCCTCGAAGTGCTTCTCGCCGGTCCGCTGGTCGAACTGGCCGGTGCCGGCGTCGTGCCAGGGGTCGGCCGCGTCGGCGCGGTGGGTCAGGCCGAGGCGGCGCAGCCGGTGCTCCGGGTTCTCCGGGTCGGTGACGGGCACCCGGTCCACCACCTGCTGGTAGGCCCTCAGGATTTCCCGGTGGTCGAAGTGCAGGCCGGGGACGAGCTCCAGCATGTCCTGGCCGAGCGACTGCGGATCGGTCGTGGTGGTCATCTTCTGGTCACGCCATTTCGGTGGTCGGGGCCGCCGGCTCGGCGGCCTTGCGCAGGGAGCGGGCGATGAGCGGCCGGCAGCTCGTGCCGACGGCCCAGAAACCCAGGCCGAGGGCGAGGAAGCCGGGTGGTCCCCAGGTCAGCGCGAGCGCGCCGATCACGGCGGGGGCCAGTGCCTCGGCGACGCCCGCGCCGAGGCCGAAGACCCCGGAGTACTCGCCCTGGGCGTGCGGGGCGGCGAGACCGAAGGAGTACTCCATGGAGGCCGCGGCGTGCCAGAGTTCGCCGAAGGTGTAGACGGCGACGGCGGCCAGCAGCAGCGTCACCGCGACCCAGGGGGAGCGGCCGCTCGCGGAGGCCATCATGACCAGCCCGGCCAGGACGGCGGCTCCGGCGTACCGCATCCGGGTGCCCGCCGCCCCGGTGTCGTCCACCCCGCGGCTGACCCGCACCTGAAGACCGATCACCAGCGCCGTGTTGAGCAGCAGCGCGCCGGAGACCATCCAGCGCGGGGCCTCGGTGTGGTCGACGATCCAGAGCGGCAGCAGGAAGGTCGGCACCGCGTAGTGCAGCGACATCAGCGAGTTGAGCACCGTCGCGGTCAGGTAGGGGCGGTCCCGCAGCGCCTCCCAGCGGCGGCGGCTGCGGGGCACCGGCACCGGGGCCGGCCGGGGCAGCCGGAGCAGCGCGAGCGCGCTGCCCGCGAAGGCCAGCGCCCGGCCGCCGACCAGGCACAGGTAGGCCGGGGAGGAGTCGAGTTGGATGCCGATACCGGCGATCAGCGCGCCGAGGGCGATGGCCAGGTTGGTCGAGGAGCGCAGGTAGGCCCGGAAGACCGCCGGGTTCTCCCCGCCGAAGCCGCGGACCAGCGGCGCCTGGCTGGACTTGGCGGCGGCGAAGACCACGCCGAGCAGGACCGAGACCAGCAGGTACGGCCAGAAGGTGCGGACCACCAGGTAGCAGGCCACGGCGGCGGCCCCGATCAGCATCACCGCGATCTGGGTCTCCCGGGCCCCCCACCGGTCGGCGATCCGCCCGGCGGCCAGCCCGGCCGCCAGCCCGGCCATCGCCCCGCAGAACAGCCCGGTGGCCACCTGGGCCATCGGCAGGCCGACGATCCGGGTGAAGTAGAGCACGCTGCTGGTCATGAACATCCCGGCGCCCAGGGAGTTCACGAAACTCCCGGCCGCCAGCGCACGCTGCTCGGCGGTCTGTGGCAGCAGCCGGGCGAGCGGGCCCCGCTGCCGCCGCTCCTCGACGGCCTGGGCTTTCCCGGTCAGTCCCACAGGGTGTCCCGGTAGTCCTGGTCCGGCCAGGTCTCGCGCTGCCAGGCGCGCAGCTCGCGCAGCGGGCCGCCGTACGGGGCGACCACCGTGCGTTCGGCGAACCACGCGCGCAACTCCGCCAACCGCTCCCGCAGTTCCTCCTCCGAGTCGGCGGCGACCAGCACCTGGCCGAGCTTCTGGTTGGTGGAGCCCAGGCCGTCGGCGAACTGGCCTCCGAAGGGGAACTCCACCCGGGCGAACTCCACGCCGGGCTGTGCCCGCAGTTCGGCCGGCGAGGGGCAGCTGATCAAGGTGCCCGGACGGCCCGGCAGATAGGTCCCGCCGATGATCTCCGGCCGCTCCACGACGCTCAGTTCGGGTCGGCGGCCGAGCGCGGCGAACAGCTGCGCGGCGCCGAGGTGGACGTTGAACTTGGCCTGGAGCTCCTCGTGGATCAGCGCCCCGCCGCGCCGGGAGGCGCACTCGCCGAAGGCCAGCCCGTGCTCCGGGTGGTGGAACAGCTCCATGTGGAAGGCGCCGTCGCGCAGGCCGAGCGCCTCGATCGCGCGCCGGACGAACGGGTCGCCCAGCTCGTAGGCCCAGGCTTCGGACTTCGGGTCGAAGCGGCGCAGCCGCAGCGGCAGCCCCTGGTCGACCACGGTCAGGCACGGGTCGCCGTAGGTGCCGAGCGCGTGGAAGACGATCTCGCCCTCGAACACCACACCGTCCGCCACCCACTCGTCGCCCTCGACGAACTCCTCCAGCACGAAGGTGCGCTGGGCGGTCTTCTCCGTGCGGTACCGGCGGCTGCGCTGTTCCAGGTCGGCCAGGCTGGTGACCACCGAGGTGCGGGCGGTGGCGGCGCCGGCGATCGGCTTGAGCACCGCCCGCTGGTAGGGCAGCTCGGTGAGGGCCGAGACGTCGTGGATGTCCTCGATCACCGTGACCCGGGCGGTGCGCAGTCCGGCCGCGGCGATCCGGCGCTTCTGCAGCGACTTGTCGCGGAAGTGGGCGGCGGTGACGGGGTCGATGCCGCGGCAGTCGAGGTGCTCGGCGACCAGGCCGGCCGTCACCATGGCCCACTCGTCCGAGGTGAGCACCGCGTCGAACTTCCAGTCGGCCAGGCCGGCCCGGTGCAGGGCCGTCAGGACGGCCTCGGCACTGCTCTGGTCGTCGACCCGCAGTACCGTGAACTGCTCGGGGACCGGGACGATGCCGTAGTCGTAGGCCGTGGAGCCCCAGATCACCACGGCGTCGACGCCGTTGCGCACGCAGGCCTGCATCACGTACTTGTCGGTGCCCAACAGCAGGACCGTTGGCCGTCGTTCGGTGTCCATACGGGTCGCCAACCTCTCCTCGGGTGCTTGCGGGGGGTGCGTCGTCACGCCACGGCCGGGGTCTCGGCCAGCCGGTAGACCGCGTCCTTCAAGGTCTGGATGGTCCGGTGGTCGGCCCGCAGCGACTCCGCGTCGGGGCCGGTCATGAAGATCCGCAGCGGGCTGGTCAGCAGGTCCGTGGTGGGGCGCAGCCGCTTGCCCGGGGCGAGCTTGACGCCGACCAGGTGGACCGTCTCCAGCGCGGCGATCTCGTCGACCACCGCCTGGTCGACCGCGATGACCTCACCGTCCAGCTCGGTCCGGGTGTTGTGCACCACGGCCTCGCGGCGCTTGGTGTAGACCCGGCCGGCGTAGCGGTCCAGGAACTCCTGCGGGCGGGTGTACGCGAGCGCGGTCAGGTGGGCCTGGTTGGTGCCCAGGCAGGCGTCGTGGAAGCCCGGGTTCATGTTGCCGTTCAGCCGGGCGCCGATCTCGACCAGGGCCGGGCCCTGCGGGGTCATCATCACCTCGGCGTGGGCGGGGCCGTGCTCGATGCCCAGCGCCCGCAGCACGTCCAGCACATAGGCGATCAGCTCCGGCACCGGCTCGGCCGCCGGGTCCAGCAGCACGTCCCGGTCGTAGATCCGCCGGCCGGAGGGCAGCTCGGTCTTCTCGTACTCCCAGACCCCGCAGACGTAGTGCTCGCCGCCGGCCCCGACGGTGTCCACGATGTACTCGGTGCCCGCCAGGAAGGACTGGGCCAGCGCCTCGGTGTTGCGGCTGCCGAAGATGTCGGTCGCGGCCAGCACCCGGCGGGCCGCGGCCGCCACCTCCTCGGTGGTGCGGCAGACGTAGACGTGGTCGGTGGAGGCCGAGCTGAGCGGCTTGACGACGGCCGGGAAACCGCCCTCGGCGGCCGCCCAGGCGGCCAGCTCCCCGGGATCGGAGCCCTTCGCCTGCCGGGCGCAGCGCAGCCCGGCGGCCCGCAGGGTCTCGATCATCCGGTACTTGTCGCGGCGCGCGGCGGAGAGCGCGGAGCCGTTGCCCGCCAGCCCGAGCAGTTCGCCCAGCCGGTCCGCCAGCGGCACCCCGGGCTCCTGGCCGGCCAGCACCGCGACGGGGGTCAGCGCGGCGAGCGCGGCCACCGTGTCCGGCAGCCCGTCCGCACCGGAGAGCACGTACCGGTCCCGGTAGGCGGCCGGGTCCGGCTGGAGCATCGTCAGCATGGGCTCGGGAGTGCTCTGCACGTGGACCACCTCGACCCCGAGGGCCGCGAAGGCCGGAGGGAGGAAGGCGCCCGTGGAGTAACCATCCACGATCACGGCGGTGTCGGGCCGGTGGACCGCGGTCATGGGTCCCCTCGCTCTCGTTCGTCGGGTGGGGCGGCACCGGCAACGCTCCCAGCGCCGCCGTCCCCGCACATGGGGGGAGCGCACCCAGATTCCGTCGGGACCGGTGTGCGGAATCTGGGAGCCGGCTCCCCATGTGTCCGGCCCGGCCCCCGGGCCAGAGTGGGCGCCGCCACCCGACCGTCACGTTCGAACGTGCCTCCGCGGCACGGATGGAGACCCCGCATGCGCGCCTACCTGTCGCCGGCCACCGTCGTGCAGCCACTGGTCCACCGCTGGTACGCGGTACCGTTCGTGGCCGCGCCCCACACCGGCGCGCTCAACCTCGTCAAGCGCCACCTGCCGGCCCTGCGCGGCTACCTGGAGAGCCCCGAGCAGCACGCCCGGGCGCTGGCCGACCCGAACATGTTCGGCGCCCCGTTCATCGACCCGGGCCCGGGCGGCCCGCAGGGCGTCGCCGACCTGCTGGAGCGCACCCTGGCCGAGGGCGAGGCCCGGATCCGGATGGCCGAGGACATCGACACCATGCGCGCCACGCTGGCCAAGAACGGCGACGGCCGCGCGCTCGCCCCGCTCTACCAGGACCTCCCGCCCGCCCTGCGCGGGGTCACCGAGCTGGTCTACGACACGGCCAACAACGCCGCCCTGCGATTCTTCGAGAGCCTGCTCTACCGCACCCCGGCGACCGAACCGCACGCCCAGACCGTGTCCCTGATGGAACGTCACGACCCGGCGCAGCCCTTCATCTACAGTTCGCCGATCCTGCCCGCTCCCGGCCGCACCGACCTGGAAGTGCCGTTCGCCTCCGAGCTGCTGGACGAGTTGTTCGCCGCCCGGCTGGAGCCGGTGGACGTGGAGGAGCTGGCGGAGAGGTTCGGCCTGGACGAGGAGGCCCGGGTGGGCTTCCGCCGCCTGTTCACCGAGCGGGAGCCCCGGCGCTACGTGCCCAACGGGACCGGCGAGGTGCGGATGCAGTACTTCGGCCACGCCTCGGTGCTGCTGGACTTCGGCGGTTTCACGGTGATGACCGACCCGACCGTCGGCTACGACGGGGACGGCTTCGAGGGCCACTACACCATCGCCGACCTGCCGGAGACCATCGATGTCGTGGTGCTGAGCCACGGCCACTCCGACCACTTCTCGCTGGAGACCCTGCTCCAGCTCCGGAGGCGGATCGGCACCATCGTGGTGCCGCGGTCCTCCGGCGGCAGCCTGGCCGACATCGGCCTGCGCTCGATGCTGGAGCACTTCGGCTTTCGCAACGTGGTCGAACTCGCCGACATGCAGAGCCTGCAGGCCGGTCCGGCCACCGTCACCGCGCTGCCCTTCCTCGGCGAGCACGGCGAGCTCGACATCCGCGCCAAGATGGTGCCGATGGTCCGGCTCGGCGGCCGCGGCTTCCTGTTCGCCACCGACACCTCGCCGATCGACCCGGCCCTCTACGACCTGGTGGCCGAGGAGATCGGCTCGGTGGACGCCCTGTTCATCGGCCTGGAGTGCGTCGGCGCCCCGCTGACCTGGCTCTACGGCCCGCTGCTGGACACCCCGATCTCCCGCGAGCACAGCCTGGAGCGCGGCCTGAAGGGCTCCTTCGCCGGGCCCGCCGACCAGCTCGCCGAGCGGCTCGGCGCCGAGCAGATCTTCGTCTACGCGCTGGGGATCGAGCCCTGGCTCAAGCACCTGACGGGCTGCTGGTTCGACCCGGAGGCCGAGCAGCTGCGCCAGGAGGTCGTCCTGCGCGACCTGGCCGGGCAGCGCGGGGTCCGCTCCGAGCTGCTCTACCTCACCGCCGAGCGCTCCTGGCCGGCCGTCCCGCAGGACTGACCGGCGGCGCGCCACCGGGCGGCCCCTCGCTTCGACGGATGGATGGGTATGCACAGCAGATCCGGTAGCCCGCGGCTCGGCGTGGTCTACGACGACGGCGCCGCCGGCCCGGGGGAGATCGCCTCGGCGGCCCGCGCCTGCGGAGCCGAACTCTTCCTGGTGATCGACCAACGCTCGCCCCACGTCGCGCAGTTGCTGCGGGGCCTGCGCGGCCGGTTCGAACTCTGCGACGTCAGCGGCCTCACCGCGGCCGAGGCGGCGAGGGCGGTGGCCGCCCGGGAGCCGGACGGTCTGCTCACCTTCAGCGAGCACCGCCTGGCGGAGACCGGCGAGCTGGCTGCCGCGCTCGGGCTGACCCGGTGGCACAGCCCGCGGACCACCCGGCGGCTGACGGACAAGCTGCTCCAGCGGCGGCTGTTCGCCGGGGCGGGGATCGACACCACCCGCTGCGTGCCGGTGGCCGGACCCGCCGGGATCGCCGCGGCGGTCGCCGAGGCCGGCCTGCCCGTGGTGCTCAAGCCGCGGACCGGCACCGGCAGCCGCTCCGTCCGCCGGGCGGACAGCGCGCAGGAGGCCGAACGGCTGGCGGCGGACTTCTTCCGGTCCGCCCCGGCCGGGGCGGTGCTCCTGGTGGAGAGCCTGCTCACCGGGGTGGCGCAGGAGGCCGGCCCCGACTGGGGGGACTACGTCTCGGTGGAGACCGCCGTGCACGACGGGGACCGCCGGCTCATCTGCGTCACCGGCAAGTTCCGGCTCGAGGAGCCGTTCCGCGAGCGCGGATCCTTCGTCCCGCACACGCTGCGCTCGGAGACCGCGGAGCGGGTCCGTGCACTGGCGGACGCCGCGATCGAGGCCCTCGGGGTCCGGGACGGCGTCGTGCACACCGAGATCAAGCTGACCCCGGACGGCCCGCGCGTCATCGAGGTGAACGGCCGGGTCGGCGGGCTGGTCGTCGACCTGCTGCGCCGGGGCGCCGGGTACGACGTGGTCGAGACCGCCCTGCTGCTCGCCCTCGGCCGGCCGGCGCCCGGTGCCCCGGAGTTCGAGCAGGTCACCTACCAGTACGCGCTGGTTGCGCCGTCCGGAGCCCGGAGCCTGGTGGAGGTCGGCGCACTGGACCGGCTGCGCACCCTGCCCGGGGTCGACCTGGTCGACATCCGGGGCCGCCCGGGCCAGCCGCTCGACTGGCGGGCCGGCGCGGCCGACCGGCTCGGCCGGCTGTACGGGCGGGTGCCCGACCACGCGGCCCTCGGCCGGCTCACCGCGGCGATACCGGAAGCCTTCCGGCCCACGTTCACGTACACGCACGAGAGGGGAAGTCGATGACGGAGCAGGTGTCCGAGGCGAGCGGGGGGCTGTCGTCCGCGCAGCGGCGGCTCTGGCTGGCGCACGTCCTCGAACCGGAGAGCGCGCAGTACACCGCCCCCTGGGCAGGACGGCTGCGCGGACCGCTCGACCGGGCGGCCCTCGGCCGGGCCTGGCGGGCCGTCGTGGAGCGTCACGAGGAGCTGCGGCTGCGGCTGTTCGAGGTGGACAACGAGCCCCGGCGCGCACGGTGGCCGGCCGGGGAGTTCGGGCTCGCGGTCCGGGAGATCCCTCCCGAGGACCTGCCCGCCGAGCTGGACCGGGCGGTGACCAGGTCCTTCGACCTGGTCGGCGGCCGGCTCGCCGAGGCGGAGCTGCTGGTGCTCGGCCCCGAGGACCACGTCCTGGTGCTGAACGCCCACCACGCGGTGGTGGACGGCCGCTCGATGGCGCTGATCACCGGTGACCTGTTCGCCGCCTACGCGGGCCGGGAGTTCGCCCCGGCCGGCCGCCCCTATGCGGAGTACGTCGAGCGGGAGGCCGCGGCCCGCCCGGACCCGGCCCGGTTCGACGCCTGGGCCGAGGAGCTGAGGCTCCCGCAGACCGCGGAGCCGCTCGGCTTCGAGCCCGCCACCCGAACCGCGGACAAGGCGGGCGCGGTGGTCCGGGTGCCGCTCCCCGAGCGGACCTGGGAGGCGGTCCGCGGATACGCCCGGCGGCACCGCACCACCGCGCAGGTGGTCGGGCTCAGCGCCTTCGCGCTCACCCTGGCCCGCTACACCGACACCGAGGACCTGGTGGTCGGCTCGACCATGGACACCCGGTCCGCCGCGTTCGTGGACACCGTCGGCATGTTCGTCAACCCGGCCGCGGTCCGGGTGCACGTGGACCCGGCGCAGACCGGTCCGGCGTTCTGCGGCGCCGTGCAGCGCGGCCTGCTGCGGGCCTTCACCCACCGGTCGGTCCCGTTCGAGGAGGTGGTCCGCAAGCTCGGGATCACCCCGGACGTCACCCGGACCCCGGTCTTCCAGGTGCTGTTCAACTTCGAGGCACGCGAGGCGCCCCGGAACGTGCCGGGGCTGGAGGTCACCGCCCTCGAACTCCCGGTGCGGATCTCCAAGTACGACCTCACCCTGGTGCTGCGGGACAAGGGGGCCTCCGCCGAGCTGCTGGCGACCTACCGCACCTCCCGCTACCAGCCGGCCCTCATCGAGCAGCTCACCCGCCACGTGGCCGCCTTGCTCGGCGGGCTGACCGCCGACGACGAGACCACGGTGGGCTCGCTGGATCCGCTCTCCGCCGGGGAGCGGGCCGAACTGCTGGCCGCCGGCCGCGGGACACCGCTGCCGGAGGGCTTCCGGGCGGTGCACGAGGCGGTCGCGGAGATCGCGCTGGCCGACCCCGACCGGCCCGCCGTGGTCTGCGGCTCCAGCGAGCTGACGTACGGACAGCTGCTCGGCCGGGCCGACGCCCTGGCCGCCCGGATCACCGCGCAGGGGGTGCGCCCGGGGACGCCGGTGGCCGTGCTGGCCGAGCCCTCGGCCGAGATGGTGGTAGCCGTACTGGCGGTGCTGCGGGCCGGCGGCGTCTACCTGCCGCTCAACCCCGGCCACCCCGCCGCCCGGCTGGGCGCCGTCCTGGCGGACTCCGGAACCGGGTTCGTGCTGGCCGACGCCGCCTGGCGAAAGCGCCTCCCGCAGGCCCAGGTGCTGCCGATCGAGGCCCCGGCGGTGCTGCCGGACCAGGCGTGGGTGGCGCACCGCGTTGAGCCGGACGACCCGGCCTACCTCATCTACACCTCCGGCACCACTGGCGAGCCCAAGGGCGTGGAGGTCGGGCACGGCGCGCTGGCCGCCTCCACCACCGCCCGGTGGCTGACCTACGGCGGCTACCGCACCTTCCTGCTGGTCTCGCCGCTCTCCTTCGACTCCTCGGTGGCCGGGCTCTGGGGCACCCTCACTTCCGGCGGCCGGCTGGTGGTCGCGCGGACCGAGGAGGTCCGTGACCCGGAGAGACTGCTGCGGCTGATCGAGACCCACGCCGTTACGGCCCTGCTGGCCGTCCCGGCCCTGTACGCCGCGCTGCTGGACCGGGCCGAGCGGGCCGGCCGGACCGCGCTGGGCACCCTCGACGTGGTCACCACGGCCGGCGAGGTGCTGCCGGAGGCGCTGCTGGAGCGGCACTTCGCGCTGCTCCCCGCCACGCCGCTCGTGAACGAGTACGGGCCGACCGAGGCGACGGTGTGGAGCACCTACCGCCGCTTCGAGGCGCCCGGCCCGGTCGACATCGGCGGGGCCGTCCCGGGGGCGAGCCTCTACGTGCTGGACCGGCGGGGGCGGCTGATGCCGTACGGCACCGCCGGCGAACTGCACGTGGGCGGCCGCGGGGTGGCCCGCGGTTACCTCGGGCGGCCGGAGGCGACCGAGGCCGCGTTCCACCCCGACCCGTACGGCACGGCGCCCGGCGCGCGGTCCTACCGCACCGGGGACTGGGTGCGCTGGGGCACCGGCGGCGGCCTGCGCTACCTGGGCCGCCGGGACCAGCTGGTCAAGGTCCGCGGCCACCGGGTCGAGCTCGGCGCGGTGGAGGGCGCGCTGCGCGCGGCCGAGGGCGTGACCGATGCCGCCGTGCTGCTCGCGCCCGGCGGGGGAAGCCTGACGGCCCACCTGGTGACCGAGGACGGGGTGGACCTCCGGGAGCTGCGCGCCCGGCTCGCCGAGACCCTGCCGCCCGCGATGGTGCCCGGCGTGCTGCGGGTGGTCCCGGAGCTGCCGCGCACCCCGCACGGCAAGGTGGACCGCGAGGCGCTGCGGGCCGTGGAGCTCCGCACCGAGGAGGACGGGGCCCCCGGGCCCGCCGAGCCCGAGACCACCCCGGCGACCGGACCGGACCTGCGGGCACTGGTGCGGGCCGCCTGGGCCGCGGTGCTCGGCGAGGCGCCGGCCGCGGAAGACGTCAACTTCTTCGACGCGGGCGGGCATTCGCTGCTGGTGCCGCTGCTCCAGATGGAGCTGGAGGACCGGGCGGGGACCCGGGTGCCGATCGTCGGGCTGTTCACCGCGACCACCGTCGACGCCCAGACCGCGCTGCTCGCCGCGAGCGGCGGCGACGCGCCCGGGCCGGAGCCGGCGGTACGGGCCGCGGACGCCGAGGACGGGGCCGGCGGCCCGCACCGGCGCCGGCTCCGGCTCGCCGCGGGCCGCTCCCGGCGGACGGCCGGAACGGAGGACGGGAGGTGAGGAACCGTTCCCTGGACATCGCCGTCACCGGCATGCACGCCCGGCTCCCCGGCCCGCAGGACCCGGCGAAGTGGTGGGCGGCGGTCTGCGCGGGCGAGGAGCTCACCAGCACCCTCGACCCCGACGAGCTGGCGGCCCGGGGCGTGCCCCGCCACCTGCTCGACGACCCGGCCTACGTCCCGGTCCGGGGCCTGATCGAGGACAGCGAGCGGTTCGACGCCGAGCTGTTCGGGATCAGCCCCCGCGAGGCCGAACTCATCGACCCGCAGCACCGGTTGATGCTGGAGGCGAGCTGGGCGGCGCTGGAGGACGCCGGCCGCGGTCCGCTGGCGGACGGCCTGCGCACCGCGGTCTTCGCCTCCTCCTCCAGCAGCGACTACCTGTCGCGGATCCTCGGCAATCCGGCGGCCTCGGCGGACACTCTGGCCGCCCTGCACGTCGGCACCGGCCGGGACTTCATGGCCGGCCGGATCGCCTACCGGCTCGGCCTGGAGGGCCCGGCGGTCAACGTGCTGACGGCGTGTTCGTCCTCGCTGGTCGCGGTCCACCTGGCCGTCCAGTCGCTGAACGCCGGCGACTGCGACCAGGCCGTGGTGGTGGCCGCCTCGGTGGGCTTCCCGCAGGCCGGCCACACCCACCTGCGCGGCGGCATCATGTCGGCCGACGGCCGCTGCCGGCCCTTCGACGCCCGGGCGACCGGGACGGTCGGCGGCTCGGGCGTGATCGCGGTGGTGCTGCGCCGCTTCGAGGACGTGGGGCCGGACACCGCCTGCCACGGGGTGATCCTCGGCTCGGCCGTCAACAACGACGGCTCGGCGAAGGCCGGGTTCAACGCCCCCGCCCCCAAGGGGCAGACCGCCGTCGTCCGGGCGGCGCTGCGCTCCGGCGACGTGGCGCCCGGCTCGCTCGGGTACGTCGAGACGCACGGCACCGGCACCTACGTCGGCGACCCGATCGAGTGGTCGGCGCTCTCCGCCGCCCTGCGCGGGGCCGGCCCGGCCGGGAGCATCCCGGTGGGCGCGCTCAAGGCGAACATCGGACACCTCGACGCGGCCGCCGGACTGGCCGCGCTCTACAAGGCCCTGCTGGTCCTGAAGCACGGTCAGGTACCGCCGGTGGCCAACTTCGAGAGCCTCAACCCGCTGCTGGCGGACCTGGACTCGCCGCTCCGGGTGCCCACCGAGGCCCGCGCCTGGCAGGGCCCCGAGCCCCGCCGGGCGGGCGTCAGCTCCTTCGGGATCGGCGGGACGAACGCGCACGTGATCGTCGAACAGGCACCCGCCGTCCCGGCGGCGGGGGTGCCGGCGGACCGGATCCCGGCGGAGCGGACCTCGGTCCTCACCCTCTCCGCCGTCCGGCCGGAGGGCCTGGAGCTGACCGCGGCCCGGCTGGCCGAGGTGCTGACCGGGCAGGAGACGGACGCCGCCGACGTGGCCTTCACCCTGCGGGCCGGCCGGGCACCGCTGGCCGAGCGGCTCGCGGTGGTCGGCCGGACCGGCCCGGAACTCGCCGGGGCGCTGCGCGGCGGCCCCCTGCGGGTCCGCGGCCGGGTGCCGCGGGACGGCCCGCGGCCGCTGGTCTTCCTGCTCCCCGGACAGGGCGCCCAGCGGCCGGGCATGGCCCTGCCCTTCCAGGCCCGACTGCCGGGCTTCCACCAGGCGCTGGAGGAGTGCCTGGCCGTGATGGAGCCCTTCACGGCCAGGCTGGCCGGGCGGGCGCTGCGGGACCCGGAGTTCCCCGCCGAGCTGCTGCGCGCCACCGAGCTGGCCCAGCCCGCGCTGTTCGCCCTGGAGTACGCGGCGGTCCGCGCCCTGGACGGGCTCGGGCTGCGCCCGGCGGCACTGGCCGGGCACAGCCTCGGCGAGGTGACGGCCGCCTGCCTGGCCGGGGTCCTGGACCTCGCGGCGTCGGTCGAGCTGGTGGCTGTCCGGGCGAGCAGCATGCAGGCCTGCCCGCCCGGGGCGATGCTGGCGCTGTCCTGCTCCGAGGCCGAGGCCCGCGAGCTGCTGGCCGAACCGGAGACCGCTGCCGGCGGGTTGGAGATCGCGGCGGTGAACGGCCCGGACGCCTGTGTGCTGAGCGGATCGGCCGTCTCCGTCCGGGCGCTGGAGGACCGGCTCTCCGGGCGGATCCCGGCCCGGCGCCTGCGCACCTCGCACGCCTTCCACTCCGCCGCGATGGAGCCCGCCGCCCAGACCCTCCGCGCACGCCTCTCCGGCCGTACCGGCGGCCGCAGTTCACTGCCCTACGTGTCCACCCTGGACGGCACGGTGGTGCCGGCCGGCACCGAGGTCCCGCTGGCCGTCCTCGCCGAGGGCGTCCGCCGGACGGTGCGCTTCGGCGAGGGCATCGCCGCCGTGCGCGAGCTGTACCCCGGTGCGCTGGCCGTGGAGATCGGGCCGGGCCGGGCCCTCTCCGGTATGGCGGCCGCCGCCGGGCTGGAGAGCCTCCCGCTGGTGCCGGGGAAGGGCCCCCGGGCGGAGGACGAACTCGCCCTCGCGCTCGCCGGGTTGTGGGCCGAGGGCCAGCCCGTCGAGCTGTCGGCGCTGATCCCGGACGGCCGTCGGCTGCACCTTCCGGGCACCTCCTTCGGGGGTGAGCGCCACATCGCGCCGGAGACGGCCTGGCCGGCCGCCCCGGCCCCGGCCGGCAGCCCCGCACGGGCCCCGGAGAACCCGGCGGCCGTCCCGGCGGAGGCAATCACCGCCGAACCGCCCACCCCCGCCGGGGCGGTGGCCGCCGCCTGGCGCGAACTCCTCGGCCACCCCGGCCTCACCGAGGACGCGGAGTTCATCGCCAACGGCGGGGACTCGCTGCTCGCCATCCGGCTGGCCCGGCGGCTGGAGCAGGTCTTCACGGTGGTGATCCCGCTCCGGGATCTGCTGCTGGCACGCACCATGGGCGATCACGCCCGGCTCGTCGAACGGCTCATGACGCCGTCGCAGAAGGAGGCAACGGATGAGTAGCGCGACCCTGCCCGGCCGCCCCGGCCGGGAGCACTTCGAGTGCGTCGACGCCGTGTTCCGCCGACAGGTGGCCGAGCACCCGGACAAGGTGGCGGCCTGGGACCGCACCGGCAGCTCCACCTACGCCGAGCTGTGGGACCGGGCGGTCCGGCTGGCCGGCGCCCTGCACGGCAAGGGCGTCGGGGCCGGTGACGCGGTCGGCGTCCTCGGCGTGGGCGACCGCGACGCACTGGTGGCCATGCTCGGAGTCCTGCTGGCGGGCGGGCACTTCGTGCCGATCGACCCCGACTGCCCGCCGGAGCGCGCCGAGCGGATGACCGCCATCGCCGGCGTCTCGCTGGTGCTGGCCACCTCGGAGCACCGCGTGCCGGAGGGCATCGGCGCGGACAGCTGGCACGTCCGCGAACTGATCGAGCAGGCCGGCCCGGCCGACCCGCCCGGCCCGCTGCCCGCCGGGGACCCGGACCGGCCGGCCTACGTGATCTTCACCTCCGGCTCGACCGGCACGCCCAAGGCGGTCGGGGTGCCGCACGGTGCGCTCACCGCGCTCTGCCTGCGGCCCGGCGTGCTGCGCCGCGACCCGGACGAGACCGTCCTGGTGCACACGGTGCTGACCTTCGACACCGCGATGTACGAGATCTGGTCGGCCCTGCTGGTGGGCGCCTCGGTGCTCTGCGCCCCGCGCCGGGCGCTGTCCCTGCACGAGACGGCCGATCTCCTCCGGGACGAGCGGGTCACCACCGCCGTGCTCACCCCGGCGGTGTTCGCGCTGCTGGCGGACCACCACCTAGACGCGCTGGGCGGGCTCCGCTCCCTGATGGTCGGTGGTGACGTGATGCCGCGCGAGCAGGCGGTGCGGATCCTTGACCGCTTCCCGGAGCTGGAGTTCCTGAACACCTACGGGCCCACCGAGAACACCGTGATCTCCACTGCCTTCTCGCTCGACGGCTGGGACCGGCAGGGGGGTTCGGTGCCGATCGGAGCGGGCCTGGCCGGTACCACCTGCCACGTCCTGGACGAGCGGCTGCGCCCGCTGCCGCCCGGGCAGGTGGGGGACCTCTACCTCGGCGGCGACCGGCTGGCCCTCGGTTACGTGGGCGACCCGGCCATGACCGAGCAGCGTTTCCTGCCGGACCCGTTCTCGGACCTGCCGGGCGCCCGGATGTACCGCACCGGAGACCGGGCCGCCCTGCTCGCGGGCGGGGTAGTGGAGTTCCGCGGCCGCGAGGACGACGAGATCAAGGTCCGGGGGCATCGGATCCACCTCGCCGAGGTGGAGGCCCTGCTGGCCGCCGACCCGGAGGTACGGGAGGTGGTCGCCACCGCGGTCGGCACCGGCCACGAGCGGCACGTCCGCGCCTTCGTCCGCCCGGCCTCCGCAGGGGCGGACCCGCGGGCGGTCCGGACCCGGCTGGCGGAGCGGGCACCGCGGCACCTGGTGCCCGACGAGCTGGTGGTGGTCGCGGAGTTCCCGCTGAAACCCTCCGGGAAGGTCGACCGCGAGGCCCTGAAGGCCCTGCCGTCCACCCCCGCACCGGAGGAGGCCGTGCCCGCGGCCGGGGCGGACGACCGGACGAAGCTGGCCCGGCTGTGGCTGGAGCGGACCGGGACGCCCGCCGAGAGCGGCGAGGACTTCTTCCACTCCGGCGGGACCTCGCTGGACCTCATCCTGCTGATCGAGTCGATCGCGGTCACCTTCGGCGTCCGGCTGGACTTCGCCGACGTCTACGGGCTGCGCTCCTTCGAGGAGCTGCGCGACATGGTGCTGACGAGCCGTCAGGAGGTCGGCGCGTGACGACCGTCCGGATCCTGGAGCCCCGCCCCGAGGCCCCGCGGCGGCTGATCTGCCTGCCGCACGCCGGCGGATCGGCCAACTACTACCGCGGCTGGGCCACCCGGGGCCGCACCGACGTGGAGATCCTCGGCGTCCAGTACCCCGGCCGGGCAGACCGGCTGCCGGAGCCCTGCCACCACGACCTGCACGCCATGGCCGAGGAGGTATGCGCCGCCGTCCTCCCCGAACTGGACCGGCCCGTCACGCTGTTCGGGCACAGCATGGGTGCGATCGTCGCCTACGAGGTGGCCCGGCGGCTGGAGGAGCAGGGCCGCGGGGTGCGGCGCCTGGTGGCCTCGGCGGCCCGCGCCCCGCACGACCCGGCCCACGTCTCGGCGCAGGGCGCCGTCTGGAACGACGACTCGGCGGTGCGCAGCATCGTCGCGATGGGCCAGGCGGACGCCGAGCTGATGGCCGACCCCCGGGTCCGCGAGCTCGTACTGCCCTACCTGCGCGCCGACTTCGAGCTGTTCCAGCGCTACGAGTACCGCCCGGGCCCGCCGCTGGCCTGCGAGCTGCTGGTGGTACGCGGGGCGGACGACCCGCACGTGACCTACCGTCAGGGCGAGCTGTGGCGGGAGCTCACCCGGGGGTCGTTCCGGCACGAGGCGCTGCCCGGCGGGCACTTCTACCTCGCGCCCGAGCCGCCGCTGGACCTGTACCTGGACCCGCTCGGCCGGTGCCGGGAGGCCGGGACGGCGGGTTCAGCCGCCGGCGGAGAGCTCGGCCGCCAGCCGGCTCAGAGCGGCGCGGCCGGCCAGGCCGGTCTTCTGCAGCAGGCTCGCGATGTGCTTCTCGACCGTGCGCGGTGAGATGCACAGCCGCCGGCCGATGTCCTGGTTGCCGGGCCGGTCGACGAGCAGGGCCAGCACCTCGTACTCGCGCGGGGTGAGGCCCCGCGCGCGCAGCTCGGCGGGTATCAGCTCCCGGCCGCTGCGGCGCTGCGGTACGGTCACCCCGGCCTGGCGCAGCATCGCCCGGCAGGCGCTCACCACGGCGGGCACGTCGAGCTGGTGGAAGTACTCCTCGGCGGCCTGCAGCCAGGACGTCGGGTCGCCCCAGCCGTCGGCCAGGGCGGCCTCGGCGACCAGGCGCAGGCCCAGGTGGTGGCCGGTCGGGAAGATCGCGGCGTGCCGGCGGAAGTCCTCGACCACCCCGGCGGCCCGCTCGCCCCGGCCCTCCCGGCCGAGCAGGACGGCGTCGGCGAGCATCAGGAACTGGCGGTTCCAGGCCAGCCCGGCGGCCGGTTTGGCCGCGACGGCCGCGAAGTCCGTACGGGCCACCCGGCCGGCCAGCACCTCCAGCAGCGGGCTCAGCCCGTACCGGCCGGCCAGGTAGTAGACGTTCGGATGCAGGGACTCCCAGGCGGCCGCGGCGGCCAGCTCGGCCCGGGCGGCCGTCCGGTCCTCCTCCAGCAGGGCGCAGACGGCCCGGCACAGTCCCAGCATCACCGGGTTCAGCTGCGATTCGGCGCCCCCGGCCTGACGGAACGCCAGCAGGCCGCGCTCCATCTCGCGGCGGCGGCCCTGGTGCGCGCCGAGGGTGGCCGAGACCAGCAGCAGGTACCGGCGGGTGCCGAGGTTGCCCATCCGCGCGCTGGCGTCCAGGCAGCGGGCGAGGATCTCCTCGGCCCGCCGCGGGTCGCCCCGGAGCACCGCGTTCATCGCCAGCACGCTCTCGGCGGTCTGGGCCAGCTGGATCGCGCCCAGCTCGTTCGCGGCCTCCCATGCCTGTTCGAGCCGGCGGATGTCGCCGGTCCGCAGGTAGGTGTTGGCGCCCAGCCTGGTCAGCGCCTCGACCCGCCACAGCGGCAGGGTGTGCGTCTCGGCGACGGCGAGCATCCGCTCCAGACAGGCGTCGGCCGTGTCGAAGCCGCGTTCCCGGACCAGCAGGGCCAGCAACTGCCACGCCTGGCACGCCACCACGGGCAGCTTGGTCTGCTCGGCCACCTCCGCCGCCGCACGGGCCTTCCGCTCGACCTCCGCGGTGCACCCGCCCTGCCCGGGCAGCAGGGCCAGTTCACACTCGACCACGGCGAGCGCGGCGCCCTGCTGGGGGGTGCCGCCGTCCTGGAGCAGCGCCCGGGCGGCCGCCATCTGGCTGACGGCGTCGGCCCGCCGCTCGGCCGCCACCGCGACCCAGGCCAACCGGGTGTGCAGGGCGATCCGGGAGTCCAGGCACAGTGCCGCCGCCCCGGCCGGTGCCAGCGAGTCGACCAGGGCGAGCGCCCGGTCCAGCTGCCTGGCGTCGGCCAGCGCGTACAGCAGCGACTCGGCGATGGCGGTCCGGTCCGGTGGGTCGGCCAGTTCGTGGGCGCGTCCGAGCAGCGCCACGGCCGTCCCTGACAGCCCGTCGGCCTGTGCCCGGCGCCCGGCCTCGGCGTAGAGCAGGGCCGCGTCCGCCAGGTCACCGGCCGCGATCCGCAGGTCCGCGACCAGCTGGCAGTGGTCGTCGGTCAGCTCCGGGTCGGCCTGCTGGAGGCCGACAGCGGCCTGCCGGGCGATCGCGGCCCGTTCGGCCGGCGGGAGACTGGCGAGCACCGCCTCGGCGGTCAGCGCGTGACGGAAGGCGTACCGGTCCGGCGCACCCGGGTCGGGCACGATCAGGCCCGCCTCGACGACGGAGCGCAACCGGGCGAACAGACAGCGGTCCTCCGCCCCGGTGATCAACTGGAGCGTGGCGACGGAGAACCGGGCTCCCAGCGAGGCCGCCAGCAACACCACCTCCTGGGCCTCGGGGTCCAGCAGCTCGATCCGCCGGCGGTATCCCCGGACCACGGTGGCCGGGACGGTGGCGGAGAGATCGCCGGCCACCTGCCAGCCCCCGCCGCCGCCCCAGCGCAGCAGGCCGGAGCCGACCATCTCGGCCAGCAGCTCCTCGACCAGGTACGGGTTCCCGTCCCCGCCGGCGACCAGCCGCTCGACCAGCTCGACCGGCACCCCGGCGGCGGGCACCCCGAGGCAGCCGGCCGTGATCGCCCGCACCGCGCCGGGCGCGAGCGGCCGCAGGGCGGCCACCGAGGCGGCCCGCCGCCGGTCGGCCGCGTCGACCAGGTCCAGGGCCGGGCCCGGCTGCGGGCGCAGGGTGCCGACCAGCAGGACCGGCAGCCCGGCGAGGTTGTCGACCAGGTACTCCAGCACGGCGATGGTCTCGGAGTCCACGTCGTGAAGATCCTCCAGCACCAGCAGGCAGCCGTGCTGCTTGCCGATCACGGCCAGCAGCCGGAGCAGCGCCTCGGCGAGGTCGACCACGCCCTCCGGGTGGCCGACGGCCGTCGCGGGCCGCCACTCCGGGATCAGCCTGGCCAGGGCCGGGCGGTAGGGCGCGAGCGCCGGGTCGGCCGGAGGCCCGCCGATCCGGAACCGGGAGGAGAGCGCCTCGGCCAGCGGCCGGAACGGGGTGCCGGACCCGCTCGGGCTGCCGCGCCCGCGCAGCACCGGGAGCCCCAGCGCGGCGGCCTTGGACTCGCACTCGCCGGCCAGCCGCGACTTGCCGATCCCGGCCTCTCCCAGGAAGAAGAGCGCACGGCCGGAGTGCTGCCGGGCGTCCGACAGCAGGCTGTCCGCCAGGGCCAGCTCGGCGTCCCGGCCGACGACGTGTGAAGAAGTCATGCGCATGCCGTGGAGGCTACTTGATCGGTCGACGCGCGGACAGGGATGACCGCCGCCGCCGGCGCACCGGCAGCGCGGCGGCCGGCGCGCCCGTACGGCCACGGGCGCACCGGCCGAAGGTCTCCGTCGCCCGGTCGGCGCCCGGGCGTGCGCACCGGCCCTAGCCGACCGCTTCCGGTGCGAACGGAACGGTCACGGTCAGGGTGCCGATGATCGAGTGCTCGTCGAATCCCGAGAGCAGCCGACTGCGGCGGGCGCCGCCGCCGGGGTCCAGCGAGATCTGCCCGCTCGGATGGTCGGCGGCCCGGTCGCCGCGCGCCTTGGGCTGCTTCCAGCTGCGGACCAGCTCTTCGACGTTCATGGATGGGGGTTCCTCTCGATGAAGGTCGCGCCGTCGGTTCACGACGGCCGCGCCGATGGCGACGGCTGCAGCAGCAGCGTCGAAGCTGTCCGCCCGGCCGAGCCGAGCCGCAGGAGGCCCAGTCCGATGCCGGACAGTCCGGTCAGCAGGCCGGGAACGGCCAGGCCACCAGGGGTACCGCAGACCGGGGCCGCTCGGTCGAGGGCGGCGGCCAGGGCACCCGCCCGGTGGTCCAGCACCTCCCGGGCGCCGGGGCCCGGGAGGCGGCCGAGCAGTTCGAGGACGCCCGACTCGCCGTGGCACAGGGCATGGCCGGGCAGCGGACCGGCGGCCGCCAGCTCGTGGACGGCGCGCCCGGTGAGCCCGGCCAGCTCCGGATCCGCCAGGGCGGCGGGGCTGTCGGCCACGGCCAGGGCGATCCCCGGCAGGCCCTGACACCAGGTCGGGCCGGTGGGCGCAGCGGCACGGGCGCTCCGGGCCGCGTGGCGCAGCGCCGCCAGGCCCGCGCGCTCGTACCGCTCCCCGCCGCCGGCCCTCGCGAACCGCAGCAGCGCCCAGCCCACCCCGGCCGCGCCCTCGGCGAACCCCGGCGCGGCCGGCGGTGGACGGTCCGCCAGCCGCTCGGCGAAAAGCGCGGCGCCGTGCCAGGCCGCAGCGCTCCCGGTGGTCTCGTGTACCGCCAGCAGGGCCGCGAGCCCGCCGGCCGCCCCCTCGGCCAGCCCGGCCCGCCCGCCCGCCCGGTCTTCGCCCCGGAACCCGTCGGCGGTTCCGGCCGCGCCGGGGGCCTCGGTGGCGGTGTCGAACCCGGCGGTGGCACGGGTGAGTTCGGCGGCATGGTCGGCCCAGCCGGCCAGTTCGGGGTCGTCCGTCAGGGCGGAGGTCCGGGCGAGCGCGTAGGCGATGCCGCCCAGCCCGGCGAAGGCGCCCGGGCCCACGGCCGCCCGGTCCTCCGGCTCCGCCGCGAGGCGTTCCAGCAGCGCGGGCAGCGGGCTGAGGGCCTGGCGCGCCGTCTGGACGTACCGCTCCTCCCCGGTGTGGGCGGCGAGTTCGGCGAGGAACAGCGCCGGACCCGGGTAGCCGTGCCCGAGGTCGGCCCCGGCCGGCCCGAACCGCCAGGCCCGGTCCGCGAGGAGTTCGAGGCCGAGCCAGTTGACCCGGCCCCGGCCCCGGCCCCGGTGGGCGCCGTCCGTCAGGCGGTCGCCGATCCGCCGCGCCGCGCTGAGCAGCCGCTCCGCCGTCGGCCGCTCCGCCAGGTCCGGTCGGGCCGTGCCACTCCGACGGGTGGCCGGTGCGCCCGGCCGGTGGGCGCAGGCCGTGGACCTGGCGGCCAGCGCCGCCCGGACGATCCACTCCTGGGTGTCGAGGTCGGCCGTCCCCATGGCACGGATCTTCTCCACCACCCGCTCCAGACCCGGCCGCTCCAGTGCGTCCGGGATCCGCGAACCGGTGCCGGACCACAGGTCCGCCAGGCCTGGCCGGGTGGTGAACAACGGTACGTCGCCGTCCCAGAGCTGGGCGATCTCGTGCTCCAGCAGCCGGGCCGGCCCGGGGATGCCGAGGGCGTCCGTGCCGAGCAGCCGCAGCAGCTCGTCGCGGTCGGCCGGGTCGCGCAGCACGTCCGGGTGGGTCGACTCGTCGAGCAGCGTGGCGTACACCTGGGTGGCCCGGGGTACCACGCGCACCTCGTCCTCGGCGAAGCGGTGCACCAGGCCCCGCGCTCCGGTCAGCGTCTCCCGTCCGGCGGCGATCGCCCGGTACCCCGCGCGGAATCCGGCCACCAGCGCCTCGGTGAACTCGGCCGGGTCGGCGTACGCCCCGCCGAGCCGGGGGCGGTTGTCGGCCCCGGAGATCGCCCCGGCCCGGCGGACCAGCCGCATCCGGTCGGTGCCGCTCTCCGCCCAGGCCACCACCGGCAGCGGCGCCACGGCCCCGGCGTCGCCGCCCAGGCCGGACGCGTCCAGGGACGTGCCGTCCTCGCCGAAGAGCATCAGCGGCAGCAGGCCGACCCGGTGGACCGAGGCCGCGAGGGTGAGCGCCGCCGGGTCGCCGTCGGGGGCGGAACCGGACACCGGGGGATGGAAGAGGGTTTCGACGTCCACCGGTACCGGGTGGTCCGCCCGGGCGATGAGGTTCTCGAAGTGCAGGTCGGTCGCGTCCAGCGCGTGCAGCAGCGCGAGCCAGGCGCCCTGCCGCCGGTAGAACCGCTCCAGCTGGCCGCGGTTTTGGCAGGGCAGGGCCGCCACGTACGCCAGCCAGCCGTAGCCGGGCCGGTCCAGCAGGGCGACGGTGCGCAGTTCCGGCACGTCCGGCTGTCCGTTGAACCAGCCGACCAACTCGTTGAGGTGCCGGTGCGCGGTCAGCGGGCGCGGCTTGTAGACCGTCCGGGAGCCGTCGGCGAAGGTGAGCACCGCGGTGCTGCGGCCGTGCCGGTGCCCGTCGCCGGCGGTGGCGCGGAGCGAGACCAGCGGACCGGGGTCGGTGCCGTGCAGCAGGGTGCGGACCAGCTCCGTCCGGTCGGCGGTGTAGCGGTCGAGCAGTTCGGTCAGGGCGTCGGCGGCGTTGACGCAGGTCTGTGCCAGCAGCCGGCCGAGCACCGGGTACTCCGACAGCAGGGCCGACAAACCGTCCTGACGTGCTGTCAGGGCCAGGAACGCACGGAACCGGGCCGCGGGGGTGTCACCCGTCAGGCGGCCGTCCACCCGGGCGACGTTGAGTTCGAGCACCAGGGTGCGGGCGGCCTGCCGGGCCAGGCGCCGGGCCAGCCGATCGGTGAACTGGGCCCGCAGGCGCGGCAGATCCGTGTCGGGGACGGCGGCCGGCAGCCGGGAGGCGGCCAGCTCGGCGAAGGGCGCCAGGACGAACCGGAAACCGGAGGTGCCCGGCAGTTCCCCGGCCGGCACCACCGGCGCGAGCGGCGCGGCGGCGACCGCCGCCGCGACGAACGCGGCCCACTCCGGTTGCGGGTCGTGGGGGAGTTCGACGGCGGTCGGTCCGCCTCGCCGCTGGCCGGAAACGGCCGGATCGGCGGGAGCAACCATGGTGTTGATCACAGGCCTGACAATCGCAGGCCTTTCGTGTCCCGACAAGGGTTCGAGCCGTTCGGGGCGTCCGGGCCGGTTCCCTGTGGGGGGAGACCCCCACAGGGTCGGGGCGGTCGGCAGAAAGATGGGGGCTCCACCCCCATGCGGAACCGCCGAAGATGGGCAAGAGGACCAAGGCGAGGGGGCCGAGGGCCCGGAACCGCGGGTTCTCCGCGTCCGTGACGCCGCTCCCACGGGCCCATCCGCTCGTTCTTGACCGGTCGAGCTGCCGGGCTGCGCTTCCGCAGGTTCCTACAGAGCCGCGACCGCGTCGCCCGGGCGAGC
The DNA here is from genome assembly GCF_055569255.1 of Streptomyces sp. NPDC029296. NCBI lineage: Bacteria > Bacillati > Actinomycetota > Actinomycetes > Kitasatosporales > Streptomycetaceae > Streptomyces > Streptomyces sp. NPDC029296. The sequence goes on from NZ_JBVHXT010000033.1 coordinate 90,774, forward strand.
TGGTGGGGATCGTCAACGAGTCACGGCCGTGATGTCGGCCCGTTCCGCGTGCCAACGTCGGCTGGTCTGGATGGGCGTCTTCTCGTCCTGGTGCGAGTCGTATCCGGTGTCCCGGTGCACGGTGATGCGTCGGGCAACGGCCCCAGGCCGCCCAGGCGGTTCAGGGTTGGGGCGAGCAACGGGGAGTCGTGGCGGTCGGCTCCGGCCAGTGCGCAAGACCTGAGGCGGCGGCACGCAACGAGATCACGAAGGAGCTGATCGGGCGGGCTTCGGGGCTGCGGCCGGGGCCCCCTCGTGCCGGGCGGCGAGCAAGGGTCCCAACAGCCGTGTGCCCGGCCCTATCCGTCCGCCTGGGCCGGGCAGTTGTGTCGTGTCGGCCACGGTGAGCGGCTCTCGGCAGGTGTCGCAGGCCACGACCGGTGTGGTGACGTGTCCGCAGGCGTCGTGGTGGATCCGGGCGGGCGGTCCCGCCGGCCCCGCGTACCACTTGTCACCCCAGGCCATCAGCGCCAGCAGGACGGGGTAGAGCTCCCGGCCCTTTTCCGTGGCCACGTACTCCTCGCGCGGCGGGCTGTCCTGGTACCGCTCGCGAGTCAGTACCCCCTCCTCGACCAGACGGGCCAGCCGGGCGGCGAGGACTTTGCGGGACAGGCCGAGGTCCTCCGCGAGTTCGTCGAAGCGGCGGATGCCGAGGAGGACGTCGCGCATGATCAGGGCAGTCCAGGCGTCGGCGAACAGATCGGTCGCACGGGCGATCGAGCACGCGACGTCGGAGAGGGAGGTGCGGGTCACGCTTCGATCGTATCGGCGAAGGGTTTCTTCAGGGAACTCGTCAATGCTAGGTTTCCTCAGGGAACTTGCCCCTGAACGTCGAGGGAGTCTGCCATGTCCACCACTCCGCGCATCGCAGTCGACTCGGCCGACCGGGCGGCCGTCGACGGCCGCCACATCCGGGCCGTGACCTTCCAGTCCGTACGGATGGAGTATCTGCGGCGCGTGCTCTCGGAGCTGAGCCTCACGGCGGCCGGCTGCCGGGCGCTCGTCATCGGCAGCGGACGCGGCCTTCCCGCCAGGGGTCTCGCCCGGCTGGGTTTCGAGGTCGTCGCCGCCGACCCGTCTCCTGCCGCCACGGCCCTCGCCCGGGACGCGGACAACGGGCTCGGCATCACGTACCTGACGTCACCCGCGGAGGAACTCGACCTGCCGGACGGCACGTTCGACCTCGTGTACTGCGCCGACACCCTTGAGATCACCGAACGGCCGAAGGCGGTCCTCGCGCAGGCAGCGCGTGTGCTGCGCCCTGCCGGGGCCTTCGTCTACGACACAGTGAACCGCACCCTCGTGTCCCGCCTGATCTACCTCGGTGCCTTCCAGGCCTTCCCGGGCACCCGGATCATGCCCCGCGGCCGCTACGCCGCCCACCGGCTGCGCCGCCCGGCCGAGCTCGCCGAGGCCCTCGACCGGGCCGGGCTGTCGGCGAAGGACGTCTCGGCGTTCAAGCCGCGCGACGTACGCAGTCTGGTGCGCGCGACGCGCGGACGCAGGCGTGGCACGCTGACCGACGAGCAACTGCCGGATCTGGTCGACATGGTGCTCGAACAGGAGGGCAGCCCTGCGGTGACGTATCTGGGCTACGCGGTCCGCCGGGCATGAGCCGCGCTTTCCTGTCGGCCGCCCGGCTTCGATGCGACCCAGCGCAGGTGCGTGCCGTACGCCGGGGTGCCGGGTCGGCTGCGGACCTGGCGAAGGCGCGGGTGGCGCCGGGGCCGTCGGTGGTCGCCCTCCCGGTGGCAGTGCGGATGTTCTGGGCCGACGCGTCTGGGCTGAGGCCGTGCCGGCGTGCGCCGAAACCGGGCCTCGTCCGGCACTGCTGTGACCGCTGGAGGTCAAGAATCCGGAATCGGCGCGGGAGTCGGCGCAGCGACCGGTCAGGGGAGTGGCACGGAGCCTGCACCCGGGGGAACATGAGCGAGGCGCTTGCGCAGGCGGTCGTCCGCGTCCGCAGCGCACGCCGACGGTCCGTCTGAGAAGACATCTCGCTCCCGCCTCCCCTGTATCGCTGCTACGAGCCTTCGGGACAGCCGGCGGGCCGGGTGGTGCCCCACCCCCGTCAGTCGAGCAGGCCGATCCCGGCGTCCGGCCGGCAGTGCGTACACGGCGGGATGTCCTGCCCCAGGGCATCGAGAGCCTGCCCCGGCCGAACGGCGGCGGGCAGAAGGCGTAGCCGAAGCCGCGGCCCGTCCGCACGGTGCACCGGGATGGGTGCGAGCCGATGGGCCGGGGGCCGCGATCGGCGCGCTGGTCACCGAGCGGGCCTGGAACTCCCGGCCGTCGGCGCCTCGCCGCGCGAGCGGTGGGCGGCCATCGCCCCGGAGCCGGCCGGGCACCTCGCTGTGGTCGGCTACGACGCCGACACCGGACGGCCCACCGTGTGCCCGGAGTCGGCGGCCCGGGTGACGAAGACGCGTCTGGAACAGACCCGCCCTGCACCTCGCGCCTGGCACGGTGCCCACGCGCGAGCTCGCCGACCCCGGCCCGGAACCCGCGACCGCGCCTTCCGGTCCGGCGCGCACTCGGAAGACCGCCTCGGACGGCTACCGCCGCCGCGCGGTCGCCGCGCACCAGGACGTCGCCGCCGCGCCGGGTGGCCCCGGCCCTCGCGGACGTGGTGGAGCGGCAGACCTCCGCGATGCGTGCGCTTGACGCATGGGGGCTCCCCGCGGCGGGCGGTCAACGGTTTTCGGACAGTGCGGGCGTCCGGAACAGGCAAAGGAAGGTGTCCCGTACGGGACAGACAGGGCATGCGTCGCGGGATTGACTTCCAGCCAACCACCCGATGAACGAGCCAAGGGAGTCCGTTCCATGCCGGAGCAGCCGAAGAACGAGTTCTGGAAGAACCTCAAGCCGATCGAGAACTCGTTCAAGCCGGACGCGCTGCCGGAGGTCTACCTCTCCGACGTCGCCACCGACGACGACCGCTACTACGCGCCCTTCACCGAAACCGTCAGCTCCCGCCCGCTGTGGATCAACGTGAAGGACAACACGTGGTCCGACATCCTGCGGGCCAAGGAGGCGGGTCTGGTCAACCGCCACTACCACCCGCACGAGGTGTTCGCGTACACCATCTCCGGCAAGTGGGGCTACCTGGAGCGCCCCTGGACGGCCGGCGCCGGCGACTTCGTGTACGAGGCTCCGGGCGAGGGCCACACCCTGGTCGCGTACGAGAGCGAGCAGCCGATGAAGGCGCTCTTCATCGTCAAGGGCCCGCTCATCTGGCTGGACGAGAACGGCGAGCCCACCGGCTTCTTCGACGTGCACGACTACATCGAGATGTGCCGCCGCCACTACGACGAGGTCGGCATCGGCGCCGCCTATGTCGACTCCCTGTTCCGCTGACCGGCAGCGTCCAGAACCCGACATGAGGTCGCCATGACCAGAACCCCTCCTCGGCCCGGCGCCGCGGCGCCGGACCGGCCGGCGGCACCCGGGGACGCCGAGGCCCGCCGTTACGAGCACCGTCTGCTGCTCGTCCTCTTCGCGGCCTTCGGCTTCGTCTTCTTCGACCGCCAGGCGCTGACCTTCCTCGCCCCGTTCATCTCCGACGACTTCCACCTCTCGCACACGGCCCTGGGCGTCCTGTCCGGTGTGCTGGCGCTCACGTGGGCACTGTCGGGGCTGGTCTGCGGCAGGCTGGCGGACCGGTACGGCCGCCGCCCGGTCCTGATCGCCGCCGTCGTGCTGTTCTCCTGCTTCTCCGCGGCGGGCGGACTGATGACCGGCTTCGCCGGTCTGCTGATCGCCAGGGCGCTGATGGGCCTGGCGGAGGGCGCGGTCCTCCCGCTGGCGCAGTCGCTGATGGTGGAGGCTTCGCGGGAACACCGGCGCGGCCTGAACATGGGCCTGCTCCAGGGGTCGTCGGCGGGGTTGCTGGGCGGCATCGTCGCCCCGCTGGTCGTGGTCTGGATCGCCGAGCACCACAACTGGCGGACGGCGTTCCTGGTGACCATCGTCCCCGGGCTGCTGATCGCCGTGTGGATCGCGCGGTCCGTGCGCGAGCGCCCGCCCGTACCGGTGCTCCCCGGCGTATCGGACGCCACGAGCGCGGACACGTCCGGCACGGCCGGCGACACCGCCGTCGGCACGGCGAGCGGCACGGCGGCCGGCCCGGCGGACGCCACCGCGCGGCAGGAGGCGGCACCGCCGCTGCGCGAGGTGCTGCGGGAGGCGCTGGCGCACCGCAACATCGTGCTGTGCACCCTGGCGGCCTGCTTCTACCTGACCTGGTTCACGGTCGTCATCACCTTCACGCCCACCTACCTGGAGGACGAGAAGGGCTTCTCCTCCGGCACGATGAGCCACGTCATGACCTGCTTCGGCGTGGCCTGGGTGCTGTGGGGCTTCCTGACCCCGGCGGTCTCCGACCGGATCGGCCGACGGGGCGCGCTCATCGCCTTCACCGTCGTGGCGGCGCTGTGCCCGCTGGCCGTGGTGTACGTCGACAACCCGGTGCTGCTCGGCGTCGTCGTGGTGCTCACCTACACCGGTCTGGGCTGCTTCACGCTGATCATGGCGACCATTCCCGCCGAGACCGTGCCGCGCCGGACGCTGACCGTCGCCCTCGGCCTGGTCATGGGCGTCGGCGAGCTGGCGGGCGGGTTCATCGGCCCCCTGGTCGCCGGGCTGGCCTCGGACGCATGGGGTCTGGACGCGGCGATGTTCATCTCCTCCGGTGGCGCCGTCGCCGTGGTCCTGCTCGCGCTGGGGCTGCGGGAGACCGCCCCCGCGGTGCTGCGCCGCAGGTGCCTCCCCGCCGGGCCGGTACACGACGCCACACCGGTTTCCACCTCGGAGAGTGCGCTATGAAGGCCGCGGTCTGGTATGGAGCGCGCGATGTACGCGTCACCGAGCGGGAGGTGACCCCGCCGGGCCCGGACGAGGTGCTGCTGTCGGTGGCGTACTGCGGGATCTGCGGCAGCGACCTGCACGAGTACACCGACGGCCCGCACTCGGTGCCGGTCGGCAAGGCCCACCCGGCTTCGGGCGCCCGCGCCCCCCTCGTCCTGGGGCACGAGTTCTGCGGCACGGTCACCGCCGTCGGCTCGGCCGTGCGGGGCCTGGCGGCGGGTGACCGCGTCGCGGTCGAACCGCACTACCGCTGCGGCGCCTGCCCGCGCTGCCGGGCGGGCGAGTACAACATCTGCCGCCACTTCGGCTTCGCCGGGCTGATGGGCCACGGTGGGCTGGCCGAGTACGCCACGGTTCCCTCGTACATGGCACACCGGCTGCCCGACGAGGTGCCGCTGGAGCAGGCGGCCCTCTTCGAACCGGCCTCGGTCGCGCTGCACGCGCTGCGGCGCGGCGGGGACGCCGACAGTGTGGCCGTCGTGGGCCTGGGCCCGGTCGGGCTGCTGACCGTGCTGCTCGCCGCGCGGCGGGGAGTCCGGCGGATCGTCGCCTCCGACGTCAACCCGGTCCGGCTCGGCCTCGCGGCGCGCCTCGGGGCGACCGAGGTGATGGACGCCCGGGAGGAGGACGCGGGGCTCCGGGTGCGTGCCGCCTGCGGGGGTGAGGGCGCCGACGTGGCCTTCGAGGTGGTCGGCTCCCAGGCGGCGCTGGACACCTGCCTGGCGGCGACCCGCCGCGGCGGGCGGACGGTACTGGTGGGGCTGGGGCGCCGCGTCGGCTTCGACTCCTCCGCGCTGGTGGACAACGAGCACTCGATCGTGGCCAGTGTCGGCTACCGGGACACCTATCCGGAGCTGATCCGGCTCGTCGGGACGGAGGGCCTGGACCTCAGCCCCGTGGTGACGTCGGTCATCGCCCTCGACGACGTGGTGCGCGAGGGGTTCTCGTCACTGCTGGACGGCGGCGACCAGATCAAGATCCTGGTGTCGCCCTCGGCCCCGGCCTCGGGGGAGCACACCCCGGCGGCCCCGGCGCACGCGAGAGCTTGGTCGTCGGCACCTGGACCGAGCCGAGCACACCCGGTGGCCCCGGCGCACGCCGGACGGGAAGGAGACGACCGATGACCACCGGCGCACCGACCGGGCCCGGTACCGGGCCCGTACCGCCCGCCGCGGGCACCGCCCCCGCCGCCGCACCGTCCGGCCCCGCGCCGTCCGGCCCCGTACCGCCGGGGACCGCGCCGACCGGTACCGCGTCCCTCCCCGGGCCCGTGCCCGGCACAGCTCCATGCTTCCCCGGCCCCGACGCCTTCGCGGGCCGCACCGCGCTGGTCACCGGCGGCACCTCGGGCATCGGGGCCGCCACCGCCGAGCTGCTCGCGGAGCTGGGCGCGCGGGTGTACGCCCTGGGCCTGCCGCCGGCGCCCGGCGGCGCACCGCCCCGGCACGAGCGGGTGCACGTCGTCGAACAGGACGTGACCGACCGGGAAGGGCTGGCCCGCCGCATCGCGGAGACCGGCACCCTGGACCACTTGGTGGTCTGCGCGGGCATGAGCGCGGACCGCGCCGAGTACGAGCCCGGGACCTGGGACCGCGTGCTGGCGGTCAACCTGGGCGCGGCGATGACGGCGTGCGAGGCGGCCCGGCCGCTGCTGGCCCGCCGGGGCGGCTCCGTCGTGACCGTCTCGTCCATGTTCGCGCTGTTCGGCAGCCGGGACCGGCCCGCCTACAGTGCCAGCAAAGGCGGTGTCTCCCAGCTCACCCGCTCCCTGGCGGCCGAGTACGCGTCCGACGGCATCCGGGTGAACGCGGTGGCGCCGGGCTTCGTCGTCACCCCGCTGGCGCGCGGCGTGCTCGACGACCCGGCGGCGGCCGGTGCCGTGCTCACGCGCGTTCCGATGGGGCGCCTCGGGCTGCCCCGGGAGGTCGCCTCGGTCATCGCGTTCCTGTGCGGCCCGGCGGCGGCCTACGTCAACGGAGCGGTGATCCCCGTCGACGGCGGCTACTCGGCGGTCTGAGACCCGCCCTCCGGCCGGTCCGGGCCCGCTCCGCACCCGCCCGACGGCCCGCGCGGCTCACCCCCACTCGCCCCACCCGGTACATCCCCCATCCGCTCCGCCCTGTCGCCCCCGTCCGACGGCCCGCCCCGGTTCTCCGCGGCGGGTCGTCGGACGGGGGTGAGCCGTCGGGTCGTGATCGGAGCCGCGTCGCCGAGTACCCTTCGCTGACGGGCACAGCGTGCGCGGGCACTCCGGCCGGGGACGATCCCGGCGGAGCCGCTCCGGTGTGACCCGCCCGGCGCATCCGGCCCGGCGGGGCCGGCTTCGAAGACGCGCTCCTCCGCGGCGCGCAGGACACTGGCTCACATCGGCAAGGAGGCCGAGTTGACCGGACACACCGCCACCGCGTTCTCCCGAGTGTCGACACGGTCGGTCGACCAGGCGGACCGCGTCGACCTGTGGGAGGACTACAACCGGCAGGCCCTGGTCGGCCTGACCTGTTCCCCGTACTCCGACGACGGACTGCTGGCCACCCAGACCAACGTCGGCCTCGGCAGTCTGCGCCTGGCCGACATCGCCGGGAACGAGCACGTCATCGAGCGCAACGCGCGGCTGTGCCGGGAGACGCCCAAGGACTCCGTCTTCGCGACCCTGCTCGTCTCGGGGCAGGCGGTGTTCTTCCACAGCGGAGGCTGCCTCAGCCTCGGCGCGGGCGACCTGGTGCTGTACGACACCCGCCGCTCCTACCTGCTCGGTTTCCCCACCACCATGCGCCAGCTCCTGGTGGACATCCCCCGGGAGGTCTTCGCCGAGCGCTGCCTGTCCGCCGAGCTTCCGGTGCCGCTGGTCTTCGGGCTGCGGTCGTCGGCCGACGCCCCGGCGGTGCGAGCCCTGGAGTCCGTGCTTTCCGGCTGGTTCGCCCGGCGGGAGCCCGGCGACGTGGCGGGCACCGAGGGCACCGTGCTGGGCCTGGTGCGCTCGCTCGCGGCGTCCCGGGTGGGCGGCGGGCGCCCCGGGGACGACCAGGACGCCCGGCTGCTGCTCGCCAAGGAGTACATCGACCGGCACCTGTCCGACCCCCGGCTGTGCGCGGAGTACGTCGCCGACGCGGTGGGCCTCTCCGCCCGGCAGTTGAGCCGCGTCTTCCGGCAGGCCGGGCTCAGCCCCTCCCGCCACATCCTCGAGAGCCGCCTGACGCGGGCCCACGAGCAGCTCACCGACCCCGGCTCGGCGCGGCTGACGGTGGCCGACATCGCCCATGTGTGGGGCTTCGCCAGCCAGTCGCACTTCACCCGCGTCTTCCGCGAGCGGTACGGGCGGACCCCGGGCGAGCTGCGTCCGGCCTCGCCCGGCCGCCGGGACTGACCACCGCGACGGCGCGCGGGCGGCCGCTACGGGATCCGGGGCGACGTAACTGTGGAGCCCGCGCCCGCGCTCGCGCCGAGGTGCCCTTCGCGGACCGTCCGGACGAGCTGCTCGGAGGGCGGGAACCGGTCGTCGCCGGCGCCCTCCCGTAACACGTGCGAGGTGTCGACCGGGGTGTCGATGCCGGTCAGGCCGGCGGTGTGCGGCGGGCGGCCCTCGGCATGCCCGCGACGTCGGCAACCACTGCGACGGGCGTCGTCGGGTTCCTCTTGGTCGAGCGGCCGAAGCCACCTCCAGCACTGCGCCATGGCCGAGGTGTGCCATTTCGGCCAAGATTATCGCTATGTTCCGTTACGGGGAGTCGGTGGGAACACATGGCCGGTTGAGGCAGGGCATGAGAGGGGCGTCGCGCTTCCACAGACGCGGTAACGGCTGGGGTCCTCTGCCTGAACAGCGACGGAGCGCCTGAAGGGGGCGCCCTCTGTGTCCTGGACAAGCGCTGGGCTCCGCATGCGGCACCCACTAGCGTCTTTGGACGACCGAGGAACTGCGCCAGGCAGGCCTCCGGCTTCCAGGGGGAACGTTGAGCAAACGACTCATGGTAGGGCTTTCTTCCGCCGCGCTGCTGTGCGGGACGATGGCTCTCACCGCGCCGACCGCCCACGCGGCACCCAGTGCGACCTGCTACGGCTCCTCGTGTACCGGTAAGGAGCCCAACGGGACGACCTGTGCCGGCGACGCCATCACGGCCAAGCAGGCGTCCGGTGGGGGACGTACCATCCAACTGCGCTACAGCCCGTCGTGCCGCGCCGCCTGGGGGAAGATCACCGGCGCCAGCGTGGGGGACTGGATCACCGTGAGCAATTCCGCCGGCGCGTACTACGAGCGCCAGGTCTCGTCGGGCAGCGACCAGCACACTGTGATGGTGAACGACGCGGGCCTCACGTCCTCGGCCTGTGGCTTCCGCAACGGGACCGTGCTGCTGGCGTGCACCGGCTCGTACTGACACCGCCCATGACGGCCCCGGGGCTCCTCAGGAGTGTGAGGAGCCCCGGGTGCCGGGGGCCCGTCCGCTCACGTACGTCCGGTGTTCCATGCTCGGCTACGCCCGACCGCGTCCGCGGTGCGGTCCGGCAACCGGCGTTGTCGGACGGCACCGAAGGTGATGCGAGGTGAAGGCGCCGTGGCAGTCAGGCGAACCTCGGTGCGTTCCGCCGAGGTCATCCACTGGACGGCGACCAGGGCAGCCCGAGCATCGTTCCGAAGCCGGAACGGAGCCGGTGTCGGAGACCAGGGATCACCAGGTGACCGGCAACGCCTGCAGGCCGCGGAAGACCAGTTCCGGCACGTAGGTGAGTTCGGACTCGTCGACGGCGAGGCGGAGTCCCGGATACCGTTTCACCACGGACCCGATCGCCACCCGCATCTCCCGGCGGGCCAGTATCGCGCCGAGGCAGAAGTGCGGCCCGTGCCCGAAGGCGAGGTGCGCTGCCGGTCCCTCGCGCGTGATGTCGAAGCGGCCGGGGTCCGGGTACACACCGGGGTCGCGGTTGGCCGCGACGATGACCGGCAGCACCGCTTCGCCCGCCCCCAGTTCGACGCCGTCCAGTGCGACGGGCTCGGTCGTGACCCGGACCTCGGCCGAGGTGAAGAGCCTGCTGTAGCGCAGTAGTTCGTCGACCGCCGGTCCGATGAGGTCCGGTGACGACCGCAGCAGCGCGAGCTGGTCCGGGTGGCGCAGGAGGGTCAGCAACGAGTTGCCCAGCTGGTTGACGGTCGTCTCGTGGCCGGCGATCAGCAGACCCTCGAGGTTGGCCAGCAGCTCGGGTTCGGTGAGGTGGTCGCCCTCGTCGTTGGCGGCGACCATCGCGGAGATCAACCCGTTGTCCGGACGCGCCCGCTTCCGACGCACCAGATCGGCGAGCCAGTCCTGCATCTCGCCCTGCGCGGCCCGCAGTTCCTCCGGAGTGATGTCCGTGACGAACAGCCGTCTGGTCCACCTGCGGATGGCCTCCGCCTCGGAGTAGGGCACGCCGAGCAGCTCGCAGATGACCATCAACGGCAGTGGAGCGCACAGACCTGCCACAAGGTCCGCGGTGGGATCGAGGTCGTCGAGCAAGGAGTCCACGATGGACTGCACGCGTGGCTCGAGCCGATCGACCATGCGTGGGCTGAACGCCTGCGACATCAGCTTGCGCAGGCGGGCGTGGCGCTCGCCGTCCAGGCTGGAGACCAGCAGCGGGTCGGCGGCGACGGACAATTTCAGCGAGCTGCCCGGAAGTGTGGCCGCCTCCCGGCTGAACCGGCTGTCGCTCAGAACCTGGCGCACCGCCTTGTAGGAGAGGGCGAGCCAGACGTCCGCCGTACCCATCGTCGCGAGGACGGCCGGAGCCTGTGCGAGCAGAGCCTCGGCTTCGGGCTCGTTGTCGAGGTGGTGTGGTGTGGTGAAGGGGAACGTGGCTTGCATCGCTGCCTCCTGATCCATGTCACCAGGGCCGGGCGTCGAGTGCCGGGCGCGAACGGCCGGGACCGACGCACGGACCGGTGACAGCTGGGTTTCATGCCGCCCTGGGGCGGTGGCGCTTCGCGATCGTCTCGAAGTCGGTGCGGTCGGACGGTGTCGATGAGGGTCAAACGGTTCAGCCGGCGCTGTGGACGGCACCGGTGGCCGATTCGCTCGATCCGGGTGGTGATCGCCGTGCGGAGGTTCCCGGGTGGCCGGATGACGGTCGAGGACGTTCTTCTGCGCGAGTGCGAAGGGGGATTCTAGGGCGTTGTCACCGGCGGCGTCGACGGTGCCCATGAACCCGGCCCGGTCATGGCGGTGCCGGGCGCGGGCGAACTCCCGCGACCGCACGGGGGGTTCACCGGCGGATTCGCCGGCGGATCCGCCGGGGGACACTGCCAGGGGCCGCCCGTACGAAACGACGCGCTTCACGAGGACATGCGACAAATCTCGCCACGGTGCCTTTGTCATGCTGGCATATGACATTGTGATGTGCTGCGTTTCAGACAGCCTTCGCTTGGCCTATGGCAATGGCGTGATGTTGCTGCCATGCTCGTCTGCGCAGCGAGGCGATCATCGCCTCGGCCCCTACGCTCAGCGCACCAGTGCATCTTCCTCGAAGATCGCCAATGCTGTCGCTTTCGAGGACCGCTCCACTGATCCAGGCGCCCGAAGCGCGGTCGAGTCCGGGTTCGGATACGACCGGGTCGCCGGGCTGCCCGCGCGTTCCATCATCCGGTCGCTCGCGCGGCCGGAGCCGCACCGTGGGGACTGCTACGGAAGCAGCCCGCCTTCCTTCATTCCCCGGCTCACGAGGTGTCGATGTGATGCGCTTCCCCTTGGATTCGGACGCTGAGCGTGTCGCTGTCGTCGGCATGGCGGGCAGGCTGCCGAAGGCCCCGGACCCGGAGGCGTTCTGGCGACTGTTGTGCGACGGGGCCGACGCGATCACCGCGCCGCCCGCGGGCCGGCAGGGCGTACGGCACGGCGGCTACCTGGACCGGGTGGACGGCTTCGACGCGGCGTTCTTCGGTGTGTCCCCCCGTGAGGCCGCCGGCATGGACCCGCAGCAGCGGCTCATGCTCGAACTCGCCTGGGAGGCGCTGGAGGACGCCCGGATCGTGCCGAGCACGCTGACGGGCGGCCCGACGGGGGTGTTCGTCGGCTCGATGTGGGAGGACTACACATCCCTGGCCTACCCCGGTCACATCACGCCGCACACGCTGACCGGCACCAACCGGGGCGTCATCGCGGGCCGCGTCTCGCACTTCCTCGGTGTGCGCGGACCGAGCATGACGGTCGACACGGCCCAGTCGTCGGCGCTGGTCGCGGTGCATCTGGCGGTCGAGAGCCTGCGCCGAGGCGAGTCGGCGCTCGCCCTGGCCGGCGGGGTGAACCTCAACCTGACCGCCGCCCGCGAGGAGGGAGCGGCCGAGTTCGGCGGCCTGTCCCCGGACGACCGCTGCTTCACCTTCGACGCCCGGGCCAACGGCTTCGTCCGCGGCGAGGGCGGCGCCTTCCTCGTCCTGAAACCGCTGGACCGGGCCCTGGCCGACGGGGACCGCGTCTACGGTGTCATCCGGGGCAGCGCGGTCAACAACGACGGCGCGACACAGAGCCTGACGGTGCCCAGCGCGCAGGCCCAGGAACAGGTCATCCGGGAGGCACTGGCCCGCGCCGGCGTGCGTCCCGCGGATGTGCAGTACGTGGAGCTGCACGGCACCGGCACCGCTGTCGGCGACCCCGTCGAGGCCGCCGCCCTCGCGGCGGCCTACCGCGCCGCGGCCTGGTCCGGAGACACCGAGGGCGACGCGGACAGCGCCCTGCGGGTCGGATCCGCCAAGACGAACGTCGGCCACCTGGAAGGCGCCGCGGGCATCGTCGGTCTGCTCAAGGCCGTCCTCAGCGTGTACCACCGCGCACTGCCGCCGAGCCTGAACCACGAAACCCCCCACCCCGGCATCCCGCTCGACGCACTGGCGCTGCGGGTCCAGACCGCCCTGACCCCCTGGCCGCGGCCGGACGCGCCCCTGCTCGCCGGCGTGTCGTCGTTCGGAATGGGCGGCACCAACGCGCACGTGATCGTCGAGCAGGCGCCCGAGCCGGCCGCGCCGCCGGTCCGGCGGCCCGCCCCCGAGGGGCCGGCGCCGTGGATCGTCACGGCGCGGACCAGGCAGGCGCTGGGAGCGCAGATCGAGCGCCTGCGCGCACACGTGCGCAGCCACCCGGATCTGACCGGCGCCGACGTCGCGCACGCGCTGGCCACCACCAGGACCCGTTTCGCGCACCGCGCGGTCCTGCTCGACTCCGCCCAGGTCGCCGCCGGCCGGGCCGGCACCCCGGGCCGTACCGTCTTCGTGTTCCCCGGCCAGGGCGCGCAGTGGGCCGGCATGGGCCGGGAGCTGTATGCCGCGTACCCCGTCTTCCGGGCCGCCATGGACGAGTGCGCCCAGGCCCTGGCCCCGTACACGGACTGGTCCCTGGCCGACGTCCTGGACGGCGCCCCGCTCGACCGCGTGGACGTCGTGCAGCCCGCCCTGTTCGCGGTGATGGTGTCCCTGGCGGCACTGTGGCGCTCCTTCGGTGTCGAGCCCGACGCGGTGGTCGGGCACTCGCAGGGCGAGATCGCCGCGGCGTACGTCGCGGGCGGGCTGTCGCTGTCCGACGCGGCCCGGATCGTGGCACTGCGCAGCCGTGCGCTGGTGGCGCTGACCGGCCGGGGCGGCATGGTGTCCGTGGCCCTGTCCGCCGAGCGGGCCGAGGACTACGTGTCGCGCTGGGGCGGCGCGCTGACGGTCGCCGTCGTCAACGCCACCGGCTCGGTCGTGGTGTCCGGCGACACGCAGGCCCTGTCCGAACTGGTCGAGTCCTGCGCGGCGGACGGTGTCCGCGCACGCGTCGTCCCGGTGGACTACGCCTCCCATTCCGCGCACGTCGAGACGATCCGCGAGCGGCTGCGCACCGAACTGGACGGGGTACGGCCCCGGCAGGGCGCCACCCCGTACTACTCCGCGGTCACCGGCGGCCTCCTCGACGACACCACGGAGCTCGACGCCGGCTACTGGTACCGCAACCTGCGCGAGCCGGTCCGCTTCGACCTGGCCACCGCCGCCCTGCTGGCGGACGGGCACGACGTCGTGGTAGAGGTCAGCCCGCACCCGGTGCTGCTGCCCGCCCTCGAACAGACCCTGGAACAGGCCCGCGAGCGGACCGGCGTGCCCGGGGTCGCCACCGGCACACTGGGCCGGGACCGGGGCGGGCCGGACGCCTTCCTGACCGCGCTGTCCCGGCTGTTCGTGGCCGGCGTGCCGGTCGACTGGTCCCCGGCCGTCGCCGAGGCCGCGCCGGTCGACCTGCCCACGTACGCCTTCCAGCGTCGCTCGTACTGGCTGCCCGATGCGACAGCCGGGCAGGGCGGACGGACCCCGGCCGGCCCGGGGACGCACACAGCGGGGACCACCGCGCCCGGCCGGCCGGACGGCGGCCCGGAGATCCGCGGCACCGGGGCGGGCGGCACGGACACGGACGATCCCGGGCCGGGCGGCACGGTCGACGCGGCAGCCGTCGTCACCGCGCAGATCGCGCTCGTGCTGGGCCACGAGGATGCCGCGGACATCGATCCCGCACTCACCTTCAAGGACCTCGGTTTCGACTCGGTCACCGGGCTCGAACTGCGCAACCGCCTGGCCGCCGCCCTGGACCGGCACCTCCCCTCCGGTCTCGTCTACGACCACCCGACGCCCGCGGAACTGATCGACTGGCTGCGCACCGGCCCCGGCGACCGGCCGGCCCCCGCCACCCCGGCTCCGCACGACGACCCGGTCGTCATCGTGGGGATGGGCTGCCGCTTCCCCGGCGGGGTGGCCTCGCCGGACGACCTGTGGCGGCTCGTCGCGCAGGGCGTGGACGCGATCGGCGACTTCCCGGACGACCGCGGCTGGGACCTGGGCGGCCTGTACGACCCGGAACTGCGCGGCGCCGGCACCACGTACACCACCCGGGGCGGGTTCCTGGAGGCGGTGGCCGGTTTCGACGCTCCGTTCTTCGGCATCTCGCCCCGCGAGGCGCTCGCCATGGACCCGCAGCAGCGGCTCGTGCTGGAGACGGCCTGGGAGACCTTCGAGCACGCCGGGATCGACCCGGCCTCGCTGCGCGGCAGCCACACCGGCGTGTTCACCGGTGTCTGGTCGTCCGGCTACGCGACCGGGCCGGGCCTGCCGGAGGACCTGGAGGGTTACCTGTTCACCGGCGTCGCGACCAGCGTCACGTCCGGACGGGTCGCCTACCACCTCGGGCTGCGCGGTCCGGCGCTGTCCGTGGACACCGCCTGCTCGTCGTCCCTGGTCGCCGTCCACCTGGCCGCCCAGGCCCTGCGCGCGGGCGAGTGCTCGCTGGCGCTCGCCGGCGGTGTCACGATCATGGCGACACCGCTCGGCTTCACCGAGTTCTCCCGCCAGCACGGCCTCGCGGCGGACGGCCGCAGCAAGCCCTTCGCCGCCGCGGCCGACGGCACCAGCTGGGCCGAGGGCACCGGCCTGGTGCTGCTGGAACGCCTGTCGGACGCCCGTCGCAACGGCCACCGGGTGCTGGCGGTCGTCGCGGGAAGCGCGGTCAACCAGGACGGCGCGTCCAACGGCCTGACCGCGCCCAACGGCCCCTCCCAGGAACGCGTCATCCGCCAGGCGCTGGCGAACGCCGGGCTGGAGCCGTCCGACGTGGACGCCGTCGAGGCCCACGGCACCGGCACCACCCTCGGCGACCCCATCGAGGCCCACGCCCTGCTGGCCGCCTACGGTCAGGGGCGGGACGAGCCGTTGTGGCTGGGGTCGGTGAAGTCCAACATCGGCCACACCCAGGCCGCCGCCGGCGTCGCGGGCCTGATCAAGATGGTCATGGCGATGCGGCACGGCGAACTGCCGCGCACCCTGCACGTCGACGCCCCCACCCCGCACGTCGACTGGGCCTTGGGCGGCGTCCGGCTGCTCACCGAGGCCCGGCCGTGGCCGGAGCACGAGCACCTGCGCCGCGCCGGCATCTCGGCCTTCGGCATCAGCGGCACCAACGCCCACCTCATCATCGAGCAGTCCCCCGACCCGGACCCCGGCTACCTTCCCGAACCCGCCGGCCGGGCCGCCCCCACCGCCTGGCTGCTGTCCGCGAAGACCGACGCCGCGCTGCGCGCCCAGGCCGAGCGGCTGCACGCGTACGCGACCGCCCACCCCGACGTCCCGGCCGCCGCGATCAGCCGCGCACTGGCGGCCCGCACCCGGTTCGCGCACCGGGCCGCGGTGGTCGGCGCCGACCGGGACGACCTGCTGTCCGGCCTGGCCGCGCTCCCGCCGGGACCGCCGGCCCGTACCGGCGGAACCGTGTTCGTCTTCCCCGGACAGGGCGCGCAGTGGGCGGGCATGGGCCGTGACCTGTACGAGCAGTCCGAGGTCTTCCGCGCCGGCATCGACGCCTGCGCCGCCGCCCTGGCCCCGTACACCGACTGGTCGCTGGTCGACGAACTGCGCCACGGTTCACTGGACCGCGTCGACGTGGTGCAGCCGGCCCTGTTCGCCGTCATGGTGGCGCTGGCCGACCTGTGGCGGTCCTACGGCGTGCGGCCGGACGCCGTGGTCGGCCACTCCCAGGCGGAGATCGCCGCCGCGTACGTCGCCGGCGCGCTGTCGCTGCGGGACGCCGCCAAGGTCGTGGCGTTACGGTCCAGGGCACTGGCCGGCATCGCCGGCCGGGGCGGCATGGTGTCCCTCGCGCTGTCCGCCGAGCAGGTCGCCGGCTACCTGGCCCGCTGGGGCGAGCGGCTGACCACCGCCGTGGTGAACGGACCCGCGGCGGTCGTGGTGTCCGGCGGCCCCGACGTGCTGGACGAACTGCTGGCCGCCTGCGAGGCCGACGGCATCCGCGCCCGCCGCCTGCCCGTCGACTACGCCGCCCACTCCGTACAGGTCGAGGCGATCCGCGAGCGACTGCTCACCGACCTGGCCGACATCACGCCCCACTCGGCGGCGATCCCGTTCTACTCCACGGTCACCGGCGAGCCGGTCGACACTGCCGCCCTCGACGCCGGCTACTGGTACCGCAACCTCCGCGAGCCCGTACGGTTCGACCTGGCCACCGCCCGGCTCACCGCCGACGGCCACGCCCTGTTCCTGGAGGTCGGACCGCACCCGGTGCTGGTGCCCGCGCTGGACGTCGCCGCCACCGGAACACTGCGCCGCGATCACGGCGGCCTCACCGAGTTCCTCGCCGCGGCGGGACGCCTCTACGCCGCCGGAGCCGACGTCGACTGGACTCCGGTCCTGCCCCGCACCGCACCCGGGGCGGACCTGCCCACGTACGCCTTCCAGCGCGAGCCCTACTGGGTGGCCGCGACCCCGCCGGTGCCCCACGACGACCGGCGGTACGAGGTGGCATGGGCGCCGATGAGCGGTACCGCGGCCCCGGTGGACCCTGCTCGCTGGCTCGTCCTGGCCACGACCGGGCACCCGTGGGCCGAGGCCCTGCGCGAACGGGGCTTCGCGGTGGCCGAGACCTGGGACGTGGCCGACACCCCGGGCGCCCGGCCCGGGCCGGACGGTGTGCTGTCGCTGCTGGCGCTGGACGAGGAGCCGCACCCCGGCCACCCGGTGCTCCCGGCGGGCCTGGTCCGCACCCTGGACCTTGTCCGCACCCTGGACCCGGTGCGGACACCGGCCGTCCCGCTGTGGTGCGCGACCAGCGGCGCCGTGAGCACCTCGGGCACCGACCCGGTCACCAGCCCGGCCCAGGCCCTGGCGTGGGGCACCGGCGCGTCCGCGGCGCTGGAGTTCCCGCACGGCTGGGGCGGCCTGGTCGACCTTCCCGCCGTGCCCGACGAGGAGAGCGTGAACGCGCTGCTCGGTGTGCTCACCGGCACGGGCGAGGACCAGGTGGCGATCCGCGGCATCCGGTGCTTCGCCAAGCGGCTGCGCCGCAAGGCCCCGTCGGGCCCGGCCGCGCGGCCCTGGCGGCCGCGGGGCACGGTGCTGGTCACCGGCGGCACCGGCGCGCTCGGCGGACATGTGGCCCGCCGCCTCGCGCGGCAGGGCGCGGAGCACATCGTGCTGGCCGCCCGCCGCGGCCCCGACGCACCCGGAGCGGCCGGCCTGCGCGACGAACTGGAGGCAGCCGGGGCGCGGGTGACCGTGGCGGCGTGCGACGTGGCCGACCGGGACGCCCTGCGGGACCTCGTCGAGCGCGTCGGCGACATCCGCGCGGTCTTCCACACCGCCGGCGCGATCAGGGCGACCAGGCTGGCCGACACGACACCGGCGGAGTTCGCCGAGGTCATCGCGGCCAAGGTCGCCGGGGCGGCGAACCTGGCGGAACTCCTGCCGGACCTCGACGCCTTCGTCCTGTTCTCCTCCACCGCGGGCGTGTGGGGCGACGGCCACGGCGCGGCCTACGCCGCCGGCAACGCCTTCCTCGACGCCCTGGCCGCACAGCACCGCGCCCAGGGCCGCGCCACGACCTCCGTCGCGTGGGGCATCTGGGCCGAAGGCGGCATGGCGGCCCTGGAGTCCGTGCAGCGCCAGCGCACCCTGCTCGGCCTCGGCGAACTGGACCCGGACCGGGCACTCGACGCGCTCCAGGACGTCCTCGACCACGACGAGACCCTCGCGGTCGTCACCGAGGCCGACTGGGCACAGTTCGCCCGCGCCTACACCCACGCGCGGCCGAGCCGGCTGCTGCGGGACCTGCCCGAGGCCCACGGCCGGCCGCAGGCCCCCAGGCCCGCGCCCCCCGCCGACGGCACCGACCTGCTGGAGCTGATCACCACCCACGTCGCCGGGGTGCTGGGACACGCCACCCCCGAGCGGATCGACCCCCGGCAGGCGTTCAAGGACCTGGGCTTCGACTCGCTGACCGCGGTGGAACTGCGCAACCGCCTGACCGCCGCGCTCGGGGTGAGACTGCCCGCCACCCTCGTCTTCGACCACCCCACCCCGGCACGGCTGGCCGCCCACCTGTCCGGCGAGTCCGGCGAGCAGGACGCGCCGCTGGCCCCGGCCGCGACGGACGAGCCGATCGCCGTCATCGGCATGGGCTGCCGCTACCCCGGAGGCGCCGACACCCCCGAGGACCTGTGGCGGCTGGTCGCGGACGGCGTGGACGCGGTCGGCGACTTCCCGGCCGACCGGGGATGGGACATCGACCGCCTCTACGACCCGACGGGAAGCCGCCCCCGCACGTCGAGCACGTCCCAGGGCGGCTTCCTCGACGCCGCCGGCGACTTCGACGCGGCGTTCTTCGGGATATCCCCCCGCGAGGCGCTCGCCATGGACCCGCAGCAGCGCATCCTGCTGGAGACCGCGTGGGAGACCATCGAGCACGCCGGTATCGACCCGACCACGCTGGAGGGCACACCCACCGGCGTGTTCACCGGCATCTGGTCCACCGGCTACGCCGCCGGGCCGGTCCCCGACGACCTGGAGGGCTACCAGGTCACCGGCACCGCGTCGAGCGTGGGGTCCGGCCGGCTGGCGTACCAGCTGGGCCTGCTCGGCCCGGCACTGTCCCTGGACACCGGCTGCTCGTCGTCCCTGGTGGCCCTGCACCTGGCGGCCCAGGCGCTGCGCTCGGGAGAATGCTCCCTCGCCCTGGTCGGCGGCGTCACCGTCAACGCGGCACCCACACTGTTCACCGAGATGTCCCGGCAGGGGGCGAGCGCGCCCGACGGCCGCAGCAAGTCCTTCGCCGCCGCGGCCGACGGGGCGGGCTGGGCCGAGGGCGCCGGCCTGCTGCTGGTGGAACGCCTGTCCGACGCCCGCCGCAACGGCCACGAGGTGCTGGCGGTCGTCCGAGGCTCCGCCACCAACCAGGACGGCGCCTCCAACGGCCTGACCGCGCCCAACGGCCCCTCCCAGGAGCGGGTGATCCGTCAGGCCCTCGCCCAGGCCGGGTTGGAACCGTCCGAAGTGGACGCGGTGGAGGCCCACGGCACCGGGACCACCCTCGGCGACCCCATCGAGGCCCAGGCACTCCTGGCGACCTACGGTCAGGGGCGGGACGAGCCGTTGTGGCTGGGGTCGGTGAAGTCGAACATCGGCCACACCCAGGCGGCGGCCGGCGCGGCCGGCCTGATCAAGATGGTCATGGCGATGCGGCACGGCGAACTGCCGCGCACCCTCCACGTGGACGCGCCCACGCCGCACGTCGACTGGGCCTCCGGCGCGGTCCGCCTGCTCACCGAACCGGTCGCCTGGCCCGGGACCGGGCGGCCACGGCGGGCCGCCGTCTCCGCCTTCGGCATCAGCGGCACCAACGCCCACGTGATCCTCGAGCAGCCCGCCGAGGCCGACTCCTCCGCACCCTCCCCCCGGGGCCACGCGGACGACCGGGTCCTCTGGCCGCTGTCGGCCAGGTCCGAGGCGGCGTTGCGGGAGCAGGCGCGCCGGCTGGGCGCCTTCACCGCCGCACATCCCGAGGTGAGCCCGGCGGCGGTCGGGGGCGCGCTGGCTGCCCGCGCCGTGTTCGAGCACCGGGCGGTCGTAGTGGGCACCGCCGAAGCCCTGGACGTTCTGGCCGGGGGTGGCACGGCGCCGGGTCTGGTCACCGGGATCGCCCGCCCGCTGGGCCGGTCGGTGTTCGTGTTTCCGGGGCAGGGTGCGCAGTGGGTGGGGATGGGTGCGGAGTTGTACGGCTCGGAGCGGGTGTTCCGGGAGGTGATCGACGCGTGTGGTGTGGCGTTGGCGCCGTACACGGACTGGTCGTTGGTGGAGGTGCTGACCGGCGGTGGTGCGTTGGAGCGGGTGGATGTGGTGCAGCCCGCTCTGTTCGCGGTGATGGTGGCGCTGGCGGAGTTGTGGCGTGCTCATGGTGTGGAACCTGACGCGGTTGTCGGGCATTCGCAGGGGGAGATCGCGGCGGCCTATGTGGCGGGCGCGCTGACGTTGGAGGACGCCGCCAGGGTGGTCGCTCTGCGCAGCAAGGCCCTGGTCGCCCTGGCCGGACACGGCGGCATGGTCTCGGTCGCGCTGTCCGCGGACGCCGCCGCCGGCTATCTGGGCCCCTGGGGCGACCGGATCACCGTCGCGGTGGTCAACTCCGCCTCGACCGTCGTCGTGTCCGGCGAACCCGGAGCCCTGGACGAACTGCTGGCCGCCTGCGCCAGGGACGGCGTACGCGCCCGCGCCATCCCCGTCGACTACGCGGCACACTCGGCCCAGGTCGAGGCCGTCCGCGAGCGGCTTCTGACCGACCTGGCCGACATCACGCCCCGCTCGGCGGCGATCCCGTTCTACTCCACGGTCACCGGCGAGCCGGTCGACACCTCCGCCCTCGACGCCGGCTACTGGTACCGCAACCTCCGCGAGCCCGTACGGTTCGACCTGGCCACCGCCCGGCTCACCGCCGACGGCCACGAGGTGTTCGTGGAGGTCAGCCCGCACCCCGTGCTGGTGCAGGACCTGGACGGCGTGGCGACCGGCACCCTGCGCCGCGACCACGGCGCCATCGGGGAATTCCACACCGCCCTGGCCCGCCTCCACGTCCAGGGCGTCGCCGTGACCTGGCCGCACGACCGCCCGCACGGCGTCAGGCTGCCGCGCTACGCCTTCCAGCGCAGCACCTACTGGCTCACCCCCGCGGCCGGCGACCACGGCACCGGGCACCCGCTGGCGGGCACCACCGTCGAACTGCCCGACGGGAGCACCGTGCACAGTGGCCGCGTCTCCACCCGCACCCATCCCTGGCTGGCCGACCACGCCGTTGACGGAACGATTCTGCTGCCGGGTACCGCCTTTCTCGAACTCGCCACCCTGGGCGGCGGGACCCTGGACGACCTCGTCCTGCACCTGCCCCTCGCGCTCTCGGACACACCGACGGACATCCAGGTCTCGGTCGGCGCTCCGGACGACGCCGGCCGCAGCCCGGTCACCGTGCACTCCAAGGGCGGCGACGGCTGGGTCCGCCACGCGTCCGGAACGCTCGGCGGCCAGGTGACGGCCGGACGCCTCGACTGGCCCCCGAGGAACGCCGAACCCGTGGACCCCGACGGGTTCTACGCCTTCCTCGCCGAACTCGGATACCAGTACGGACCCGCGTTCCGGGGCGTGCGGGAGTTGTGGCAGGGCGAGGACGAACTCTACGCCGAGGTGTCCGTCCCCGACGGCGCCCGCTTCGGCCTCCACCCCGCGCTCCTGGACGCCGCACTCCAGCCGCTGATCCTGCTCGGCCCCGACACCCGGGTCCGGCTGCCGTTCTCCTTCTCCGGCGTCACCGTGCACACCACCGGGGTGTCGACCGCCCGGGTCCACCTCGCCCGCACGGGCACCGACACCTACCGCGCGACCCTGACCGACCTGACCGGCAACCCGGTCGCGGACATCACCGCCCTGACCGTCCGTCCGGCCGCCGAGCCCCGGGCCGCGGTGCTGCACACCCAGTGGGTGCCCCTCACCGCGAGCACACCGGCCGAGGTGGTGCCGAGCCCGGTACTCACCGCGGAAGCCGACGCCGACTCCGTACACGCCCTCCTCCAGCGGGCCCGCGCGCTCGTCCAGGACTTCCTGGCCGAGCAGCCGGAGCGGCCGGCCGCGCGCCTGGCCGTCCTGACCCGCGGCGTGGCCGGCGCGGCCGTACGCGGCCTGGTCCGCAGCGCCGCCGTCGAGCACCCCGGCCGGTTCGTCCTGGTCGACATGGGCGACGCGTCCGAGGAGGACGCGGTCCGGGCCGCCATGACGGCCGGCGGCGAACCCGAACTGGCCCTGCGCCCGGAAGGCGTCCTCGTGCCGCGGCAGGCCCGGTACGCGCCGGAACTGACCGTCCCCGACGGCGCCTACCGGCTCAGCGAGTCCGGCACCGGGCAACTGGACGACCTGGCCCTGCTGCCCTGGCACGAGGCCGCGCTGGAACCCGGCCAGGTGCGGGTCGCCGTACGCGCGGCCGGCCTGAACTTCCGCGACGTGCTCATCACCCTCGGCATGTACCCGGACCGGCCCCCGTTGGGCGGCGAAGGGGCCGGCACCGTCCTGGAGGTCGGTCCCGGCGTCACGGCCTGGCGGCCCGGCGACCGCGTCATGGGAATGATGCCCGGCGCCTTCGGGCCGCGCGCGGTCGCCGACCACCGGCTCCTGACGGCGATGCCCGACGGCTGGAGCTTCACCGAGGCGGCGTCGGTGCCCATCGCGTTCACCACCGCCTGGTACGCGCTGTTCGACCTCGGCGAACTGCGGCCCGGCGACCGGGTCCTGGTCCACTCCGGCGCGGGCGGAGTGGGCATGGCCGCCATCCGGCTGGCCCTGGACAGCGGTGCGGAGGTCTTCGCCACCGCGAGCCCCGCCAAGTGGGACACCCTGCGGCGCCTCGGACTGGCGGACGACCACATCGGTTCGTCCCGCGACACCCGGTTCGCCGACCGGTTCCCGGCCATGGACGTCGTCCTCAACTCGCTCGCGGGAGAACTCACCGACGCCTCCCTGCGGCTGCTCGCCGACGGCGGACGGTTCGTCGAGCTGGGCAAGACGGACGTCCGCACACCCGAGGGCCTGATCTACCGGGCCTTCGACCTGGGCGACGTCGACCCCGCGCGGCAGGGCGACATCCTCTCCCGGGTCGTGGCGATGGTCGCAGACGGGACGCTGGAGCCGCTGCCGGTCACCGCCGCGGACCTCCGCCAGGCCGTCGCCACCTTCCGGCTGATGAGCCAGGCCCGCCACACCGGCAAGATCGTCCTCACCGTCCCCCGGCCGATCGACCCCGACGGCACCGTGCTGATCACCGGCGGCACCGGCACTCTCGGCCGGGCCGTCGCCCGGCACCTGGTGTCCCGCTACGGGGTACGGCACCTGCTGCTCGTCAGCCGCGGGGGCGGCGCGGTGCCGCACCTGGAGCCGCGAGAGGACGTCGACGTGCGGGTCGTGGCCTGTGACGTCGCGGACCGGGACGCGCTGGCGGCCGTACTGGACTCGATCCCGGCCGAGCATCCGCTCACCGCCGTCGTCCACGCGGCCGGCGTGCTCGAGGACACCGTCGTGGAACGGCTGACCGCGCAGCAGCTCGACCGGGTGCTGCGCCCCAAGGTCGACGGCGCCTGGCACCTGCACGAGCTGATCCGCGAGGACCACCTCGCGGCCTTCGTGCTGTTCTCCGCGGCCGCGGGTGTCCTCGGCAACGCCGGCCAGGCCGGCTACGCGGCCGCGAACTCCTACCTCGACGCGTTCGCCGCACACCGGCAGAGCCTCGGACTGCCCGCCGTGTCGATGGCCTGGGGCTACTGGGAGCAGGAGAGCGGCATGACCGCCCACCTCACCGCTGCCGACCGCCAGCGCCTCGCCCGCAAGGGCATCCGCCCCATCGGCACCGAACGTGCCCTGGCCATGTTCGACACCGCGCTGGCCGCCGGACGTCCCGCGCTGACCACGGCCGACCTCTCCATGCCGCAGACCCCGCCGACGCCCAAGCCCCCCGCGTCGGACCTGCTGTCCCTGGTCGCCGCCCACACCGCCACCGTCCTCGGCCACTCCGACACCATCGCGATCACGCCCCGACTCGCCTTCCGCGACCTCGGCTTCGATTCCCTGACCTCCGTCGAGCTGCGCAACCGCCTCGCCGGCGCCACCGGCCTGCGGCTGCCCGCGACCCTCGTCTTCGACCACCCCACCCCCGCCGACCTCGCGGACCACCTCACCGCCGAACTCTCCGGAGCGGGCGGGGGTGTGGTGCCGGTGGTGTCGTCGGTGTCGGTGGGTGGGGTGGGTGGTGGGGCTGATCCGGTGGTGATCGTGGGTATGGGGTGCCGGTTGCCGGGTGGGGTGGGGTCGCCGGAGGAGTTGTGGGGTGTGGTGTCGGGTGGGGTGGATGGGATCGGGGAGTTTCCGTCGGATCGTGGGTGGGATGTCGAGGGGTTGTTCCATCCGGATGCGGGTCATGCGGGGACGTCGTATACGCGGTGGGGTGGGTTTTTGGCGGATGCGGCGGGGTTTGATGCGGATTTCTTCGGGATTTCGCCGCGTGAGGCGTTGGCGATGGATCCGCAGCAGCGGGTGTTGCTGGAGACGGCGTGGGAGACGTTGGAGGATGCGGGGATCGATCCGACGTCGTTGCGGGGCAGTCAGACGGGCGTGTTCACCGGCATCTGGTCCTCCGGCTACGTCGGCAGCCCCGACCAGGCACCGCCCGACACCGAGGGCTACCTCGCCACCGGCATCTCGCCGAGCATCACCTCCGGCCGGGTCTCCTACCTGCTGGGCCTCCAGGGCCAGGCCGTGTCCGTCGACTCCGCCTGCTCCTCGTCGCTGATGGCGATCCACCTCGCCGCGCAGGCACTGCGCTCGGGGGAGTGCACACTCGCCCTGGCCGGAGGGGTGACCGTGAGCGTCACCCCCTTGCAGTTCACGGAGTTCTCCCGCCAGCGTGCCCTGGCCCCTGACGGCCGGTGCAAGCCCTTCTCGTCGACGGCCGACGGTACGGCGTGGGGTGAGGGAGCGGGGCTGGTGCTGCTGGAGCGGTTGTCGGACGCCCGGCGCAACGGCCACCGGGTGCTGGCGGTGGTGCGGGGTTCGGCGGTGAACCAGGACGGGGCGTCCAATGGGTTGACCGCGCCGAATGGCCCTTCCCAGGAACGTGTCATCCGTCAGGCGCTGGCGAACGCGGGGCTGGAGCCGTCCGAGGTGGACGCGGTGGAGGCGCACGGCACGGGGACGACCCTTGGCGATCCCATCGAGGCGCAGGCGTTGCTTGCGACGTATGGCCGGGGCCGGGTGGAGCCGTTGTGGCTGGGGTCGGTGAAGTCGAACATCGGGCACACGCAGGCGGCGGCGGGTGTGGCGGGTGTCATCAAGATGGTGATGGCGATGCGGCACGGCGAACTGCCGCCGACGCTGCACGTCCAGGAGCCCACGCCGCACGTCGAGTGGGACACCGGTGACATCCGGCTGCTGACCGAGGCCCGGCCGTGGCCGGAGACGGGGCGCCCCCGCCGCGCGGGCATCTCGGCCTTCGGAGCCAGCGGCACCAACGCCCACGTCGTCATCGAACACTTCCCGGAGGAAATCCCCGAACAACCCGCCGCGGACGACTCCGCGGAGCCCACCGTGTGGCTGCTGTCCGGCAAGACGGACGACGCCCTCCGCGCCCAGGCCCGACGGCTCGCGGACCACATCACCGCCCACCCCGGACTCCGGCCGGCCGCGATCGGCCGGGCCCTCGCCACCACCCGCACCATGCTCGCCCACCGGGCGGCCCTGGTGGGCAGCACCCGGACCGACCTCATGGCGGAACTGGCAGCCCTCGCCGACGGAGACCCCCGCGTCATCACAGGTGTGGCCGGTTCGGTGGGTCGGTCGGTGTTCGTGTTTCCGGGGCAGGGTGCGCAGTGGGTGGGGATGGGTGGGGAGTTGTACGGCTCGGAGCGGGTGTTCCGGGAGGTGATCGACGCGTGTGGTGTGGCGTTGGCGCCGTATACGGACTGGTCGTTGGTGGAAGTGTTGACCGGTGGTGGTGCGCTGGAGCGGGTGGATGTGGTGCAGCCCGCTCTGTTCGCGGTGATGGTGGCGCTGGCGGAGTTGTGGCGTGCTCATGGTGTGGAGCCGGATGCCGTGGTGGGGCATTCGCAGGGGGAGATCGCGGCGGCGTATGTGGCGGGGGCGTTGTCGTTGGAGGACGCGGCCAGGGTGGTCGCTCTGCGGAGCAAGGCCCTGGTCGCTCTGGCGGGCCAGGGTGGGATGGTGTCGGTCGGTCTCGGGCATGAGCGGGCCGTCGGCTTCGTGGCCCGCTGGGGCGGCCGGCTGACGGTGGCGGTGGTCAATGCCCCGGGTTCGGTCGTCGTGTCGGGTGCTCTGGACGCGTTGGACGAGTTGCTGGCGGTCTGTGAGGCCGACGGCATCCGCGCCCGCCGTCTGCCGGTGGACTACGCGGCCCACTCCGTCCAGGTCGAGGCGATCCGCGACCAACTGCTCACCGACCTCGCCGACATCACACCGCACCCGGCGGTGATCCCCTTCTGCTCGACGGTGACCGGCGAGGAGATCGACACCTCCGTCCTCGACGCCGGCTACTGGTACCGCAACCTCCGCGAACCCGTACGCTTCGACCTCGCCGTCGAGGCCCTGACGCAGGACCGGCACGGCGTGTTCGTGGAGGTCAGCCCGCACCCCGTACTGGTGCCGGTGATGGACGGCGCGGTGACCGGCACACTGCGCCGTGGCAGCGGCAGACAGGAATTCCACCTCGCCCTGGCGCGTCTGCACACGCAGGGCGTGACCGTCGACTGGACGCCGGTCTTCCCCGGCGAGCCCCGCCACGTCCCGCTGCCGACGTACGCCTTCCAGCACCGGCCGTACTGGTTGAACCCCGCCGCCACGAAGGGCGACGTGTCGGCGGCGGGACTGGACTCCGCCGGGCACCCGCTGCTCGGTGCCGTCGTCGAACTGGCCGGGGACCAGAGCATCCTGCTCACGGGGCGGCTCTCGACGGCCACCCGGCCATGGCTGGCCGACCACGTCGTCCTGGGCTCCGTGCTGCTGCCCGGCACCGTGTTCGTGGAACTCGCCCTGCACGCCGGACGGCAGGCCGGCTGCGACGTCCTGGACGAACTGGTGCTGGAAGCCCCCATGATCCTGCCGGACGACGGTTCCGTGCCGGTCCAGGTCGCCGTCGGCGCACCGGACGGGACGGGCCGGCGCCCCGTCACCGTGCACTCCCGGACGGACGGCACCTGGCTGCGCCACGCCACCGGCGTGCTCGCGTCCGGCGGCCCCCACCCGTACGACACCGGCGAGACCTGGCAGCCGGCCGGTGAACCCGTCGACCTGACCGACTTCTACGACACCCTCGCCGCCCAGGGCTACGAGTACGGGCCGGTGTTCGCGGGCGTACGCGAGATCCGGCGGCAGGGCGACGAGCTCTATGCCGAGGTGGCGCTGCCCGCCGGCACCCGCGACCGCTTCGGTCTCCACCCCGCGCTGCTCGACGCCGCACTCCAGCCGCTGACCCTGCTGGAGGCCGGCCGCCTGCCGTTCTCCTTCGCCGGGGTGTCGATGCGGGAAGCCGGCTCCACGGCCCGGGTCCGCCTCACACCCACCGGCCCCGACACCTTCCGGGTCGTGCTCGCCGACGAGTCCGGCCCGCTGGCGGTGATCGACGCGCTGACCGTGCGCCACCGGCCGCCGGGCCTGCCGGTCGCCGGGACCCACCAGCTCTACCGCCTCGACTGGGTGCCCGTCGAGAGCACCGGCGAACCCCCGGCCGTCCACCACGTCACACCTCCGGCGGGAGACCCCGTCTCGGCCGCGCACACCGTCGCCGCCGAGACGCTGGGCGTGCTCCAGGACTTCCTGCGCGACGGGGACGGCCGGCTGGCCGTCGTGACCCGCGGGGCGGTCGGGCCGGACCCCGCCGACCTGCCGTCCAGCGTCGTCTGGGGCCTGGTCCGCGCGGCCCAAGCGGAACACCCCGACCGGTTCGTGCTCGTCGACACCGACGACCGCGTCCTCGTCGCGGGGGACGAACCGCAGCTCGTCGTCCGCGACGGTGCCGCCCACGCCGCCCGCCTGGTACGGGCCGAAGCGCCCCCGGCACCCGGCCCGCTCGACCCGAACGGCACCGTGCTGATCACCGGAGGCACCGGAACACTGGGCCGCCTCGTCGCCCGGCACCTGCGCGACCGGCACGACATCCGGCACCTGCTCCTGCTCGGCAGGACCGCGGCGGAGGTGGACTTCGACGCAGAGGTGGTGGCCTGCGACGTGGCCGATCGGGACGCGCTGGCGGCCGTACTGGAGACGATCCCGGCCGCGCACCCGCTGACCGCGGTCGTGCACGCGGCCGGCGTGCTCGACGACGGCGTCGTCGAATCCCTCACGCCCGGCCGGATCGACCAGGTGCTGCGGCCCAAGGCCGACGCCGCCTGGCACCTGCACGAGCTGACGAAAGACCTGGACCTGAGCGCGTTCGTGCTCTTCTCGTCCGCCGCCGGTGTGCTGGGCGGCCCGGGCCAGGCGAACTACGCCGCCGGGAACGCCTTCCTGGACGCCCTCGCCGTACACCGGCGTGCCCAGGGCCTGCCGGGCGTGTCGCTGGCCTGGGGACAATGGGCCGAGGACAGCGGGCTGACCGAACACCTCACCGACACCGACCGCAAGCGCCTCGCCCGCGCCGGCGTGCTGCCGATGCCCACGGACCAGGCGCTCGCACTGTTCGACCTGGCCCTGGGCGCCGCCGATCCCGCACTCGTCCCCGCACACCTCGACCTGTCGGCGGCGTCCACCCGCCCCCTGCTCAGCCGCCTCACCCGGACCAGGCCCGCCCGGCGCACGGACCGGCCGGGCCTGGGCAGGGAACTGGCGGCCCTGCCCGAGACCGAGCAGCACAGCCGCGTCCTGGAACTGGTCACCGGCCAGACGGCCGCGGTCCTCGGCCACAGCGACACCGCGGCCGTCAGCGCCGAACGGGCCTTCAAGGACCTGGGCTTCGATTCGCTCACCGCGGTGGAACTGCGCAACCGCCTGTCCGCGGTCGCCGGGGTACGGCTGCCCGCGACGCTGACCTTCGACTACCCGACCCCCGACACGCTGGCCGGCCATCTGCGGGACCTCCTGGTCGGTGCCCGGCGCCGAACCCCTGCCGCGTCCGTGCCGGTTGCG
Source organism: Streptomyces sp. NPDC029296 (assembly GCF_055569255.1). Lineage (NCBI taxonomy): Bacteria > Bacillati > Actinomycetota > Actinomycetes > Kitasatosporales > Streptomycetaceae > Streptomyces > Streptomyces sp. NPDC029296. The sequence goes on from NZ_JBVHXT010000033.1 coordinate 120,157, forward strand.
GTTTCGGTGTCGGGTGATCCGGTGGTGGTGGTGGGGTTGGGGGCCCGGTATCCGGGTGGGGTGGGGTCGGCGGAGGAGTTGTGGGGTGTGGTGTCGGGTGGGGTGGACGCGGTGGGGGAGTTCCCGTCGGATCGTGGGTGGGATGTGGGTCGTCTTTATGATCCGGCCGGTGGGCCGGGGACGTCGTACACGCGGTCGGGTGGTTTTCTGAGGGACGCGGGTGGCTTCGATGCCGCGTTCTTCGGGATTTCGCCGCGTGAGGCGTTGGCGATGGATCCGCAGCAGCGGGTGTTGTTGGAGACGGTGTGGGAGACGTTCGAGGACGCGGGGATCGATCCGACGTCGTTGCGGGGCAGTCAGACGGGCGTCTTCACCGGCATCTGGTCCTCGGGCTATGGCGCCGGGGCACAGCCGCCCGACCTGGAGGGCTACCTCTCCACGGGCACGGCGACGAGTGTGACCTCGGGGCGGGTGTCGTATCTGCTGGGGCTGGAGGGTCCGGCGGTGTCGGTGGACACGGCGTGCTCGTCGTCGCTGGTGGCGATCCACCTGGCGGCGCAGGCGCTGCGGGCGGGGGAGTGCTCGCTGGCCCTGGCGGGCGGCGTGACGGTCATGGCGACGCCGGCGGGGTTCGTGGAGTTCTCGCGCCAGCGGGGGCTGGCGGCCGATGGGCGGGTGAAGGCGTTCGCCGAGGCTGCTGACGGTACGGCCTGGGGCGAGGGTGCGGGTGTCGTGCTCTTGGAGCGGTTGTCGGACGCTCGTCGCAATGGTCATCGGGTGCTGGCGGTGGTGCGGGGTTCGGCGGTGAACCAGGACGGGGCGTCCAATGGGTTGACCGCGCCGAATGGTCCGTCGCAGGAGCGCGTCATCCGTCAGGCGCTGGCGAACGCGGGGCTGGAGCCGTCCGAGGTGGACGCGGTGGAGGCGCACGGCACGGGGACGACCCTTGGCGATCCCATCGAGGCTCAGGCACTCCTGGCGACGTATGGCCGGGACCGGGTGGAGCCGTTGTGGCTGGGGTCGGTGAAGTCGAACATCGGGCATACGCAGGCGGCGGCGGGTGTGGCGGGTGTGATCAAGATGGTGATGGCGATGCGGCACGGCGAGCTGCCGCCGACGCTGCATGTGGATGTGCCGACCTCGCACGTCGACTGGTCGGCGGGCCATGTCTCCTTGCTCACCCAGGCCCGGCCCTGGCCCGACCACGGCCGTCCGCGCCGCGCGGGCGTCTCGGCGTTCGGTATCAGCGGTACGAACGCGCACGTGATCCTGGAGGCACCGGCCCCGGACCCGGTCCCGGCCGAGGAGACGTCCTCCACGCCCGCCCCCGCCCCCACGGTGCCGCTGCCGTGGCTGCTGTCGGCCAAGTCGGACGCGGCCCTGCGCGACCAGGCCCGCAGGCTGCGCGGGTTCCTCGCCGAGCACCCCGAGGTCACACCGGCCGAGGTGGCCGCGGACCTGGCCGCGCGGGCCCGTTTTCCGCACCGTGCCGTGCTGACGGACCCGGCGGGCCTGGACGCGCTGATCGACGGAACACCCGGAATCGTCACGGGCACCGCCTCCCCGGGTGGGTCGGCGTTTGTGTTCTCTGGTCAGGGTGGTCAGTGGGTGGGGATGGGTCGGGGTTTGTATCGGGTGTTTCCGGTGTTCGCGCGGGTG
>NZ_JBVHXT010000034.1:0-25427 GCF_055569255.1 Streptomyces sp. NPDC029296
TGTTCTTTTCCGCTTTTCCCTGTTCCAGGGGAGAAAACCCCAACCAAACCCGGGCCGGGACACAGGGAAGGGCGGTGGGGGCGAGGACCAGGTGCCCCCCCCCCCCCAGGGTGGCTCATCGGCCGCCGGTCACTGGTCCCGGTACATCTCGGCCACGAGGAACGCCAGGTCCAGCGACTGGCTGCGGTTCAGCCGGGGGTCGCAGGCCGTCTCGTAGCGCTGGTGCAGGTCGTCCACGAAGATCTCGTCGCCGCCGCCCACGCACTCGGTGACGTCGTCGCCGGTCAGCTCCACGTGGATGCCGCCCGGGTGGGTGCCGAGGGCCTTGTGGACCTCGAAGAAGCCCTTGACCTCGTCGAGCACGTCGTCGAAGCGGCGGGTCTTGTGCCCGGAGGCCGCCTCGAAGGTGTTGCCGTGCATCGGGTCGGTCACCCAGGCCACCGTCGCGCCGGACGCCGTGACCTTCTCGACCAGCTCGGGGAGCTTGTCGCGGATCTTGTCGGCGCCCATCCGGACGATGAAGGTCAGCCGGCCCGGCTCCCGCTCGGGGTCGAGGCGCTCGATGTACCGCAGCGCCTCCTCGGCCGTGGTGGTCGGGCCGAGCTTGATGCCGATCGGGTTGCGGATCCGCGAGGCGAACTCGATGTGCGCGTGGTCCAGCTGCCGGGTGCGCTCGCCGATCCACACCATGTGCGCCGAGACGTCGTACAGCTGCCCGGTGCGGGAGTCGACACGGGTGAGGGCGGACTCGTAGTCCAGCAGCAGCGCCTCGTGCGAGGAGTAGAACTCGACGGTCTTGAACTCCTCCGGGTCCGCGCCGCAGGCCCGCATGAAGTGCAGCGCGTTGTCGATCTCGCGCGCGAGCTGCTCGTAGCGCTGGCCCGACGGCGAGGTGCGCACGAAGTCCTGGTTCCAGGCGTGCACCTGGCGCAGGTCGGCGTAGCCGCCGGTGGTGAAGGCGCGCACCAGGTTCAGCGTGGACGCCGACGCGTGGTACATGCGCTTCAGCCGCTCCGGGTCCGGGATGCGGCTCGCCTCGGTGAAGTCGAAGCCGTTGACGGAGTCGCCCCGGTAGGTCGGCAGCGTCACCCCGTCACGGGTCTCGGTCGGCTTGGAGCGCGGCTTGGAGTACTGCCCGGCGATGCGGCCCACCTTCACCACGGGCACGGAGGCCGCGTAGGTCAGGACGGCGCCCATCTGGAGCAGCGTCTTCAGCTTGTTGCGGATCTGGTCGGCGGACACCCCGTCGAACGCCTCGGCGCAGTCGCCGCCCTGGAGGAGGAACGCCTCTCCCCTGGCGACGGCCGCCATCCGGGCGCGCAGCTGGTCGCACTCGCCCGCGAAGACGAGCGGCGGATACGACTCGAGGTCCGCGATCACTGCGCGCAGAGCCTCGGGGTCGGGGTACTCGGGCTGCTGCGCCGCGGGCAGGTCTCGCCAGGTGTTGCCAGCGCTCGGGCTGGTCTTAGCGTTCACGGTCACCTCGTAAACATTACGGGGTCGCGCCAAGGGATTTTCCCCCCGGCTCGAAGGGTGAGACGGAGCGATTGCCCGGTGGACGGCCGGTGGGTGCGGTAGGGTTCCCGGCATGTTCGCGCCGTCGATCCAGAACTGGTGGTGGACCGCTTCTCCGGCGGCCCACTGATTCGCGCGCGTACGACCGACTTCGCGAAGGCCGCCCGAGGGGCGGCCTTCGGCGTATCCGGGGCCGTTCCTCACCGACACCGACGGAATGAGGAACCCATGGACCTGAACCGGCTGCTGCACGACGACCGCCCCTTCGCCCTGCTCCGCCGCCGCGCCCCGGGCCGCGACGAGCACCCGGTGGAGGTGCTGATCGGCCCGGTGACCCGGCGGGACCGGCTGGCCGACCTGCCGGGCGAAGGGCTCGCCCTGGTGCCGTTCCGGCAGCTGGCCGAGCGCGGCTTCGACGTCCGCGACGACGGCACCCCGCTGCTGGTGCTCACCCCCGAGGAGACGCACACGCTGGAGCTGGACGAGGCCCTCGCCGGGCTGCCCGCGCACGAGGTGCGGGTCGAGGGCGGCGGCTTCGACGTGGCCGACGAGGAGTACGGCGAGATCGTCGGCCGGGTGCTGCGCGACGAGATCGGCCGGGGCGAGGGCGCGAACTTCGTGATCCGGCGCACCTTCGAGGGGAGGATCCCCGGCTTCGGGCGCGCGGATGCCCTCGCGCTGTTCCGACGGCTGCTGGCGGGCGAGCGCGGGGCGTACTGGACGTTCGTCGTGCACACCGGGGACCGGACGCTGGTGGGCGCGAGCCCCGAGGCGCACGTGCGGATGAGCGGCGGCACGGTCGTCATGAACCCGATCAGCGGGACGTACCGCTATCCGGCCGGCGGACCCACCCCGGAGGACCTGCTGACGTTCCTCGGCGACGCCAAGGAGACCGAGGAGCTCTCGATGGTCGTCGACGAGGAACTGAAGATGATGTGCACCGTCGGCGACATGGGCGGGGTCGTCGTCGGCCCGCGCCTGAAGGAGATGGCGCACCTCGCGCACACCGAGTACGAACTGCGCGGGAAGTCCTCGCTGGACGCGCGGGAGGTGCTGCGGGAGACCATGTTCGCGGCGACGGTGACCGGGTCGCCGGTGCAGAACGCCTGCCGGGTCATCGAGCGGTACGAGTCCGGCGGGCGCGGGTACTACGCCGGTGCGCTGGCCCTGCTCGGGCGGGACGCCGGGGGCGCGCAGACCCTCGACTCGCCCATCCTGATCCGCACCGCCGACATCGGCGGGGACGGCCGGCTGCGGGTGCCGGTCGGGGCGACGCTGGTGCGCGGCTCCGACCCGGCCGGCGAGGTCGCCGAGACCCACGCGAAGGCGGCCGGCGTGCTGGCGGCCCTCGGCGTACGGCCGGCCCGGCCGCGCGCGGAACGGGACCGGCCCCGGCTGGCCGGCGACCCGCGGGTGCGGGCCGCGCTGGACGGGCGGCGGGCCGGGCTCGCGCCGTTCTGGCTGCGGATGCAGGAGCGGTCCGACGACCTCGCGGGGCACGCCCTCGTGGTGGACGGCGAGGACACCTTCACCGCGATGCTGGCGCACGTCCTGCGCTCGGGCGGTCTCGACGTGACCGTCCGGCGTTACGACGAGCCCGGGCTGCGGGCGGCGGTGCTCGGCCACGAGGGGCCGGTCGTCCTCGGCCCCGGCCCCGGCGACCCCCGCGATGCCGCCGACCCCAAGATGCGGTTCCTGCGGGACCTCGCCGCCGAGATCGTCGGGACCCACCGGCACGGGGTGCTCGGCGTCTGCCTCGGGCACGAGCTGATCGCGGCACGGTTGGGCCTCGGCATCGTGCGCAAGCGGGTGCCGTACCAGGGGGCGCAGACGGTGATCGACCTGTTCGGGCGCAGCGAGACCGTCGGCTTCTACAACAGCTTCGTCGCGCGCTGCGACGAGGACGCGGCCCTGGAGCTGGCCGCGCACGGCGTGGAGGTGAGCCGGGCGGCCGACGGCGAGGTGCACGCCCTGCGCGGGCCGGGCTTCGCCGGGGTGCAGTTCCACCCGGAGTCGGTGCTGACGCTGAACGGGGCCGCGGTCGTGCGGGAGCTGGTGGGCGGCCTGCGCCGCACGACCGTGTAGCCCGGGCGGTCCGGCCGGCGGCGGCGAGCCGCCGGCCGCCGTCAGCCGAAGAAGACGCCGGCCTCCTGGTACAGCTTCGGGTCGACGGTCTTCAGCCGGGCCGTGGCCTCGGTGAGGGGGACGCGGACGATGTCGGTGCCGCGCAGCGCGACCATGCGTCCGAAGTCCCCCTCGTGCACGCAGTCGATGGCGTGCAGACCGAAGCGGGTGGCGAGCCAGCGGTCGAAGGCGCTGGGCGTGCCGCCGCGCTGGACGTGCCCGAGGACCGTGGTGCGCGCCTCCTTGCCGGTGCGCTTCTCGATCTCCCTGCCCAGCCACTCGCCCACCCCGGACAGCCGGACGTGCCCGAAGGAGTCCCGCGAGTCGTCCTTGAGCACCACCTCGCCGTCCTTCGGCATGGCGCCCTCGGCGACGACCACGATCGGCGCGTAGGACGCCTCGAACCGGGAGGTCACCCAGTCGCAGACCTGGTCGACGTCGAAGCGCTGCTCGGGGATGAGGATGACGTTGGCGCCGCCGGCCAGGCCCGAGTGCAGGGCGATCCAGCCGGCGTGCCGGCCCATCACCTCCACCACCAGCACCCGCATGTGGGACTCGGCGGTGGTGTGCAGCCGGTCGATGGCCTCGGTGGCGATGTTGACGGCGGTGTCGAAGCCGAAGGTGTAGTCGGTGGCGGACAGGTCGTTGTCGATGGTCTTCGGCACGCCGACGCAGGGCATGCCGTACTCGTCGGACAGCCGTGCCGCGACCCCGAGGGTGTCCTCGCCGCCGATCGCGATCAGCGCCTGGATCTCCTGCTTGGCCAGGTTGTCCTTGATCCGGCGGATGCCGTCGCGGGCCTTGAGCGGATTGGTCCGGGAGGAGCCGAGGATCGTCCCGCCGCGGGGCAGGATGCCGCGCACGGCGGGGATGTCGAGACGGACGGTGTCGTTCTCCAGGGGACCGCGCCAGCCGTCCCGGAAGCCGACGAAGTCATAGCCGTACTCCTGCGCGCCCTTGCGGACGACGCCCCGGATGACGGCGTTGAGCCCGGGGCAGTCGCCGCCTCCGGTCAGTACTCCGACCCGCATGGAAATGTCCCTTCACCGCGGTTACCTGACGCCTGGTCACGTTAATGGTGATTCAGGTCACACCGGGATAGGCGAGAAGGGTGATTCCGGGGCGTACGCCGGATGCGCCCCGTGCGCCCTATTCCCCGTCGAGTCCGCGCTCTATGGCGTACCGGACCAGCTCCACGCGGTTGTGCAGCTGGAGCTTGCCGAGGGTGTTCTGGACGTGGTTCTGCACCGTGCGGTGGGAGATGACGAGGCGTTCGGCGATCTGCTTGTAGCTCAGGCCCTTCGCCACCAGCCGCAGCACCTCCGTCTCCCGGTCGGTCAGCCGGGGCGCGCCCGGCCGGCCGGCGTCGGCGGCGGGCGCGGGTTCGGCGGCCAGCCGCCGGTACTCACCGAGGACCAGCCCGGCCAGGCCCGGGGTGAACACCGGGTCGCCGACGGCGGTGCGGCGCACCGCGTCCAGCAGTTCCCCGGTGGAGGCGGACTTCAGCAGATAGCCGGTCGCGCCGGACTTCACGGCCTCCAGCACGTCCGCGTGCTCGCCGCTCGCCGACAGCACCAGGACCCGCAACGCGGGGTTGTGGCCGACCAGTTCCCTGCACACCTGGACGCCGGGCTTCGCCGGCAGGTTGAGGTCCAGCACGAGCACGTCCGGGGCGGCGGCCTTGGCGCGGCGGACCGCCTGCTCGCCGTCGCCGGCGGTGGCGACCACCTCGAAACCGGACTCGGCCAGGTCCCGGGCGACCGCGTCCCGCCACATGGGGTGGTCGTCGACCACCATGACCTTGATCGGGTCCTGCCCCTGTGTCATCACCGTTCCGCCTTCTTCCCCCGCGCCCGCACGGCGCCCTTGGGTACCTTCAGTTCGACCTCCGTGCCCTGCCCGGGCACGGAGCAGATCCGCGCGCTGCCGCCGAGGTCGCGCAGCCGGCCCCGGATCGACAGGGCCACCCCGAGCCGGCCCTCGCCCTCGGCCTGCGCGAGCCGGCCCTCGGGGATGCCGGGGCCGTCGTCCCGGACGGTGACGACGATCTCGTCCGGCTCGTCCTCCACCAGGATCCAGGCGCGGGCCCCGTCCCCGGCGTGCGCCCGCACGTTGTCCAGGGCGGCCCCGACCGCGGCGGCCACCTCGCGGGCCGCGCCGGGCGGCAGCGGCACCGGGGCGCCGGGCTCGGCCAGGCTGACCCGGGCGCCCGCGTACGGCGCGAGCAGGGCACGCAGATCGAGCGGCCCGTCGTCGTCCGGTTCCTCCACCGCGCGCACGACGGCGCCCTGCGCCAGGTCCTCCGAGACCCGGGAGACCGGGACCAGACCGCCCGACACCAGGGTGCGCAGGGCCACCTCCTGCTCCCCGGCCAGCCGGCCCAGCTCGGCCGCCTCGCCGCCCAGCGCCGCGCCCCGGCGCTTCACCATGGCCAGCACCTGGAGCACTCCGTCGTGGATGTCCCGGGCCAGCCGCTCCCGCTCCCGGGTGGCGGCCTCGATCTCCAGCGCGCGGGCGAGGGTGCGCTCGGAGGCGCGGGCCACCTCCACGACGTAGCCGATGGCGATGGAGGCCACCCAGACCAGGATCACGTTGTGCACGGTGTCCCGGGCGGGGTGACCGCGCTCGACCAGGTTGGCGGCGGCCACGGCGGTGGAGGCGACGGCGGCCCAGCGCCAGCCGCCCTTGACGGCGAAGGCCAGCACCGCGCCGGCGGTCCAGATCGACGGCAGGGTGGGGCCGCCGTCCGTGATCCGGTGGTGGCTGTCGGCGAACGGGGTGAGCAGGATGCCGACGAGGGCGACGGCCAGGTCGGCGGCCAGGAAGCGCCCGGTGCAGCGCGCCGCGCCGGACACCCGGGGCAGGGTCGCGAGGGTCCACACGACCAGGACGGCGTAGTAGGCCACCGCGACCCAGGGCCGGGTGAACTGGTCGTACGCGGTGGCGCACAGGCCGATGGCGTACAGCATGGTCAGGACGCGGTAGCCGGCGAGTGCCCGCCACAGCGGCAGCTCGACCGACATCCGCATGACGCGTTCCCGCTTGGGCATGCCCCCGAATCCCCCCGAATCCCCCCGGCTACCGCTCGGTCTGCTTCTTCCCCGCCTTCTCCGCCTTCGCCGCCTTCTCCACGTCCTTCGCCGCCTTCGCGGCCTTGGCCGCCTCGGCTATCTGCCGTTTGGCGGCGGTGGCGTACATGTCGACGTACTCCTGGCCGGACAGCTTCATGATCTCGTACATGACCTCGTCGGTCAGGGCGCGCAGCACGAACCGGTCGTGCTCCATGCCCTGGTAGCGGCCGAAGTCCAGCGGCCTGCCGATGCGGATGCCGGGCCGCATCAGCTTCGGCACGACCTGGCCGGGCGGCTGGATCTTCTCCGTGTCGATCATCGCGACCGGGATGACGGGCGCGCCGGTGGCCAGCGCCACCCGGGCGAGGCCGCCGGGCTTGCCCCGGTACAGCCGCCCGTCGGGCGAGCGGGTGCCCTCCGGATAGATGCCGAACAGCTCCCCGCGCTCCAGCACCTCGATGCCGCTGCGGACGGCCGCCTCGCCGGCGCCGCGCGCCCCGGAGCGGTCCACCGGGAGCTGGCCGACGCCCTTGAAGAAGGCCGCGGTGAGCCGGCCCTTGACGCCCGGGGTGGTGAAGTACTCGGCCTTGGCGATGAACGTGACCTTCCGGTCCAGCACCGCCGGCAGGAAGAACGAGTCCGAGAAGGACAGGTGGTTGCTGGCCAGGATGGCGGGGCCGGTGGCCGGGATGTTCTCCAGACCCTCCACCCAGGGCCTGAAGGCGACCTTGAGCGGCCCGCCGATGGCGACCTTCATCGTGCCGTACAACACCCGTGTGCCTCCTGTTTCCGTCGGCAAGACCTTATCCCGGAGTACCGTCAATGAGCCCGACGACCCTGGTCGGTGTCCGCGCGGTCGCGTACCGTGAAGCACATGCCAGTCCTCCCCGGAGCCGAGCCGTACCGCCACGAGGGCGGTGAGGTGGGCGTTCTGTTCTGCCATGGCTTCACCGGCTCACCCCAGTCGCTGCGCCCCTGGGCGGAGCACCACGCGGCCCGCGGCCTGTCGGTGTCCCTGCCGCTGCTGCCCGGCCACGGCACGCGCTGGACCGACATGCAGCTCACCACCTGGCAGGACTGGTACGCGGAGGTGGACCGCGAACTGCGTGCGCTCACCGCGCGCTGCTCGCGGGTGTTCGTGGCGGGCCTGTCGATGGGCGGGGCGCTCGCCCTGCGGCTCGCGGCCCGGCACGGCGGGCGGGTCGCCGGCGCGGTGGTGGTCAACCCGGCGAACAAGGTGCACGGCCTGTCGGCCCGCGCCCTGCCGGTGGCCCGGCACCTGGTGCGCTCGACGAAGGGCATCGCCAGCGACATCGCCCGGCCGGGCGCGGCGGAGCTGGGCTATGACCGGGTGCCGCTGCACGCGGCGCACTCGCTGCGGCAGCTGCTGCGCCGGGTGGACGGCGAGCTGCCCCGGGTCACCCAGCCGCTGCTGCTGTTGCGCAGTGCCGAGGACCACGTCGTACCGGCGGCCGACTCCGCGCGGGTGCTCGGCCGGGTGTCGTCCCGGGACGTCACGGAGATCGTGCTGGAACACAGCTACCACGTGGCGACGTTGGACGTGGACGCGGACCGGATCTTCGAGGAGAGCCTCGCCTTCGTCGGCCGGCTCGCACCCAGTGTCGGCAAGGAAGGGACGGCCGCAGTTGGCTGAGCACGACTCCGACCGTGAAGGCCGCGAGGACCGCGAGGACCGCGACGGCCAGGAGGCCCGCGAGCCGGGCCGGCAGGACGTGCCGTTCGACGAGGACGCCGCCTGGCGGGCCATCGTCGCCGGGTACGGCGCCGAGCCGCCGGACCCGCCCGGCGCCCGGCCGTTCAAGCCGGTGGAGGACCTGGCGCTGCTGGAGAAGAACGCCGCCCCGGACACCGGCAAGGACACCGGGGGCGAGGAGCCGCCCCCGCGTCCGCTGGGCGCCTCGGTGTCCTTCGCGCCCGGCGTCGGCCCGCGGATCGGCCCGCGCGACTACGCGGTGGCCGAGCCGTCCGACGACGACTTCGACGAGGACGACGAGGGCCACTTCGTCCCCCCGGAGCCGCCGCCGCTGCCGACCGCGGACACCACCGCCCGGTTCGCCTGGCTGGGGGTGCTCGGCGGGCCCGTCCTGCTGCTGCTGGCGGTACTCCTCGGCTGGCAGATGACCTGGTGGCTGACGACCCTCGGCATCGGCGGCTTCCTCGGCGGCTTCGTGACGCTGGTGGCGCGGATGCGGACGGACGACGAGGAGGACGACGACCCCGGGCGCGGGGCGGTCGTCTGAGGCCCCGCGCCCTCGCCGGGCGCTACGCCGCCGGGACGCGGAGGGCGGCCAGCACCGGAAGGTGGTCCGAGGCCGCCCGCAGGTCCGCCTCGTGCACGCCCGGCTGGTCCAGGGGCACTCCGCAGCCCAGTACCTCGATGCCCTTGGTCGCGAAGACCGCGTCGATGCGCTGGTGCGGGTCGGCGGGGGTGGAGGTGAACTCGCCGCCCCAGGGCGCGGCCGCACGGCAGTCCTGGAGGCCGGCGGCCAGGCGGCGGAAGGTGCGGCCGTCCGGGCGTTCGTTCAGGTCGCCGCCCGCGACGGCGTGCTCCACGCCCAGGCCGGCGAGCCGGTCGAGGAGCATCCCGCCCTGCTCGTAGCGCTCGTCCTGCTGGAGGCTGAGGTGGCAGCTGAGCACCCCGAGGCGGGCGCCGCCGAAGCGGACCACCGCCGTGGCGAAGCCGCGCCGGTGCAGGCCCGGGGTGAGGGGCAGCAGCACGTCCTCGGTGCGCTCGACGGTGGCGCGCAGCCCGCACAGGATCGCCGGGCCCGCGGCTGTGCCGCCCCCAGTGAGGACGACCTGGCCGGAGGCCGCCGCGAGCCGCGCGAGCTTCTTGCGCCAGCGGAAGAAGCGGGGGGCCTCCTGGAGGAGGACCAGGTCGGGGACGCAGGCGGTGATCACCCGGGCCAGGGCGGCGGTGTCGTCGCGCAGCGAGCGCACGTTGTAGCTCAGGACGCGGAGGGTGGCCGAGCCGTCGGGCTCTGTCGCGGAGTCGGGGAGCAACACCATGTGGATCAATGTACGCCCACGGCCGAGGGGCGCGGAGAACCGGGCGACCGCCGGTCTCCCGGCCGGTCGCACCGCTCCCCGCGCCCCTCGGCGGCGAAGGCCGTCACATGACCGGGTCGGGCTCCCGGGCCAGGTCCGCCGCGCCCACGAGGCCCGCCTTGTTGCCGAGCTGGGCGGCGATCACGTCGGCCACCGGGCGCCAGTTGCCGCCCACCAGCCAGCGCTTGTACGACTTGCGGATCGGGTCGAGCACCAGGTCGCCCTCGTCGGAGAGACCGCCGCCGACGATGAACGCGGACGGGTCGAAGAGGGAGGCCAGGTCGGCGAGGCCGGCGCCGGCCCAGCGGGCCAGCTCGCGGTAGGAGTCGACGGCCACCGGGCAGCCCTGGCGGGCGGCCATGGAGATGTGCTTGCCCTCGATGCCGTCGGGGGTGCCGTCGCCGAGCGCGAGGAGGACCTCGGCGCGCTCGGGGGTGGCGTTGGCACGCTGCTTGGCGTAGCGGACCAGGGCACGGCCGGAGGCGTACTGCTCCCAGCAGCCCTGCGAGCCGCAGCCGCACAGCAGGCCGTCCGGGACCATCCGGATGTGGCCGAATTCCGCGGCCACGCCGAAGTGGCCGCGGCGCAGCTTGTTGCCGATGATGATGCCGCCGCCGAGACCGGTGCCGAGCGTGATGCAGATGACGTTGCGGTGGCCCTTGCCCGCGCCGAACTTGTACTCGCCCCAGGCGGCGGCGTTGGCGTCGTTCTCGACCACGACCGGGAGGTCCGTGCGGGCCTCGACCTTCTCCTTGAGCGGTTCGTTGCGCCAGTCGATGTTGGGCGCGAAGTAGACCGTCGAGCGCTGGCGGTTGACGTAACCGGCCGCGCCGATGCCCACGCCGACGATCTCGTGCCCGGCCCGCGCGCCGTCCACCGCCGAGGCGATGGCGTCCACGATGGCCTCGGGTGTGGTGGGGGTCGGCACCTTGAAGGTCGAGAGGATGTTGCCTTCCTCGTCGACCACGCCGGCCGCGATCTTCGTGCCGCCGATGTCGACGCCGATGGTGAGTCCCATGAATCCCTCAGTTTCGGTCGAGCCCCGCTACGGCCAACCGTACCCGAGGCCCCGCCGCGGCAGGGCGTCAGTCCAGGTCGATGCGCTCGCCCGGACCGGCGCCCGCGCCCCCGTCGTCCCCGTCGTCCCGGTCCGGCCGGCCGGCCGCCGGGTCGGACGTGCGCGCGGTCCAGCGCCGCTCCTGGCCCTGGACGGCGGAGCGGTAGGCGGCGAGGAGTTCCCCGCCGGCCGCGGCGAGGTGGTCGAAGACGTCGGGGTTGCGCTCGATGACGGGTTCCACGGCGGCCTTGGCCTGCTGGACGACCTGGCGCACGGCCTGCTGGGCGGCCGGTCCGGCGAGGGAGCCGAGCAGCGGCGCCTGCAGGCCGGAGAGCTTGTCGGCGACCGCGTCGACCAGCTTCTTCAGTTCCTCGGCGGCCGAGCCCGGCGGCGGGCCGTGCTCGGTGCGGCGGCGGGCCTGCTCGGCGGCGAGGTCCTCGGCACAGGCCGTGGACCAGGCGTCGGCGTCGGTCGCCCGCTCCGGCGGCGGCTGGGGTGCGGGGCGCTCTTCGCTCATGGCGGACTCCTGACTACGGTTCGCCTTTACGACGTTACCCGAACGGGCGTGCCCGGTTCACCGTCCGCCGGCGGGCCACAGGCCGGGGTCGGGGGCGAACCGGATGCGCAGCTCGCCGTCGCGCAGTCCGGCGCCGGCGACGGTGCAGCGGCGCAGCGCGGAGGGCAGCGGAACGATCCGCCGGAAGGGACCCGTGGTGATCACGAGTTCGTCGCCGCGCCGGACGAGGTCGAGTTCGTCCCGTATCGCGCCGGGCAGCGGCAGGTGCCAGACCAGCACGCCGTCCTCGGCGATCCGGTCGGTGACGGGCCACTCGACCGGGGCGGGCGCCGGATCGGCGGCGGGCACGGCGAGCGCGGCGAGGTCGTCGCCGCCCTGCGGGTCGCGGCCGAGGTGCGGGACGGGGTGGACGTCGTAGGGCTCCCGCCACTCGGCGAGCGTCTTGTGCTGCTGGGCGATCAGCCCGGCCAGCCAGTCGCCCGCGGCGGTCTCGGGCAGGACGCGGTTGGCGATCAGGGCCTCGGTGCCCAGGCCGCGCAGGGCGAGGCCGAGGGACGCGGCGCGCAGGGCGTCGGCGCCGGCCGGACCGGGCTCGGCGACCAGGCGTACGGCGGTGTCCCGGTCGGTGAGGACGGCCTCGACGGCGGCGAGTTCGAGGTCCCAGCGGGCCGCCGTCTCGTACAGCCACCCGGCGGGCATGGGGACGCCGGCCAGCCGGCCGAGGACCGGGCGCAGGGCGCGGGCGGCCTGCCGTTCCGGCGGCAGCAGGCGGCGCAGGTAGCGGCGCAGTTCCTCGGGCAGGCCGAGCAGCGCGAGGGCGCGCGGGAGCGGCGGGAGGTCGGCGACGAGCAGGTCGTAGCGCTCTGAGAGGGCCGCGTCCCGCAGGGCGCGCAGGAAGGACAGTTCCTCGGCGCCGGGCAGCGCGGTGACCTCCTCGGCGTCCAGGCGGGCGGCACCGAGCAGGTCGAGGACGCTCTCGGCGCGGGCCTGGAAGGCGGTGAGGTCCCGCCGGAAGCCCTCGGTGGCGTCCGGGCGCCAGACGGTCAGGCGCGGCGCGGCCTCGGCGGGGGCCGGTCCTGTCGGGGTGCCCAGGGCCGCGCCCGGGGTGTCGGTGCGGTCGGCGCTCAGCAGGAGGGTGCGGTGGCCGGCACGGGCGGAGGCGAGCGCGGTGGCCGCGGCGACGGTCGTCCGGCCGCTGCCGCCCGGGCCCATGATCAGGAGGGTGCGCATGATGCCGAACCGTACCGCCGTGCGCGGGGGCGGGCCGGGGAGGCCGCTCCTCCGGGGCTCGGGGAGGCCACTCCTCCAAGGGCTCGGGGAGGCTACTTCCCCAGGGACTCGACCCGTTCCTTCAGGCCCGCCAGCGCCCGGTCGATGACGACCTTCTCCGCCTTGCGCTTGATCATGCCCAGCATGGGGATCTTGACGTCGACGGTGAGCCGGTAGGTGACCTCGGTGGCATTCGCGCCGGCCGGCTTCAGCAGGTAGGAGCCGTCCAGGGAGCGCAGCATCTGGGACTTCACCAGGCTCCAGGAGACCTCGTGACCGCCGTGCCAGGTATAGGCGAGGGTCTGGTCGTCCTTGATGGCGCCGGCGTCCATGACGAGGCGGACCCGCTCGGCGCGGCCGTGCTCGTCGGCGGAGAGGACCTCGGCCTCCTTCACCTCGCCGGTCCAGTCCGGGTAGCGCGCGAAGTCGGCGATCACCGCCATGACGTCGGCGGGAGCCGCCTCGATCGTGATGCTCGAACTGGTGTGTTCCGCCATCGCCGTGGCTCCTCCGGATGCGCGCCGTGTGGGAGAGGTCGTGTGTGCGCCGGGCCGCGCACGTGTGTGCAGCGTGAAGGCTACCGCGCCGCCGACCTGCCGCCTTCACCCCACCTGACGTGCCTCACCACTCCAGCGCCCAGGGGGTGCCGGAGCCGGCGAAGTGCCCCACGTTCACGCACTCGGTGGCGCCGATCCGCATCCGGCGCGCGAGCGGCTGGTGCACATGGCCGAAAAGCGCGTACCGGGGCCGGGTGCGGCGGATGGCGTCCAGGAGGGCCCGGCTGCCCCTCTCGAAGCGGCGGGCCACGGTGTCGTAGACCAGTTCGGGCACCTCCGGCGGGATGTGGGTGCACAGCACGTCGACCTCGCCGACGGCCTCGATCTTCGCCGCGTACTCCTCGTCGTCGATCTCGTACGGGGTGCGCATCGGGGTGCGCAGACCGCCGCCGACGAAGCCGAAGGTCCACCCGCCGATCTCCGCCCGCTGGCCGTCGAGGACCGTGGTGCCGGGCCGGGCGTACTCCTGCCAGAGCTGCGGCATGTCGACATTGCCGTAGGTGGCGTACGTCGGGGTGGGGAACGCGGCGAACAGCTCGTCGTACTGCCGGCGCACCGCCTTCTCGATGGCGGCGGCCCGGTCGGTGCCGACGCCGGCCCACAGCCGGGCACCGAACTCGCGGGCCTCGGCGAACCGGCGGGCGGTGCGCAGCTCGACGATGCGGTCGGCGTTCTCCTTGCCGAACAGGTCGGGGAAGATGCCGCGCGAGTGGTCGGCGTAGTCGAGGAAGAGGACGAGGTCGCCCAGGCAGACGAGGGCGTCGGCACCGTCACCGGCCCTCGCCAGGTCGCGGGCGTTGCCGTGCACATCGCTGACCACATGGACCCGGGTCCGCCGGTCGCCGGTACGTGGGGAAGCCATGGTGATCAAGGGTAGGCGTGTGGGGTGGAGGTGAACAGTGCCGGTCCGGCCTGCGGTTACTCGCCGGTCCGAGGGGCCGTGGACTACTGTGCGCGAAGGAACGCCCGCGTGTGTGACGCAGCGAACATCTCGCCGGGACCCCCTGTCGTAGACGCCATACCGGCGGGTAACGTCCGGGCAGTCCAGTCGTGCTCAGGATTTCAGCCACCGAAGTACCCGAGCACCTGCCCGAGCCTTGGACCGCACCGTCGCATCGCACAACGTCGTGGCGCCGGCGCCCTATGAGGAGCAGCAGTCTTGCGCGAGTTCAGCCTTCCGGCTTTGTACGAGGTCCCTGCGGACGGAAATCTGACCGATATCGTTCGCAGAAACGCCGCGCAGCACCCCGATGTCGCCGTCATCGCCCGCAAGTCGGAGGGTGTCTGGCAGGACGTGACGGCACGGGAGTTCCTGGACGAGGTGCGCACCGCCGCCAAGGGGCTGATCGCCGCCGGGGTGCAGCCGGGCGACCGGGTGGCCCTGATGTCCCGGACGCGCTACGAGTGGACGCTGCTGGACTTCGCGATCTGGAGCGCGGGCGCCGTCACCGTGCCCGTGTACGAGACGAGTTCCCCGGAGCAGGTGCGCTGGATCCTGTCCGACTCGGGCGCGACGGCGTGCGTCGTGGAGCTGGACCATCACGCGGCGGCCGTGGAGTCGGTGCGCGAGTCGCTGCCCGCGCTGAAGCACGTCTGGCAGATCGAGGCCGGGGGCGTGGCGGAGCTGGGCCGGCTCGGGCAGGGCGTGTCGGACGAGACGGTGGAGGAGCGCGGCTCGCTCGCCCGGGCCGACGACCCGGCGACCATCGTGTACACGAGCGGCACCACCGGGCGCCCCAAGGGCTGTGTGCTCACCCACCGCAGCTTCTTCGCCGAGTGCGGGAACGTGGTGGAGCGGCTGCGTCCGCTGTTCCGCACCGGCGAGTGCTCCGTGCTGCTCTTCCTGCCCCTCGCCCATGTCTTCGGGCGGCTGGTGCAGGTGGCGCCGATGATGGCGCCGATCAAGCTGGGCTGCGTCCCGGACATCAAGCACCTCACCGACGAACTCGCCGCGTTCCGGCCGACGCTGATCCTCGGTGTGCCGCGGGTCTTCGAGAAGGTGTACAACGCGGCGCGCGCCAAGGCGCAGGCGGACGGCAAGGGGAAGATCTTCGACCGGGCGGCGGACACCGCGATCGCCTACAGCAAGGCGCTGGACAGCCCGTCCGGACCGTCGTTCGGCCTGAAGCTCAGGCACAAGTTCTTCGACAAGCTGGTCTACGGCAAGCTGCGCGCGGTCCTCGGCGGCCGGGGCGAGTACGCCATCTCCGGCGGGGCCCCGCTCGGCGAGCGGCTCGGCCATTTCTTCCGGGGCATCGGCTTCACGGTGCTGGAGGGGTACGGCCTGACCGAGTCCTGTGCGGCGACCGCGTTCAACCCGTGGGACCGGCAGAAGATCGGCACGGTCGGGCAGCCGCTGCCCGGCTCGGTGGTGCGGATCGCGGACGACGGCGAGGTGCTGCTGCACGGCGAGCACCTGTTCAAGGAGTACTGGAACAACCCGGGTGCCACGGCCGAGGCGCTGGCCGACGGCTGGTTCCACACCGGTGACATCGGCACCCTGGACGAGGACGGCTATCTGCGGATCACCGGCCGGAAGAAGGAGATCATCGTCACGGCGGGCGGCAAGAACGTGGCCCCGGCCGTGATCGAGGACCGGATCCGGGCGCACGCGCTGGTCGCGGAGTGCATGGTGGTGGGCGATGGGCGGCCGTTCGTGGGCGCGCTGGTCACCATCGACGAGGAGTTCCTCGGCCGTTGGGCCGCCGAGCACGGCAAGCCGGCCGGCTCCACGGCGGCGTCGCTGAAGGACGACCCGGATCTGCTCGCGGCGGTCCAGGCGGCCGTGGACGACGGCAACGCGGCGGTGTCCAAGGCGGAGTCGGTGCGCAAGTTCCGTGTGCTGTCGGCCCAGTTCTCGGAGGAGTCGGGCCATCTGACGCCGTCGCTGAAGCTGAAGCGGAACGTGGTGGCGAAGGACTACGCGGCCGAGATCGAGGCGATCTACGCCAAGTGAGGCGCGCGGGGCGCCTCACTCCAGCAGTGTCCTCAGGTTCTCCGCCAGCAGGTCCCAGCGCCACTTCTCCTCCACCCACCGGCGGCCCCGCTCGCCCATCCGCCGGCGCAGCCCGGGGTCCTGGAGAAGGGTCACGATGCGCTCGGCGGTCTCCCCGGGGGCGCCGCCCCTGACCACCCAGCCGGTCTCGCCGTCCAGGACCGCGTCGGGGGCGCCGCCCGAGTCGCCCGCGACGACCGGCAGTCCGGTCGCGGAGGCCTCCAGGTAGACGATGCCGAGGCCCTCCACGTCCAGGCCGCCGCGCCGGGTGCGGCAGGGCATGGCGAACACGTCCCCGGCGCCGTAGTGCGCGGGCAGTTCCGACCAGGGCACGGCGCCGGTGAAGCGGACCGAGCCGGCCACGCCGGTCTCCCGGGCGAGGCGGCGCAGGTCCCGTTCGTAGGGGCCGCCGCCGACGATCAGCAAGGCGGTGTCGGGTTCGGCGGCGAGGATCCGCGGCATGGCCCGGATCAGGGTGTCCTGCCCCTTGCGCGGCACCAGCCGGGAGACGCAGACCACGACCGGCCGGTCGGCGAGGCCGAGCCGCGCGCGGACCGCGTCGCCGCCGGAGCCGGGGTGGAAGGTCTTCTCGTCGACCCCCGGCGGCAGTCGCGCCATCCGCGCGGCGGCTTCCGGGGTGAGGGCGGCGGCGATCCGGGAGCGGGTGTACTCGCCGAGGTAGGTGAGCGTGTCCGTGGACTGTCCGATCCGGCGCAGCAGCCGCCGGGCGGCGGGCAGCTGGGCCCAGCCGGCCTCGTGCCCGTGGGTGGTGGCGACCAGCCGCTCGGCGCCGGCCCCGCGCAGCGCGGGGGCCATGAGCCCGAGCGGGGCCGCCGC
The DNA here is from genome assembly GCF_055569255.1 of Streptomyces sp. NPDC029296. Taxonomy (NCBI): domain Bacteria; kingdom Bacillati; phylum Actinomycetota; class Actinomycetes; order Kitasatosporales; family Streptomycetaceae; genus Streptomyces; species Streptomyces sp. NPDC029296. The sequence continues at coordinate 17,012 of NZ_JBVHXT010000034.1, forward strand.
ACCGAACCAGACCGCGGTGCAGCCGTGCTCGCGGAGCAGCCCGGCCGCCCGCCGGGTGGCCCCCGGAGTGGGCAGCAGCATGGTGGTGCGGTCACGGACGACGGTGAAGGGCTGCTCGGCGTCGAACGCGGCGGTGGCCTCGGCGCCCTCCCGGCCGCGCTTCCAGGTGGAGGCGTAGACGACCAGCCGGTCCGGGTCCAGGCGCAGGGCCATGTTGTGCAGGAAGGCCTGGATACCACCCGGCCGGGGCGGGAAGTCGTTGGTGACGATCAGGGTCTTTCGCATCGCCGCCGACCCTACCGAATGGGCCGTCCCCGGCCGGGCGCGGCCGAGTCTGTGGCACGCGCACAGGCTCGCGGGACATCATGGTCGCTCGAAGCGGATTCGAACGGCAGGGGATCACGTGGAGACGAAGGGTGCCGGACGGTCCCCGTGGTGGCCGCTCGCGGTCTGGGGCGCCACCCGCGCGGCGCTGCTGCTGTTCGTGTTCCGGGTGTACGTCTTCCCGGGCCCGGACGTCACCTCGGACGTGTCGGTGATCTACCGCGGCTGGTACGAGGTGCTGCGGCAAGGAACGTTTCCGCTGGACGACGTGACCTGGCAGTACCCGCCCGCCGCCGCCCTCGCGATCCTCTCCCCCGCCGCCCTGCCCTTCCTGTCGTACGCGCACGCCTTCTTCGTGCTGGCGTGCCTGTGCGACGCCGTGGTGCTGGCGCTGCTGGTGTACGCGGGCGGGCGGTCCGGGCGGTCCCCGCGCGGGGCCTGGGTGTGGGTGGCGGGCGTGCCGCTGCTCGGGCCGACGGTGTACGCGCGCTACGACCTGATGGTGACCGCGGTGGCCGTGGCGGCGCTGCTGGCGGGGGCCCGCCACCCGCGGGTGCTGGGCGCGCTGGCGGCGCTCGGGGCGCTGGTGAAGGTGTGGCCGGCGCTGCTGCTGGTCGGTGCCGTCCGGCGGCGGGCGTGGGGGGCGGCGGCGGTGACCGGGGCGGGCGTCGCGCTGCTGTTCACGGTGTCCATGCCGGGCGCCTTCGCGTTCCTGACCTTCCAGCGGGAGAGGGGCACCGAGGTGGAGTCGCTGGGCGCCCTGGTCTTCCACGTGGCCCGGCACTTCGGCTGGCGGGGCGAGGTGCTGCTGAACTACGGCTCGATCGAGTTCCTGGGCCCGTGGGTGGACGTGGTGAGCACGGCCGCGCTGGCGCTGGCCGGGGCCGCGTTCGGCTGGCTGCTGCTGTGGCGGCTGCGCGCGAGGCGCCTTGCGGGGCCCGTCCTCGCGGACGCGGCCCTGACGGCCGTGCTGCTGTTCACGGTGACCAGCCGGGTGATCAGCCCGCAGTACCTGGTGTGGCTGGTCGGCCTGGCCGCCGTCTGCCTGACGCACCGGGCGACCCGCATGGGACCGCCCGCGCTGATGGTCGTCCTGGCGTCGTTCCTGACGGTCCTGGAGTTCCCGCTCGGCTTCTCGCACGTGGTGCTCAGCGACGGCTACGGCGTCACGCTGCTGGTGCTGCGCAACGGCCTGCTGGTCGCGGCCACGCTCACGGCCGCCCGCCGACTGTGGCGCGCGACCGTCCCGCCCCGGCCGGCCGCCCCGTTCCCGCCTCGGCCCACCCGGACCACGCGGGCCCCCGTCTCCTCCTGACGCGGGGCCCGGCCCGGCAGCACCGCCGCGCCCGCGCACCGCACGGCCATCGCCGGCGCCATCGCCATCGCCAGGCAGACGCCGGACAGGCCGAGCCCGCGGAGCGCGTGGGCCGGGGCCGGCTGGACGGCCCCGCCAAGCACCAGGATCGGCGTGCTCAGCGCAGCCGCGTCGTGACGTAGGCGTGCCAGTGGGCGGTGAACCGCCGTGCCGTCGTGCCGAGCACCGTGCGCAGGGCCCCCTCGACCGCGCCCGCCCGTTCGCCGTGGGCACCCACGGCCCGGTAGAAGGCGCCGAGCCGGGCCGCGCCCCACTTCTCGGCGATCATCCGGCAGGCCAGCCAGCCGCTCTCGTAGGCCCGTGCCAGCTTCACCGGGTCGCTGGTGAAGCCGAAGTCCTTGTCGACGGGCAGCGCCTCGGGCGCCTTGCCCTCCCGGACGGCCCGGGCGAGTTCGGGAGCGGCCTCGGCCGGGGAGCGGCCGGTGCCGAGATAGCCGATCCAGTCGGCGTAGCCCTCCGACAGCCACAGCGGGGTGGCGGCCGTGGTGTCCGCCCGGGTGGCCACATGGGCCGTCTCATGGGTGAGGACGATCTGCTTGCCGGCGTCGCCGAGCATCGCGTACGCCTCCGGGTTGACCACCACCCGGTCCGCGGGCGCCCGGCCCGAGCCGCCCGCCTCGCCCGTGGTGACCGCCGCGATGCCCCGGTAGTCGGCGGCCGGCGCGCCGAGGAGGGCCGCCATGCCCGCCAGCGACTTCGGGACGAGGACGACGACCCGGCGGCTCCAGCGCGAGCCCCACGCCCCGGAGACGGCCGGGACCGCCCGGTCGGCGAGCCGGGCGAAGCCGGACAGCGCGGCCGGGTCGCCGGTGCCGAGCACCAGGCTGTGCGCGCCCTCCACGGCGCTCACCGTGCCCTGGTCCCACAGTTGCTGCCCGGCCTCGCGGGCGGGCCGTTCGGCGGTGACGTACCAGTGGCCGTCGGCGGTGCGGCCCAGGGTGAGGGTGCGGCGGGCGTCGACCGGGGCCTTGTCGTACCCGGCGACGCGGTAGCTCAGTTCGGCGTCGGCGGTGGCGCCGGAGGCGGTGCGGCGCACGGCGGTGACCCGGTATCCGAAGGAGGCCAGCGGCAGGGCGCGCAGCCGGGTGTACACGGTGCGCGTGCCGGTCGCGCCGTACGCCCGCTCGTCGTGTCCGAGCAGGGCGGCCGAGCGCCGGTCGAGCATCCGCTGCACCTCGGTGCGCACCGGATCGCCCGTCTGCCGCCCGTCGCAGCCGGCGAGCGGCAGCAGCAGGGCGAGCCCTACGGCTCCGATACTCCACGTCCGCCCGCGACCAGCCACTTCCCGATCGTACGGCGCGCGGGGCGGTCAGGGCCGGGTGACCGAGGAGACCGGCATCATGCCGACCGGGTCGTAGCGCACCGGGGCGCCGGGATAGGGCGCGTGGATGACCTGGCCGTGGCCCGCGTACAGCGCCACGTGGCTGGCGTCGGAGCGGTAGACGACCAGGTCGCCGGGGCGGGCCTGGGAGAGCGGGACGCGCCGGCCGGCGAACCGCTGCTCCTGGGAGGTGCGCGGCAGATGGACGCCGGCGTGCGCGTACGCCCACTGCGTCAGGCCCGAACAGTCGAACCCCGCGGGGCCGTTGGCACCCCACACATAGGGGCGGCCGAGGGCGGCGCGGGCGGCGGCCAGCGCGGCGGCGGCCCGGCCGTCGGGGGCGGCGGCCGGGACGGGCAGTTCCGTGCGGGTGCCGCGGGAGGCCCGGTCGTAGGCGGCGCGTTCCCCGGCGGGCATGGCCCTGATCAGCTGCCGGGCCCGGGCCAGTTTGCGTTCCACGGTCCGCTTGTGGGCGGCCACGGCCCGGCGGCCGCGTTCCAGTTCGGCGAGGGTCCCGGCGGCCTCCGCGCGTTCCTGGGCGAGTTCGCGCAGCACGGCCCGCAACTGCCTGAGCCGTCCGGCCTGCCGGTCACCGATGCGGTCGAGCGTGGCGGCCTTGTCCAGGTAGTCCTCGGGCTCGGCGGAGAACAGCAGGGTGACGGCCGGGTCGACGCCGCCGGAGCGGTACTGGGCGCCGGCCAGCGAACCGAGCTGTTCGCGCAGGTCGTTGACGCGCTGCTGCTGCCGGGCCAGGTGGTCCCGGGTGGCGCGCAGCCGCCGGCGCAGTTCACCGGCGCGCTCCTCGGCCTTGTCGTAGGCCTGGGTGGCCCGCTCGGCCTCCGCGTACAGCCGGTCCACCTCGGCGCGGCCGCCGGCCTCGCGCGCGGCGTGTGCCGGCACGGCGCCGAGCGCGGCCGACAGCACGCACAGGACGGCGGCGCCCCGGTCGAATCCGGACGGGGCAAGGCGGCGATGGGACCCCACGGCAGTCCTTCCGCTGGCGGACGTCGGACCGTCTCCCCGACGGCGGGGAAACGCGGCAGACAGTAGCCGCGCACGGGGGTCCGGGCCAAAGACCTCCGCGTCAAGACATGCTGACGCCCCGCCGCTGACGCAGGTCAGCGGCGGGGCGCGGGGTCGGTTCCGGTGCGGGTGATTCGCCCGTTCGGGCGCCACCGTGTCCGTGTGCCGCCCGGTGTCAGACGCGGACGCCCCACATGAACGGGCCGCCGATGGTGCTCATGGACTCGTACCGGACGACCGTGCCGGTGCGCGGGGCGTGCAGGACCTGGCCGTTGCCCGCGTACAGGCCGACGTGGTGCAGGTCGTTGAAGAAGAAGACCAGGTCGCCGACCTTCAGATCGCTGACCGAGGTGATCCTCGTGCCGATCTGGGACTGGGCCTCGGAGGTGCGCGGGATGGAGACGTTGGCCTGGGCGTAGGCCCAGGAGGTCAGGCCCGAGCAGTCGAAGGAGGAGGGGCCGGTGGCGCCGTAGACGTACGGCGAGCCGATCCTGGTCTGGGCGGCGGAGAAGGCCGCCTGGGCCCGGTTGGAGGCGGGCGGGGCGTCGCCGATGTCGGGACGCTCGCCGCCGGTGGAGCGGTTGGCGCGCTCCTGCCCTTCCTGGGCGCGCTTGTGCTCCTCCTCGGCGAGCTGCTGCTTCTCCTTGGCGGTCAGGGTGTTCAGCAGCCGCTGGGCCTCGCCGAGCTTGCCCTGGACTTCCTTCTTCTTGTTGCCCAGCTCGGTGCGGGTGGCGGAGAGGTCCTTGAGCTTCTCGGCGGCCTCGGCCCGTTCCTGGGCGAGTTCGCGCTGCTTGTCCTGGATCTTCTTCAGCGCGTCGACCTGCTGGCTGCTCAACTGGTCGAGCGTGGACGCCTTGTCGAGATAGTCGTCCGGGTCCGAGGACAGGAAGAGCTGGACCGAGGCGTCGATGCCGCCGGAGCGGTACTGGGCGGTGGCCAGCGAACCCAGGCCGTCACGCAGCTTGTTGAGCTCCTCCTGGCCACGGGCGACGCTGTCCTGGATGGTGGAGATCTCCTTCTGCAGCTTCTGCTGCTTCTCCTTGGCGCCGTTGTACTTCTCGGTCGCCTGCTCGGCCTGCTCGTAGAGCTTGTCGACCTTCGCCTTCACCTCGTCCTTGCTCAGCTTCTCGCTGGGGGCGGCGTTGGCGGCGTTCGCGCTGAGCGCGACGGCAGCGGCGGCTGCGGTGGTCAGCACGGTCACGCGGGTGCGACTCGGCTGCTTGGGTCGACGGTGGGACGCCACGGAGGGAGAACTCCTTCTTGAGAGTGATCACCCGTTCGGAGGTTCGAGCCAGACCCTAGTGACACAGTTGTGATCAGTTCAAATCCTCACGGCAAAAAAACCCGTCATGCCATGCATTCTTTGCACATAACTCACCGGCAGTGAGATGGGTTTGACCCTACGTCGCCCGACGACGCTCCCAATTCGGGCATCTGCCACGCCCGTCGGACGTTCAGGACAATCGCTTCAGAAGCACCGCGGAAGCCACCGGCCGGGCACCCGCCTTGGCGATTCCGTCGGCGACCTCGCGGTCGGTGGAGACGACGATGACCGGGCGCCCCGGCGGCTCCGCGCGCACCAGCTGCCGGATCAGCTCGTCGGCGGTGACACCCGGCTTGGAGAACAGCACCCGCACCCCGCGCGGCGGCGCGAGCAGCACCGGCGCGGCCAGCTCGGCGCCGTCGAAGACACAGGTGACCTCGGCCCCGGTCTGCGCGGCGAGCGCCGAGAGCTGGCCCAGCAGCCTGAGCCGCTGCTTCTCCAGCGGCATCTGCGGATAGCCGGTCTTGGTCACGTTGTAGCCGTCGACGACCAGGTGCACCTGCGGCAGTGCCAGCAACTGGTCGAGAATGGCCGGGTCGTTCTCCGACAGGGCGCGTGCCGCGATGTCCTTCGGGGTCATCCGGCCCGGCTCCACCGCGTCGACCGTCTCGGCCGGGCGCACCGACACCGGCGGCAGGGCGAGTTCACGCCTGAGCCCCTGGGTGGCGTCCAGCAGGGTGTCGAGCAGCAGCCGCACCCGCATGTCCTCCACGCTGCGGCCCTCCCGGGCCGCCCGGCGGGTGGCCTCCAGCGCGGCCTCGGCCTCGCCCAGGCGGGCCTTGAGCCGCCGGGACTCGCTCTCCGCGGCCGACACCTGCGCCTGCGCCTCGGCGCGTACGGCGTCGGCCTCGCCGTGCGCCTTGCGCAGCGCGGCCTCGCCCCGCTTGACGTCGCTGAGCGCGGCCCGCAGCTTGCGGTGCAGCGACTCCGCTTCCTTCCGCGCCGTCTCCAGCTCCGCGCGCAGCCGTTCGGTCTCGGCACGGGTGTGGTCGCGGGCCTGCGCCAGCTCCGCGCGCAGCCGCTCCAGCTCGGCCCGGCTCTCCTCGTCGGCCCGCTCGGCGTCCGCGCGCTGCGCCTCCTCGCCGGCCGCGGTGACCAGCTTCACCCAGCCCGCCGGGCGCAGCACATAGGCCGCGGCCGCCACGTCGAGGGGGTCGGCGGCCGGGGGCGGGGAGCCGGCGTCGAGGGCCCCGGCCAGTTCCGGCTGGGCCTCGCGGAACCGCTCGCCGATCCGCTGCCGGAACAGCGCGTCGGTCTCCAGCGCCGCCGCCATCGCGTTCCCGGCGAACTTGGCGCGGCGGTTCGGGGCGAACCGGGCGTACTGCCTCAGCTGGGCGGGCAGTTCCGCCAGCGTCAGTCCGCCGAAGCCGTCCGAGACGATCTGCACGACGCGCCGGCGCACGCCGTCGGGCAGCGGACGGTCAAGCACCTCAGCGGTGCCGTCGCCCGGCCCCCCGCCTGCGGTCTCCACCATCCGTCACACACCCCAATACCGGAAAAAGCCTCTCCGGGGGCCGCTCCGCTCAGGAGCCGGCGCCCGGCCTGTCCACGAGTTCCACCTGGTCCACCGCGTTGCACCAGCGACAGCGCACCGATTCGATGGTCTCACCGACCACCTCGCGCTCCTCCACCGTCGGCTCGCCGGCCAGATCCAGGTGCACATACTCGACGACCTTCGACGAGCGGGTGACGTCGAAACGGGTGAGGTTGCCGCAGAGGGTGCAGCGCCACCGGGTCGTGGCGGTCGGCAGGGGAACCGTCATCGCGCTGGTCCGCTCCTTCTCGTGTCGGTCCGCGCCGCTGCCGACGCGTGTGGGTCGTAACCCTACGGCCTGGGGACTGCTCGCCGCCCGTCCGTTCACGGCGGCGAGGCGGTCTGTCGCGTTGCGTCCCGTTACGTCATGCTCTGTAGTCATGATCAGCTCCAGGAGCACGGCGGCCGGCAGGGCCCTCAGGGCGGTCCGGGACACCCCGGCGCCGGTGACGTACGGCCTCATCGCCCTGTGCTGCGTGCTCTTCGTCCTCGGCCCGGCCTCCGGGCTGATGCCGGGGTACGGCACCGGGGACGCGCTGCTCGCCGCGCAGCGGGCGTACTTCCGGCGCTGGGGCGTGGTCCCGGCCGAGCTGTTCGACGGGCCGGCCGGGGCCGCGCTGACCCCGGCCACCGCGCTGTTCGTGCACGGCAGCTGGGTGCACCTGCTCGGCAACATGCTCTTCCTCTTCGTCTTCGGAGCGATGACCGAGGAACGGATGGGACGGGTGGAGTTCGCCCTCTTCTACGTCGGCTGCGGCTGCGGCGCCCTGCTCGGCTACGCGGTGGCCAACGCCGCCTCCGGACAGTCGCTGGTCGGCGCCTCCGGGGCGGTCTCGGCGGTCCTCGGAGCCTTTCTTTACCTGTTCCCCCGCGCGCGGGTGACCAGTCTGCTGCCGTTCCTGTTCTTCCTGCCGCTGCGCTTCCCGGCCTGGGTCGTGCTGCCCTGCTGGGCGGCCCTGCAGTGGCTGGCGGCCGGTCGCGCCTCCGACGGGCCGGGGGTGGCCTACCTCGCCCACCTCGTCGGCTTCGGCCTCGGCTTCGGCTACGCGTGGGTGCGCTACGGGCGTACCACTAGAGTGAAGGACGCACCGGCTCCGGTCACCGAGGGAGAGAGACAACCGTGATCACCGCGATCGTTCTGATCAAGACCAGCGTGGACCGGATCCCCGAGATCGCGGAGCGGATCGCCGCGCTGGACAGCGTGAGCGAGGTCTTCTCGGTCACCGGCACCTACGACCTGATCGCCATGGTCCGCGTCGCCCGCCACGAGGACCTCGCCGAGGTCATCCCCGGCCGCATCAGCAAGATCCCCGGCGTCCAGGGCACGGACACGCACGTGGCGTTCCGCACCTACTCCCAGCACGACCTGGAGGCCGCGTTCGCGATCGGCCTGGACAGCTAGGCCGGTCACGGCACAGGGGGGGGGGGGGGGGGGGGGGGGGGGGGGGGTGGGGGGGGGAGGGGGGGGAGGGAGGGGGGGGCATACCCCCCCTTTGTTCCTCCCCCCCCCACCCA
>NZ_JBVHXT010000034.1:25437-38780 GCF_055569255.1 Streptomyces sp. NPDC029296
CCCGCCACGACTGGGGGGCCGCTTTAGGGTCCGTCTTGGACATTCTGCCCGTTCACACCACCCCCCCCCCCCCCCCCCCGCCCCGCTGCTCCTCGTCCGGGCTTCAGACCGCCGGCACGCAGCGGCCCTCCTCCGTGCGGTACCGCCACTTCGCGCCGTCCCGGACCAGTTCCCCGACGGCGTTCACGAAGCGCTCCACGTGCTCGTCGGGGGTGCCCGCGCCGAAGCTGACGCGGATGGCGTTGAGGGACTTCTCGCCGGGAGCCGCCTCGGGGGCGCCGCACTCGCCCTGGGTCCCCGGGTCGGTGCCGAGCAGGGTGCGCACCAGCGGGTGGGCGCAGAAGAGGCCGTCGCGGACGCCGATGCCGTACTCGGCGGAGAGCGCGGCGGCGAAGTGGGAGCTGTTCCAGCCCTGCACGACGAAGGAGAGGACGCCGACGCGCGGGGCGTCGTCGCCGAACAGGGACAGCACGCGCACCTCGGGGATCCCGGCCAGGCCCGCGCGGACCTTGTCGATCAGGTGCCGTTCGCGGGCGACCAGGGTGTCCCAGCCGGCCTCGGTGAGGGCCTTGCAGGCGGAGGCGATGGCGTAGGCGCCGATGACGTTCGGGGAGCCGGCCTCGTGGCGGGCCGCGGTCTCGTGCCACTCGACGGCCACCCCGCCGTCCTCGCGCCGGGTCACCCGGCGGCTGGCGCCGCCGCCCGCGAGGTACGGCTCGGCCGCCTGGAGCCAGTCGGCGCGGCCGGCGAGGACGCCGGAGCCGAAGGGGGCGTAGAGCTTGTGGCCGGAGAAGGCGATCCAGTCGACGTCGAGGTCCGCGACGGACACCGGGTGGTGCGGGGCGAGCTGGGCGGCGTCCAGGACGATCCGGGCGCCGTGCGCGTGCGCGGCGGCGGCCAGTTCGCGCACCGGCCACAGCTCTCCGGTGACGTTGGAGGCGCCGGTGACGCAGACCAGGGCGGGGCCGTACGGGTCGCGGTCGGCGAGGGCCCGCTCCAGGATCTGCACGGCCTGGCCGGGGGTGCGCGGGGCGTCGAGGTAGGTGACCCGGGCGTGCTGCCAGGGCAGCAGGGAGGCGTGGTGCTCGGTCTCGAAGACGAAGACCTGGCAGTCGGCCGGGATCACCCGGGCCAGCAGGTTCAGGGAGTCGGTGGTGGAGCGGGTGAACACCACCTGGTCGCCGGCCCGGCAGCCGAGGAACTCGGCGACGGTCCTGCGGGCGTTCTCGAACAGGTCGGTGGAGAGCTGGGAGAGGTAGCCGGCCCCGCGGTGGACGCTGCCGTAGTAGGGGGCGTAGGCGGCGACGTCGTCCCAGACGCGCTGGAGGGCGGGGGCGCTGGCCGCGTAGTCGAGGGCCGCGTAGGCGACTTCTCCGCCGGTGACCAGCGGGACGGTGACATCTCGCCCCAGAACGGGCAGAGGGGTGCAAAGCGACTGGTCGACGGCAGCGGTGCAGACAGACATGGCGGACTCCCGTGAAGGAATACGAGGAAGGAAGACGAAGGAGAGAAAAGGGTGTGCGGAGGCGGGGCTCTGCGGCCCTAACGCATTCGCTTGCTCACGGAAGACTCCTCGACGACCAGGATCCCTGGAGGTGCGAGGGATCCGCGCTTGCCGTGGACCCTGCTGTCCACGGCCTGGTCTTCACCCGGGGCACCCCGCCACGGACGGAGGGTTGCCGGACAGTCGGCCGGGGCCTCATGACTGTCACTCATGACCTGGTACAGGAACGTACGTGAAGTGATCGCCGTCCCGCAACCCGGTGTCCGGATCGCGGGACGGTCCCCGCCGGGGCCGGATCAGGCGTTGCTGGCGGCCACCCAGCGCTCCAGCACGCGCCCGGCCGCCCCGGAGTCGACGGACTCGGCGGCCTTCGCGATCCCCGCGCGGATCTGGTCGGCGAGCGGCTCGTCCGTCGGGTCCAGGGCCACCAGCGCCGCCGCGGAGTTCAGCAGGACGGCGTCCCGTACGGCGCCCCGCTCGCCCGCCAGCAGCCGGCGCGCGACCTCGGCGTTGTACTCCGGGTCGCCACCGCGCAGCGCCTCCACCGGGACCAGGTCGATGCCGACGTCCCGGGGGTCGAAGGACTCCTCGGCCACCTTGCCGTCGCGCACCACCCAGACCCGGGAGGTGGCCGTCGTGGTCAGCTCGTCCAGCCCGTCGTCGCCGCGGAAGACCAGCGAGGTGTTGCCGCGTTCGGCGAGCACGCCCGCGACGATCGGGGCCTCGCGGGCGACGGCGACGCCGACCGCCTGGGCCCGCACCCGCGCCGGGTTGGTCAGCGGACCCAGCAGGTTGAACACCGTACGGATGCCCAACTGCCCGCGGGCGGCGCCGACATGGCGCAGCGCCGGGTGGAACTTCACGGCGAAGCAGAAGGTGATGCCGGCCTCCTCCGCGACCTCGGCCACCCGGCGGGGCGTCAGGTCGAGGTTGACCCCGAGCTTCTCCAGCACGTCGGAGGAGCCGGACGCCGAGGACGCGGCCCGGTTGCCGTGCTTGACGACCTTCGCGCCCGTGCCGGCCACGACCAGCGAGGCCATCGTGGAGATGTTCACCGTCTTGGCCCCGTCGCCGCCGGTGCCGACGATGTCGACGGTGCGGCCGGGCACCTCGATCACGTTCGCGTGCCGGTACATCGTGCGGACCAGGCCGGTGATCTCCTCGACCGTCTGCCCCTTCGCGCGCAGCGCCACCGCGAACCCGGCGATCTGCGCGTCGGTCGCCTCGCCGCGCATGATCTTGTCCATCGCCCAGGCGGTGTCGTCGGCGGCCAGGTCCCGGCCCTCCAGCAGACCGTTCAGCAGGACGGGCCAGGAGCGGCCCGCCGCGGTGTCGCCTCCAGCGGGGGTCACAGCGCTCATCAGCCGCTCCTTGTCCAGATGCCTGCTCGTCGTCCCCACCCTATCCAGCCGGAGGCATGCCGAGGGGCCCCGTCCCGCAACCCGGACGGGGCCCCTCGGCGCGGCGGGGGTCAGTGGTGGCCGTGGCCGCTCGCGATCTCCTTGTACTCGTCCACGGTCGGCTTGGGGATCTGGCTCTCCTCGCCGAAGTAGGCGTTCGACAGCTTCACGCGCAGCTTCTCCGAGGCCGGCACCTTGCGCTCGACGCCGTTCTCGTCGACGGTCGGGCCGATCTCGTCCGGCGTGTGCTGCTTGTGCGAGGTGAGCGTGTGCAGCTGCTCCTGGCTGAGCGGTTCGTGCACCTCGATGTACTCGCCGTGCGGGAGCCGCTGGACGATGCCGGTCTCGCGGCCGTGCAGCACCTTGTCGCGGTCCCGGCGCTGCAGGCCCAGGCAGATCCGCTTGGTGACGAGGAAGGCGATGACCGGGCCGACGAAGTAGGCGATCCGGACGAACCAGGTGACGGCGTTGATCGACAGGTGGAAGTGGGTGGCGAAGATGTCGTTGCCGCCGCCGATCAGCATCACGAAGTACAGGGTCAGCCAGGCGACGCCCAAGGCGGTGCGGGTGGCCGCGTTGCGCGGGCGGTCCAGGATGTGGTGCTCGCGCTTGTCACCGGTGATCCACGCCTCGACGAACGGGTAGACCGCGATGGCCGCGAGCATCAGGCCGAACACGACCAGCGGGACGAACACGCCCATGACGAGGGTGTGGCCCCAGAAGCGGATCTCCCAGCCGGGCATGGCGCGGATCAGTCCCTCGGCCATGCCCATGTACCAGTCGGGCTGGGCGCCGGTGGAGACCTGGTCGGGGCGGTAGGGGCCGATCGCCCAGATCGGGTTGATCTGGGCGATGGCGGCGAGGGCCGCGAGGACGCCGAAGACCAGGAAGAAGAAGCCTCCGGCCTTGGCCATGTAGACGGGCATCAGCGGCATGCCGACGACGTTCTTCTCGTTCTTGCCGGGGCCCGTGAACTGGGTGTGCTTGTGGTAGAAGACCAGGATCAGGTGGGCCACCACGAGTCCCAGCATGATGCCCGGCAGCAGCAGGATGTGGATGGTGTAGAAGCGGGCCACGAACTCGTGGCCGGGGAACTGGCCGCCGAAGAGGAAGAACGACAGGTACGTGCCGACGATCGGCACGGACAGGATCGCGCCCTCCATGAAGCGGACACCGGTGCCGGAGAGCAGGTCGTCCGGGAGGGAGTAGCCGGTGAAGCCGGTGAACATGCCGAGGACGAGCAGCAGGAAGCCGAAGAGCCAGTTGAGTTCGCGGGGCTTGCGGAACGCGCCGGAGAAGAACACGCGCATCATGTGCACGAACATCCCGGCGATGAACACGACCGCGCCCCAGTGGTGGATCTGCCGCATGAGCAGGCCGCCGCGCACGTCGAAGGAGAGGTGCAGGGTCGAGCTGAACGCCTCGGACATCAGCTGTCCCTGGAGCGGCACGTAGCCGCCGTGGTACGTCACCTCGTTCATCGACGGGTGGAAGAACAGCGTCAGGAAGACACCCGTCAGGATGATGATCAGGAAGGAGTAGAGGCAGACCTCGCCCAGCATGAACGACCAGTGGTCGGGGAAGATCTTGCGCAGGTTGGCCTTGGCCAGGGTGTAGAGCCCCAGCCGCCCGTCGGCCCAGTCGGCCAGGCGCTCGCCGGCCGGTGCCGTCCCGCGACGGCGGCCGGCCGTGCCGGGGCGGGGGTTCTCGGTCGGTGCAGTACTCATCCGCGCTCCCAGAAAGCAGGACCGACGGGCTCCTCGAAGTCGCCGAGCGCCTGGAGGTAACCCTCGCTGTCCACGCCGATGCGCAATTGCGGCAGGGCGTGGCCGGCGGGGCCGAAGATCACTCGGGCGCCGTCGGTGAGGTCGAAGGTGGACTGGTGGCAGGGGCACAGCACGTGGTGCGTCTGCTGTTCGTACAGCGAGATCGGGCAGCCCACGTGGGTGCAGATCTTCGAGTAGGCGACGACGCCCTGGTGCGACCAGTCGAGTTCGCGCTTGTCCTTGATGTCGCCCGGCTGGAGCCGGACGATCATCAGGGCCGCCTTGGCGATCTCGTCCTGGAAGTCCTCGTCGTGTTCCGCCAGGCCGTCGGGCCTGGCGAAGGTCAGCGAGCCGACGGTCACGTCCTCCGGGCGGAGCGGCTGGCCGGTGTTCGTGTTGACCAGGCGCTTGCCCTTGGCCCACAGGGTGTGGCGCAGTGTGGTGCCCGGTGCCGGTCCGAGGCCGCCGAGCAGCATCACACCGGACAGCGGCACCAGCGCCATCGCGCCGAGCATCGTGGTGCGGATCAGCTTGCGGCGGCCGAGGCCCGACTCCGCGGCACCCTGGCGGAAGTCCGCGTGGACCTTCGCCCGGACCTCCGGCGATGCCTCGATCGGGTGCCGGTCGTCGGCGACCTCCACGTCCGACATCAGGGTGCGGGCCCAGTGGACCGCGCCCGCGCCGATGCAGAAGAGGGCCACGCCCAGCGTCAGGCCGAGCGCGAAGTTCATCGCGCTCAGGTGCCCGATCGGGAAGACGTAGATCCGCTGGTCGTTCGGGATGGCCAGGTAGGCGGCGATGAAGCCGAGGGTGGCCAGCATCGACAGCGTGAACAGCCGTGCCACCGTGCGCTCGGACCGCTTCGCGGCCCGCTCGTCGATGTCCTGGATCCGGTGCTCGTGCGGGGGCAGTCCGGGGTCCGCGAACGGATTCTCCTCGTCGGCCACCGAGACGGCACCGCGCCCACCCGTGCCGGCGGGCTGCTCGGCAGGCGGGCGCCCTTCCGGCATGTCCCGGTTTCCCATAGTGCTCCAGACCGCCGTGGTTTGGTGTTTTCACACCGTACTACGCAGATTGTCCGGATAGCCGGGCCATTACTCCGGCCGGGGGTGTTTCGAACGCGAGGGCCGCGACCGCCCGCCGGGCCGTCCCTCCGCCCGGCCGGGCGGGGCCGCACGCCTCCGTACGGCCCCGCCCGCCCGAGCCCCGTTCACCACCCCGGAATCCGGCCATCGGTGAATCGGCGTTAGAAAGCTCACGTTTAGCGGCTCGCTGCGGTAAATCGGCCGGGATGCGGAACCCGACGGGTCATCAACTCGCTGCGGTATGGCGGGATTCGGCCAAACAGTCGACCGAACGTTACCATCTGGTTACCTCGCCGGTATCGATCCGTTATCGCCGTGATCATAAGGTGATTTTCGTTCTCACCGCGCAAGGGAATTCCCCTCCGTCGCCTGCGCAACGACGGGGGAAGCGGGGCCGGTCTAACGAGCTTTTCATTGTTCTCTCGGGGCCCCGACGTATGTCCGATCGGCATTTCCGCGGGCAGCATCAGTACAAAGACGGGGAAAAATTCGTGTCACAAACTCGCATTGTCGACGTGGTTAATTTCATGCCGGAGCGGGTGGTCCGGAACAGCGAGCTGTCAGGCGAGGACGGCGATCTCGGCGACCACGCGTTCTTCGCGGGCGTGCACGAGCGGCGCTTCGCGTGGCCCGACTACACATCGGCCCAGCTGGGCACGAAGGCGCTCGAGAAGCTCTTGGAGCGAAACGGCGTACGGGCCGAGGACGTCGACCTCATCATCTGCGCCTCCCAGCTGAACGACGCCTTCTCGCCCGGCGTCGGCACGGCCATCCAGTACGCGGTCGGCGCCACCAAGGCCGCCGTGCTGCAGGTCGACAACGGCTGCTGTTCCTGGATCTCCTCCATCAACACGGCCCGGGCCTTCATCGACTCGGGCCAGTACCGTACGGTCGCGGTGGTCACGGTCACCAACTTCGTCTCCCGGCTGGAGGAGTTCCAGAAGGCCCCGGAGTCCCGGGTGCTCGGTGACGGCGCGTCCGCCACCCTCGTCACGGCCGGCGGCGAGCCCACCATCCTCTCCATCCACGAGCAGGCGTTCGGGGAGAACTGGGGAGCGCTCAAGGTCGAGCCGGACACCGTCGAGGGCATGGAGATCCCCTACTGGTCGGCGGGCTCCGGCGCGCTCACCGTGAAGTTCGACCAGTCCATGCTGGCGCGTCTGTACACCGTCACCATGGAGCAGCTTCCCCAGGCGGTCGACATCGCGCTGGAGAAGGCCGGTGTGGCGAACGAGGACATCGCCTTCCTGATCACCCACCAGCCGAACGAGAAATACGTCGCCGAGTGGCGCAAGCGCTGCGGATTCGACGACTCCCGGGCGCACGACACGCTCGCCACCTACGGCAACATGTTCCAGGGCACCCTTCCGGTGACTTTCGCCGACGCCCTCGACAAGAAGATGATCTCGCCCGGCGATCTCATCGCGTTCGCGACCTTCTCGCACGGCGGAGAACTCGTCGGTTCCATGGTCTGGCGCTGGAACTGACCTTCCCGGGCACCCCGCCTGCCCGTTCCCCCTCCTTTCCTTTCATTTCGTTCATTTCCTTTCCCACGGCATGAGGAGAAGTATGTCCGCGCGCGTTCCCGACGAGTCCGGTCTCGCTCAGAACTACGTCCTGGACCGGTCCGACCTCGAGGGCCTGGACCTGGTGTGGAACGAGAACACCGGCATGGACGACATGATGAAGCTCATGGAGAGCAAGACGAAGGAGACGTACGACCACGGCGAGATCTTCGGTCAGTACTGTTCCCTCGCCGAGCACATCAACGTCCCCTACGACATCGTCTTCGAGTACGCCGCCAACGCCCGCTCCCTGGAGGAGTGGACGTACTCCATCCGCAACATGAAGCACCTCGGCGGCGGTCTGTACCGCGCGGACGAGATGATCCAGCCGAACACGGACATCTACATCCGCGCCGAGGCGCAGAAGGGCCCCGAGCACGGTCTCGTGGTCTACCCGTGCGCCTGGGACCAGGGCCACGAGCTGTGGATGCGCTACTACATGACCATCATCGACTCGTCGAAGGTGCTCGACAAGCCGGGCACCGTGGTGCTGTGGACCAACTGCAAGCACCCGTACTACGACCGCGCCACGGAGAACGTCCCGGACTACATCGCCGAGGGCCGGGCGCGCACCGACCGCGTCTGGGTCGGTGACATCTGGCCCGTCTTCCACGCCGGTCACAGCATCGAGATGGGCAACCTCAAGCGGATCCTGGAGCACCGCTTCGGCGCCGACAAGGCCTGAGCCCGCCGCGGGGCGGCCCCGGCCGCCCCGTTCAGCTCCACGACGAAGCACACGCCACACATGGGGGATTAATGCGGCTGGCCGATGCCTTGGTCACGGTTCTGCGCGATCTGGACACGAGGTACGTATTCGGAGTCAGTGGCGCGAACATCGAGCACGTCCACGATGCGATCGAAAGGCTCGGTCAGGGCCGTCTGACGTCGGTGCTGGCGAAGCGGGAGGACGGGGCGGCGTTCATGGCGGACGCCCGCGCCCGGGTCCACCGCACGCTGGGGGTGTGCTGTTCGACCTCCGGCGGCGGGATGATGAACCTGGTGGCCGGGCTGGCGGAGTCGCACGCCGAGTCGGTCCCGGTCCTCGCGCTGGTCGGGCAGCCGCCGGCCGCCCTGGACGGCCGGGGCTCCTTCCAGGACGCCTCCGGGATCGGCCGGACCGTGGACGGTCTGGCGCTGCTGCGGGCCATCACCAAGAAGGCCGTCCGGGTCACCGGGGCGGAGGGCTTCTGGGACCTGCTGCGCGACGCCGTCACCACCTGCCTGAGCGGGCGCAAGGGCCCGGTGGCCCTGCTGCTCCCCCGGGACTGCTACGAGCTGGAGGTCGGCGACCTCCCGGCCGACTGGCCGGACCACCTCGGCGCCTTCATCGAGCCCGAACCGCTGCCCGAACAGGACGTGTCCGCCCTCTTCGCCCGGCTGCGCGAGGCCAGTGCCCCGGTGCTGCTGGTCGGGCACGGCAACCGCCGGTCCTGCGACCCGGAGGCGGTGCGCGTCTTCGCCGAGCGGACCCGGATCCCCGTGGTGACCACCATGGGCGCGCGCGGCGAGTTCCCGAACGACAGCGACCTGTACCTGGGCGTCGTCGGCGAGGGCGGCCATCCCTCGGCGGCCGAGTACGTGGCCAAGTCGGACTTCGTGGTCCTGGTGGGCACGGGACTGGCCATGATGACCCGGCGGGCGCTGGGCGACTGGGACCCGGCGCGCACCGGCGCGGTCAACATCGACCTCGGTGAGATCGAGCGCTCCCGCCTCGCCGACACCACGGTCCGCGGGGACATCGGCGAGGTGTTCCGGCTGCTGGAACGGCTGCGCGCCGAGCGGCCCTTCACGGTCCCGCCGGTCACCGGCTACGAGCTGACCCGCTTCGTGGCCCGGCCCGCCGTCCCCGTCCCGGGGCGCACCGGGCGGACCGACGAGGACGCGCTGCTGCAGAGCGAGGCCGTCCGGCTGCTCCAGGACCACCTGCCCCGCGACGGGCACCTGCTGTACGACGCCGGGAACTGCGCCGTCGCCTCCATGCACTACGGGAGCGTCCCGGCCGGCTCCTCCTCCACCATCGCGCTGGGGATGGGCGGCATGGGCTACAGCGTCGGGGCCGCGGTCGGCGCCCAGCTGGGCTCGCCGGAGGGCACCCGGACCGTGGTGTTCTGCGGTGACGGCGCGTTCCTGATGAGCGGCCTGGAGGCGCACACCGCCGTGGAGCTGGGGCTGCCCATCCTCTACGTCGTCTTCAACAACGGTATGCACGGCATGTGCGCCACGCGCCAGCAGCGGTTCTTCGACTCCCGGATCACCGCCGTGGACTACACGCCCGTCGACGTGTGCACGGTGGCACGCGGTCTCGGCGGCTCGGACCGGCTGTGGGTCGCGAGCGCCGGCACCGCCGCCGAGCTGTCCCGCCGACTGGACGAGTACCGGCGCCACGCGCATCTGCCCGGGGTCCTGGAACTCCGGCTCACCGTGGAGGAGGAGCCGCCCTTCGCCTCCTTCCTGCCCGCCGACGCCCCCACCGTGTCCGTGCCCGGGCAGCGACAGACCGCCGTCTCGTACGAGATGACCGGCAGCGCTCTCTGACGCGTCGCCCTCCGTACGCCTCCGTACGCCTCCGTACGCCTCCGTACGCCTTCGTGCGCGCGTCGCCGCACACGTCCCGCCGCCGCATCCGGCCGAGCGGGGCGGCGGCGACGCGCGGACCCCATCGGAAAGAAACCACATGACAGTGCAAGAGCTGGACCTCGCAGGTATCACGGACTCCGGGCTGCGCGCCGACTACATCGCGAGCTCCCAGCTGTTCCGCAAGATCGGCCGGGGCCGCTTCCTGGGCCGCTACATGATGCACCCGGCCAAGCGGCCCTACTTCGACACCTTCTTCTCGTTCGTCTGCTACATCGACGACCTGGCCGACGACATCAACCTGAGCGTCGACGTCCGGGCCCGCCGGCTGGACGAGTGGCAGCGCACCTACCTGGCCGTCGCCAAGGGCGAGGAACTGCGCGGCGAGCACCCGCTGTCGCTGTCGGAGCAGACGGACGCCGCCCTGGCCCGCGCCCTGGTCCACACCCTGCGCACCTGGGACCTGCCCTACCTGCGCGTGCCCGAGTTCGTCGACGGCCACCGCAAGGCCCTGACGACGTACGAGTACGCGAACGAGGAGGAGCTGGACGACTTCCTGGAGACGGTCACGCTGCTGCCCGCGATCTGGATCAACCAGATCTTCGAGCCGCTGAGCGAGGACGCCGAGGAGCTGTGCCGGCACACCATCACGGCCTTCCAGCTGCTGGACTTCATCTGGGACCTGCGCGAGGACCTGGACCTGGGCCGGCTGTACCTCCCGCTGGACCACCTCGCCCGCTTCGGCCTGACCCGGGCGGACCTCGACCGCCAGATCGGCAGCGGCTACATCAGCGACTCGCTGCGCGAGCTGGTCCAGTTCGAGATCGACATCGCCCGTAAGCACCTGGACGCCGGCCGTTCCTGGCCGCAGACGCTGCATCCGACGGCGCGGATCTTCATGGAGACCGACATCCAGACGCACGAGTCCATGTTCCCGGAGATGACCAAGGACGACTACGCGTTCTTCAAGAACCCCCGGCGGGGCATCGACTTCGTCTCGGGCCGGATGATCCCGCGCACGGCCAAGGCCATCGCCCGGGCCCGCAAGGCCAACCAGCAGGCCACCCGCGCCGGTTACCGCATCCGGCCGCCCTACCGGGGCACCGAGGCATGACCCGCGGGGCGATCCTGAGCGGCCTGGGCACCTGGCTCCCGCCGCGGGTGGTCACCAACGACATGCTCTCGTCGGAGCTGGACACCACCGACGAGTGGATCCGGACCCGCACCGGCATCGCCCAGCGGCACATCGCGTCGCCGGGCATGAGCACCGGGCACCTCGCCACCGAGGCGGCGCGCCGGGCGCTGAAGTCGGCCGGCACCGACCGCGTCGACGTGGTCGTCGTCGCCACGAGCACCCCGGACCGCCCCTGCCCCGCGACCGCCCCGGTGGTCGCCTCCGCCCTCGGGCTGTCCGGGACCGGCGCCTTCGACGTGGCCGCGGTGTGCACGGGCTTCGTCTACGCGCTGGCCACCGCGGCGGGGCTGATCGCCGGCCAGGTCGCGGACAGCGCCCTGGTGGTCGGCGCGGACACCTTCTCCACCATCCTCGACCCGCGGGACCGCACCACCCGGGTGATCTTCGGTGACGGCGCCGGCGCGGTCGTGCTGCGCGCCGGCGACCGGTCCGAGCAGGGTGCCCTCCGCGGCTTCGACCTGGGCAGCGACGGAGCGGGCGTGGACCTCATCACGGTGCCCGGCGGGGGCTCCGAGCAGCGGCTGAGCGGGGCCGAGGCCGCCCCGGGCGACGCGTACTTCCACATGGACGGCCCGCAGGTCTTCACCCGTGCCGTCCGGTACATGACCGGGTCGGTGCGCAAGGTCCTGGACGCCGCCGCGCTCGCCCCCGGGGACCTCGCCCATCTGGTCCCGCACCAGGCGAACGTCAGGATCCTCGACACCTGTGCCCGGGAGCTCGGGCTGCCCGCCGAGCGCGTCGTGAAGAACATCGACCGGGTCGGCAACACCGTGGCCGCCTCCATCCCGCTCGCGCTCGCCGCGGGTGCGGCCGACGGACGGCTGCGGGCGGGCGACCCGGTGGTCCTCACCGGCTTCGGCGGCGGCCTGACCTGGGGCTCGGCGCTCCTCACCTGGCCCGGCGGCCTCACGGTGATCGACGACTGACGGCACCCTCCACAGAGAAGAGAATCATGAACACCATCGACCAGAACCTGAAGGCGCTGCTCGACGAGCGGTTCCCCCAGTCCACCGACCGCCTCTTCGAGGGCGCGTCGTTCAAAGACGCCGGCGTGGACTCGATGGGCGTCGTCGAATTCATCGTGGCCCTGGAGCGGCAGTTCGGCACCCCGACGCTGAACGGCAACGAGCTCGGTGCCGAGTCCACGCTCCAGGACGCGCGCGACCTGCTCACGTCGGTGGGCGTCGGCTGATGCCCCAGCCGCATCGGCTCACCCTCAACGAACACCCGCTGCCGCCGCTCGACTCCGTCGCCGCCGAGATCGCCCGGCACGCCGGTGCGGTCAACCGGTACCCGGAGTTCTATCCCGAGCGGCTGCGCGGGATCGTCGCCGACTGGCTGGGACTGCCCGGTGAGCAGGTCGTCCTCGGCGCGGGGTCCGTGGGTGTCGCGCTCCAGGCGCTCCAGGCGAGTGTGTCCGCCGGCGGGGGGCTGGCATACGGGTGGCGCAACTTCGACGCCTATCCCCTGCTCGCCGACATGGTCGGGGCCCGCGCCCTGGAGGTGCCCCTGCTCCCGGGCGGCCACCAGGACCTCGACGCCCTGGCGAAGGCGGTCCAGGACGCGGACGCGGTCATCGTGTGCAACCCGCACAACCCGACCGGTCAGCTGGTCCCCGGGGACGACCTGAGGGAATTCGTCGCCCGGGTCCCCGAGCACGTGCTGGTCGTCCTGGACGAGGCGTACATCGAGTTCGTCGCCCCGTCCGGCCGCACGGACTCGCTGCGCTGGGTGCGGGAGTTCCCGAACCTGCTGGTGCTGCGCACGTTCTCCAAGGCCTGGGGGCTGGCCAACATGCGTGTCGGGTACGGCGTGACGTCCCCCGAGTGGGCCGCGAGGATCGGCCGCTACCAGCTTCCGTACGCCCTGAGCACCCTGTCGGCGGTGGCGGTGGAGACCTCCCTGCGCGCCCAGCCGGAGCTGGAGGAGCGGATCGCCCTCATCGTCGGCGAGCGGGAGCGGCTGTCCGGCGGGCTGGCCCGCGGCGGCTGGAAGGTGCTGCCGAGCCACACCAACTTCCTGTGGCTGGACGAACCGGAGCGGGCCGGGGAGATCCGTGCCGCCCTGGAGCGCGAGGACGTCCACGCCCGCGTCTACCCCGGCGAGGGCGTCCGCCTCACCGTCGGCGACACCGACGCCAACGACAGCGTGCTGCGCGCCCTGTCCTGACCCGCCCTGGGGGGAGGGAGGGGGGGGGGGGGGGGGGGGGGGGGGGGGGGGTGTTTGTGGTGTGTGGGGGTGTGTACTGGCCCCC
>NZ_JBVHXT010000034.1:38790-45834 GCF_055569255.1 Streptomyces sp. NPDC029296
GGCCCCCCGTGCACCCCCCCTTCTCGGTTTTTTTTCCGAGTTTTCCCTCGGGCTGGCGGCCTCCCCCTCTTCCCCCCCCCCCCCCGAAAAGAGCCTCCCCCCCCGCTTTCCTCCCGTCGGCAGCGGCTCTTTCGCGTGCCGGGACCTAGCTCACCAGCCGCCGTCCGGCGCGATGCGCCGTACGCCCGGCAGGGCCGCCTCCAGGACGGTGGGGAACCAGGCCGAGAAGCCGGTCTCGGCGCGCAGCGCGGCCAGCTCCCCGGGGGTCACGAAGCGGTAGTCGTGGATCTCGGACGGGTCCGGTTCCGGGGTGTCCTTCACCAGGCCGACGAAGAGGTGGTTGTACTCCTTCTCGACCAGGCCGGAGATCTCGTCCGGGTGCTCGTAGGTGACCGTGCCGGCCGGCTCCAGCGGGACGCCGTGCAGGCCCAGCTCCTCGCCGACCCGGCGGGCCGCCGCCTCCCGCGCGGGCTCGTCCGGGTACGGATGGCCGCAGCAGGTGTTGGACCACACGCCCGGCGAGTGGTACTTCGTCAGGGCCCGCTGCTGGAGCAGCATGCGTCCCTCGGTGTCGAACAGGAAGACCGAGAAGGCGCGGTGCAGATGACCGGGGGCCTGGTGCGCCGAGAGCTTCTCGGCGACCCCGATCGTGCGGCCCTCCTCGTCGACGAGTTCGAGCAGGATCGGCTCCGTCGCGGCACTGCCGGAGGTTTTCGTGGTCATCGGGTCAGCCCACCCTGGGAGTCGTGGTGACGGGCAGCCGGGCCGGGCCGCGCAGCCACAGGCCGGGCTTCAGCTCCACCTCGTCGTCGTCCGGCTTGATCGAGGCGCAGCGCTTGGCGAGCCCGATCAGCGCCTCCTTGGCCATCAGCCGGGAGAGGTTGTCGCCGAGGCAGTAGTGGATGCCGCGGCCGAACGACAGGTGCTTGCGGCCGTGCGCGCCGAGGGCCAGGGTGTCGGGGTCCCGGAAGGTCCGCTCGTCCCGGTTGGCCGCGGCCAGCATGAGCAGCACCACGGCACCGGCCTCCATGGTCCGGCCGTGCAGGGTGATCGGCTCGTTGACCACGCGCCAGGAGGCGTGCGTGGGCGGCTCCAGGCGCAGCACCTCGTCCAGCACGTCGTCGGCGAGCGAGGGGTCGGCGGCGAGCCGCTCCAGCACGTCCGGGTGCTCGGCCAGGATGACCGCGGCGTTGCCGATGAGGTTGGCGAACGTGTCCAGGCCCGGCACGATGAGCAGCACGCACACCGCGGCGATCTGGTGGATCGTCAGGCCCTCGATGGTCTCGCCGGCCCGGGTCAGCTCGGTGATCAGGTCGGTGCCGTCGCCGCCCTCGCGCTCCCGGAGCACCTTGACGAAGTACTCGGTGCACTGCGCCACCGCGCGCTGGCAGGCGATCGCCACGTCCTCCGACGGCGCGGCGCCCAGCTCCAGGATGTGCGCGATCTCCGTCGACCAGGCGGCGAGGAGCTTCTGGTCCTCGCGGTCGATGCCCATCATGTCGCCGAGCACGCGCACGGGCAGCTGGGAGGCCAGCACCTCCATGACGTCGAACCGCTCGGGCAGGTCCGCCAGCAGCTCGTCCACGACCGTGGTGACCGACGTGATCAGCGCCTCCACCGCGGACGGGGTGAACGGCGCGGCGACGAGGTTGCGCAGCTTGGTGTGGTCCGGCGGGTCCAGCAGCCGGAAGAGGTTGGCGTCCCAGCCGTCCAGGCCGAGGCCCAGGAACGGCGGCGGCTCCTCGTCGGGGCCGCCGGCCACCTGGGCGAAGAACTGGGTGCCTCCGAGGTCCTTGCCGAGCCGGCGGTCGCGCAGCAGGGCCTCGACGTCCTCGTAGCGGCTGACCACCCAGGAGTTGAGCGGGCCCGCCAGCACGGGGTGCTCGTCGCGGAGCTTCGCGTAGACCGGGTAGGGGTTCCGACGGAAACCGGGATCGGTCGGATCGAAGAAGAATTCGGGCTCGGCAGGATCTGCCATCAGTGTCTCCCCCATTATCACGCCGTGGGCGGCCCGCGCGGGCTTCTGGCCCCGGCTCAAGATCACGACAGTGTGATCATAGCTTCGATCCAGCGACGGACGGATAACGGGTCGATAACCCCGGACACATCCCGTACACAAAAGAGCGGCCCCACGGACCGGGTCCGTGGGGCCGTCTGCGTGGCGTTCAGCAACGGCGGATCAGTGGTGGCCGTGGCCGCTCGTGATCTCCTTGTACTCCTCAGCCCTGGGCTTCGGGATCTGGGCGTTCTCGCCGTAGTAGGCGTTCGACAGCTTCGCCCGCAGCTTCTGCGAGGCCGGCACCTTGCGCTCGACGCCGTTCTCGTCGACCGCCGGGCCGATCTCCGCCGGCGCGTACTGCTCGTGCGCGGTGAGCGTGTGCAGCTGCTCCTGGCTGAGCGGCTCGTGCACCTCGATGAACTCACCGTGCGGCAGCCGCTTGATGATGCCGGTCTCACGACCGTGCAGCACCTTCTCGCGGTCCCGGCGCTGGAGGCCGAGGCAGATCCGCTTGGTGACGATGTACCCGATGACCGGACCGGCGAACAGGAAGACCCGGACGAAGTAGGTGACGGCGTTGACCGACAGGTGGAAGTGCGTCGCCCACAGGTCGTTGCCACCACCCAGCATGGCCACGGCGAAGAACACCAGCCAGGCGACGCCGAGCGCGGTGCGCGTCGGGGCGTTGCGCGGGCGGTCCAGGATGTGGTGCTCGCGCTTGTCGCCGGTGATCCAGGACTCGATGAACGGGTAGACCGCGATCGAGACCAGCATCAGACCGAAGACGGCCAGCGGGATGAGGACACCGAGGACCAGGGTGTGGCCCGCGACGTTGATCTCCCAGCCCGGCATCACACGCACGAAGCCCTCGGAGAAGCCCATGTACCAGTCGGGCTGGGCGCCGGTGGACACCTGGTCCGGACGGTAGGGGCCCATCGCCCAGATCGGGTTGATCTGCGCGACCGCGGCCAGCACCGCGAGGACACCGAAGACCAGGAAGAAGAAGCCTCCGGCCTTGGCCATGTAGACCGGCAGCAGCGGCATGCCGACGACGTTCTTCTCGGTCTTGCCGGGACCCGCGAACTGCGTGTGCTTGTGGTAGAAGACCAGGATCAGGTGGGCCACCATCAGGCCCAGCATGATGCCCGGCAGCAGCAGGATGTGGATCGAGTAGAACCGGGCCACGAAGTCGTGGCCGGGGAACTCGCCGCCGAAGAGGAAGAACGAGATGTACGTGCCGACGATCGGCACGGACAGCACCAGACCCTCGGCGATGCGGACACCGGTGCCCGAGAGCAGGTCGTCCGGGAGCGAGTAACCGGTGAAGCCGGTGAACATGCCGAGGACGAACAGCAGGAAGCCGAACAGCCAGTTGACCTCACGCGGCTTGCGGAACGCGCCGGTGAAGAACACGCGCATCATGTGCACGAACATGCCGGCGAGGAAGACCACCGCGCCCCAGTGGTGGATCTGCCGGATGAGCAGACCACCGCGCACGTCGAAGGAGATGTGCAGGGTCGAGTTGAACGCCTCGGACATCAGCTGTCCCTGCATGGGGACGTAGCTGCCGTGGTACTCCACCTCGTTCATCGACGGGTGGAAGAACAGCGTCAGATAGACACCCGTCAGGATGACGATGACGAAGCTGTACATGCACACTTCGCCCAGCATGAACGACCAGTGGTCGGGGAAGATCTTGCGCATGTTGGCCTTGGCCAGGGAGTAGATCCCGAGCCGGCCGTCGGCCCAGTCGGCGACGCGCTCGCCGGCCGGTGCCTTCCCGCGAGAGCGGCCCGCCGCGGCGGCGGACGAAGGCGTTTCGTTCGGTGCAGTACTCATCCGCGCTCCCAGAAAGCAGGACCGACGGGCTCCTCGAAGTCGCCGAGCGCCTGGAGGTAACCCTCACTGTCCACGCCGATGCGCAGCTGCGGCAGGGCGTGGCCGGCGGGGCCGAAGATCACTCGGGCGCCGTCGGTGAGGTCGAAGGTGGACTGGTGGCACGGGCACAGCACGTGGTGCGTCTGCTGCTCGTACAGCGAGATCGGGCAGCCCACGTGGGTGCAGATCTTCGAGTACGCGACGACGCCCTGGTGCGACCAGTCGAGCTCGCGCTTGTCCTTGATGTCGCCCGGCTGGAGCCGGACGATCATCAGGGCCGCCTTGGCGATCTCGTTCTGGAAGTCCTCGTCGTGCTCCGACATACCGTCGGGCATGGCGAAGGTCAGCGAGCCGACGGCCACGTCCTCGGGACGCAGCGGCTGGTTGGTGTTCATGTTGACCAGGCGCTTGCCCTTCGCCCACATCGTGTGCCGCAGCTTCGTCTTGGGCGCGGGGCCCAGACCGCCGAGCAGCATCACACCGGACAGCGGCACCAGCGCCATCGCGCCGAACATCGTGTTGCGGATCAGCTTGCGGCGGCCGAAGCCCGACTCCGCGGCACCCTGGCGGAAGTCCGCGTGGACCTTCGCCCGGACCTCCGGCGACGCCTCGATCGGGTGCCGGTCGTCGGCGACCTCCACGTCCGACATCAGGGTGCGGGCCCAGTGGACCGCGCCCGCGCCGATGCAGAACAGCGCCACACCCAGCGTCAGACCCAGCGCGAAGTTCATCGCGCTCAGGTGCCCGATCGGGAAGACGAAGATCGACTTGTCGTTCGGGATCGCCAGGTACGAGACGATGAAGCCGATGGTGGCCAGCATCGACACCGTGAACAGGAACGCCACCGCGCGCTCGGACCGCTTCGCGGCCCGCTCGTCGATGTCCTGGATCCGGTGCTCGTGGGGCGGCAGACCCGGGTCCGCGAACGGGTTCTCCTCGTCCGCGGTCGCTACCGCGCCGTGCGCGTGGTCCTGCTCAGCGGGCAGGTTCTCTTCAGGAATGTCTTGGCTACTCATGACTTCTTGGCCTTTGCGGTCCGAGCGGCGACCCAGACGGCGACCGCGATCAGCGTGCCGAGGCCGAAGATCCAGCCGAACAGACCCTCGCTGACCGGCCCGAGGCCGCCCAGCTCCAGACCACCCGGGTTCTCCGTCTTGTCACCGTTGACCGCGTTCAGGTACGCGATGATGTCCTTCTTGTTCTTCTCCGACATCGTGGTGTCGGGGAAGGACGGCATGTTCTGCGGGCCGGTCTGCATGGCCTCGTAGATGTGCTTCGGAGCGACACCCTCCAGCGTCGGGGCGAACTTGCCCTTGGTCAGGGCACCGCCCTTGCCGGTGAAGTTGTGGCACTGCGCGCAGTTGGTGCGGAACAGCTCGCCGCCCTTGGCGATGTCCGCGCCGTCGGGGCCGTACTGCTGCTTGGTGGGCACGCTCGGGCCGGCGCCCAGCGACGCGACGTACGCGGCGAGCTGGTCGATCTGGGCCTGCGTGTAGATGGGCTTCTTGCGCGGGACCTGGGCGCCCTGCGAGGTCGCGGCGGGCATACGGCCGGTGCCGACCTGGAAGTCGACGGCCGCGGCGCCGACGCCGACGAGGCTCGGGCCGTCGGAGGAGCCCTGGCCACCGGTGCCGTGGCAGCTGGCGCAGCCGACCTCGTAGAGCTTCTTGCCCTCCTTGATGGTCAGGGACTGGGAGGATTCATCGGCCTGCGCCTTGCCCGCGGGCGCGAACGCGGCGTACAGCCCCCCAGTGGCCGCCAGCGCGAGGAGTAGGACGACGACCGCCGCCAGCGGATGGCGTCGTCGTGCGGAGAGCTTTTTCACGGATTACCCCGGTGTCAGGATCTTCTGCGTCGGTGCTTCTGGATGTGCCGGAACGATCCCGGCTACTTGATCAGGTAGATCGTGGCGAAGAGGCCGATCCAGACGACATCGACGAAGTGCCAGTAGTAGGACACGACGATGGCGGCGGTCGCCTGCTCGTGAGTGAACCTCTTGGCCATGTAGGTACGGCCGAGGACCAGCAGGAAGGCGATGAGGCCGCCCGTCACGTGCAGGCCGTGGAAGCCGGTGGTCAGGTAGAACACCGAGCCGTACGGGTCCGAGGACAGCGAGATGCCGTCCTTCTTCACCAGCTCGGTGTACTCGTAGATCTGACCGCCGATGAAGATCGCACCCATGATGAAGGTGAGGATGAACCAGCCACGGAGCTTCTTCACGTCGCCGCGCTCGGCGGCGAACACACCGAGCTGGCAGGTGAGGGAGGAGAGCACCAGGATCGTGGTGTTCGTCGCGGAGAAGGGCACGTTCAGCGCGTGCGCCATCTCCTTCCAATGGTCCGGTCCGGTCACCGACCGGAGGGTGAAGTACATCGCGAAGAGGGCCGCGAAGAACATCAGCTCGGAACTCAGCCAGATGATGGTTCCGACGCTGGTGAGGTTCGGCCGGTTGACCGACGGGTGCGCGTGCCCTGTTTCTACTGTCGTTGCTGTCGCCACGACCGACATTATGTCGGTCGCTTATCTCGCGCTCACTCCGGGGGGTGCCGTTCGGAGTGTTGCCGCCCGCCGAACCGGTGCTGACGTGGTGTTCGGGGGAGTAGCATCCGCCCAGACGGCCCTGCCCGTCCCGTCCGTACGACGCCGACGTCCCGGAGGAACAATGCAGCCGACCGCCACGGTGCTGGTCTATAGCGACGACTCCAACACTCGCGAACAAGTACGGCTGGCCGCCGGACGCCGGCCCGCTCCGGACGTCCCCCTGGTGGAGTTCGTGGAGTGCGCGACCCCGGACGCGGTGCTGCGGGAGCTGGACAGGGGCGGCGTCGACGTCTGCGTGCTGGACGGCGAGGCCGTGCCGATGGGCGGCATGGGCGTGTGCCGGCAGATCAAGGACGAGGTGTTCGGCTGCCCGCCGGTGCTGTTGCTCATGGGACGGCCGCAGGACGCGTGGCTGGCCACGTGGAGCCGTGCGGACGCGGCTGTGACGCTGCCGGTGGACCCCGTGGAGTTCGCCTCCTCGCTGGCCTCCCTGCTGCGGCGGAAGAGGCTCGTGGGCGCCTAGGAGGCGGCCGTGAGCGCCTGAGGGCGCGGGGGGGGGGGGGGGGGGGGGGGGCTGGTCTTTCGTTTCCCCACCGCGTCCCCCCCCCACCGCCCGCCCCCCCACC
>NZ_JBVHXT010000034.1:45844-120461 GCF_055569255.1 Streptomyces sp. NPDC029296
TGGGGCGAGACCCCACCCCCACACCCCCCCCCCCCCCCCCCCCCCCCCCCCCCCCCCCCCCCCCCCCCCCCCCCCCCCCCCCCCCCCCCCCCCCCGCCCCTCACGGGTGTCTACACGGCCCTTGGCTGGAGGCGTACCGCCTCGGCCGGGGCCGGGCCGTCCGGGGTCTTGTTCGTGAGGGCGCTGCCCGCGCGCCATTTCTTCCAGTCGACGTTCCAGTCGCCGAAGCCGTTGCCGAAGGGCTCCATGGTCTGGCCCTGGGAGTTGACCACCCTGACGATGTCGCCCTCGCGGATGTTGTCGTAGAACCACTCGGCGTTGGACGTGCTCATCCCGACGCAGCCGTGGCTGACGTTCTCGTAGCCCTGGGAGCCGACGGACCAGGGGGCCGCGTGGACGTACTCGCCCGACCAGGTGACCCGGGTGGCGTAGTACACCGGCAGGTCGTAGGAGTCCGAGGTGCCCTCGGCGATGCCGACGGTGGTGCCGCGCATCCGTACGAAGTACTGCTTCTCCAGGACGACCTTGACGCCGTTGCGGGTCTCGAAGCCGGGCTTGCCGGCGGTGACCGGGAGCTGCTCGACAAACTGGCCGTTCCGGTAGTACGTCAGCTGGTGCGTGTCGGCGTCCGCGACGGCCTCGACCCGGTCCCCCGTGGTGATCTTCAGCGGTGTGGACTTCGTGCCCCGCAGCCGGTCGTTGATCCGGACGCCGTCCAGGTTGCTGCGCACCTGGACGGTGGCGTGGGCCGGCCAGTAGTCCTTGGGGCGGTAGTGGAGTTCCTTGTCGTTCACCCAGTACCAGGAGCCCGGCACGGCCGGCACGGACTCCACCCGCAGGGCCCGCTCCACGACGGCGCGCTGCGCCCTGTCCTTGATCCCCTGGTCGAGCTGGGCCGTGAGGGGCTGTCCGACGCCGTAGGTGCCGGTGCCCGGCCCGAAGGTGACGCCCAGGCTCTTGCCCGCGGGCTTGCCGGTGTCGAAGGAGAGGACCTTGCGGCCGGGCGCGCCGTCGTCGTCCTCGGTGCTCACGGTGACCGTGTAGTGGGCGCCCGCGGCCAGCGGGGAGGTGCTGTGCCAGCGGCTGCCGTCGGCGGCGAGTTCGCCCGTCACGTAGCGCCCTGTGGAGTCCCGGGCGGTGACGTCCGTGATCCGGCCCTCACCGCTGTTGGCGGTGACCTCCAGGGGCTTGTCGGGGTCGGCCCGCTTGCCCGCTTCGACGGGGCCGTTGAAGGAGATCAGGTCCGCTGCGTCGTACGGCCTGGCCGACAGGGGGTTGCCGTCCGAACCGCAGGCGGTGACGCCCGCACCGAGGGCGGTCACCAGCAGGGTGCAGCCGACGACGGTGCGGGTCCGCGCAGTGTGGTTCATATGATCACGCTATGAGATGAAGAGACTACTGGCATGGTGAGTCACTCATCCGAGCGAACGATGCACCGGCAAACGAGTGGAGCCCGGACCCTCCGTCAGGAAGGTCCGGGCTCCCGGTGCTTCTGCGCGCCCTACTGGGTGCGGTTCTCACCGTGGTAGTACTCGAACACCCAGCCGAACAGGCCGATCAGGATGAACGGGGCGGAGAAGTAGATCAGCCACCAGCCGACCGCGATGCTGAGGAAGGCGATCGCGCCGCCGAAGCCCAGCATGAGCGGCTGCCAGCTGTGCGGGCTGAAGAAGCCCAGCTCGCCCGCGTCGTCCGCGACGTCGGCCTCCTTGTCGTCCTGGGCGCCCGCGTCGACCCGCCGGGCGGTGAAGCCCAGGTAGAAGCCGATCATGACGGCCAGGCCGAAGGCCAGGAAGAGTGCCGTGGTGCCGGCCGGCTCCTTCGACCACACGCCATACACGATGGCCATGATCAGGATGAAGACGCTCAGCCAGATGAACATCCGACCCTGGATCTTCACTTGCCGGCCTCCTTGCTGCCCGCGACGGCGGTGCCGTGACCGGCGTGCTCAAGCTGCTCGAGCGCGGCGATCTCGGGGTGGTGCAGGTCGAACGCCGGGGATTCGCTGCGGATCCGCGGCAGGGTGAGGAAGTTGTGCCGCGGCGGCGGGCAGGAGGTCGCCCACTCGAGCGAGCGGCCGTAGCCCCACGGGTCGTCGACCTCGACCTTCTTGCCGTACTTGGCGGTCTTCCAGACGTTGTACAGGAACGGCAGGATCGACAGGCCGAGCAGGAAGGAGCTGATGGTCGACACCGTGTTCAGCGCGGTGAAGCCGTCGGCGTTCAGGTAGTCGGCGTACCGGCGCGGCATGCCCTCGGCGCCCAGCCAGTGCTGGACCAGGAAGGTGCCGTGGAAGCCGATGAACAGCGTCCAGAAGGTGATCTTGCCGAGGCGCTCGTCCAGCATCTTGCCGGTCCACTTCGGCCACCAGAAGTGGAAGCCGGAGAACATGGCGAAGACGACCGTGCCGAAGACCACGTAGTGGAAGTGGGCCACCACGAAGTACGAGTCGGAGACGTGGAAGTCCATGGGCGGCGAGGCCAGGATGACACCGGTCAGACCACCGAACGTGAAGGTGATCAGGAAGCCGGTCGCCCAGAGCATCGGTGTCTCGAAGGACAGCGAGCCCTTCCACATCGTGCCGATCCAGTTGAAGAACTTCACACCGGTCGGTACGGCGATCAGGAACGTCATGAAGGAGAAGAACGGCAGCAGCACACCGCCGGTGACGTACATGTGGTGGGCCCACACGGTCACGGACAGACCCGCGATCGCGATCGTCGCGGCGATCAGGCCCATGTAGCCGAACATCGGCTTGCGGGAGAACACCGGGATGACTTCGGAGATGATGCCGAAGAACGGCAAGGCGATGATGTACACCTCTGGGTGTCCGAAGAACCAGAAGAGGTGTTGCCACAGCAGTGCGCCGCCGTTGGCCGCGTCGAAGATGTGGGCGCCGAACTTCCGGTCCGCCTCCAGGGCGAACAGCGCGGCGGCCAGCACCGGGAAGGCCAGCAGGACCAGCACACCGGTCAGCAGCACGTTCCACACGAAGATCGGCATGCGGAACATGGTCATGCCCGGGGCACGCATGCAGATGATCGTGGTGATGAAGTTGACCGAGCCGAGGATCGTGCCGAAGCCGGAGAAGGCCAGACCCATGATCCACATGTCGGCGCCGACGCCCGGCGAACGGACCGCGTCCGACAGCGGGGAGTAGGCGAACCAGCCGAAGTCGGCCGCGCCCTGCGGGGTGAGGAAGCCGGCCACCGCGATGAGCGAGCCGAAGAGGTACAGCCAGTAGGCGAACATGTTCAGCCGCGGGAACGCCACGTCGGGCGCGCCGATCTGCAGCGGCATGATCCAGTTGGCGAAACCGGCGAACAGCGGCGTCGCGAACATCAGCAGCATGATCGTGCCGTGCATCGTGAACGCCTGGTTGAACTGCTCGTTCGACATGATCTGCAGGCCCGGACGGGCCAGCTCGGCGCGCATGATGAGCGCCATCACGCCGCCGATCAGGAAGAACGCGAACGACGTCGCCAGATACAGCGTGCCGATCGTCTTGTGGTCGGTGGTCGTCAGCCACTTCACCACGACATTGCCGGGTTGCTTGCGCCTGACCGGCAGCTCGTCGGCGTACGAGCCATCAGCTGCCGCGGCACCCTGGGGTTCGTTGAGGATGCTCACAGGTTGTTCGTCTCCCGGTTCTTCTCGTGGCTCGTCTGCGCGATGCCGGCGGGAATGTAACCGGTCTGCCCCTTCTTGGCGAGGTCCTTGAGGTGCTGCTCGTAACGCTCGGGGGAGACGACCTTCACGTTGAACAGCATCCGGGAGTGGTCGACGCCGCAGAGCTCGGCGCACTTGCCGAGGAAGGTGCCCTCCTTGTTGGGGGTCACCTGGAAGGCGTTGGTGTGGCCCGGGATGACGTCCTGCTTCATGAGGAACGGCACCACCCAGAAGGAGTGGATGACGTCACGCGAGGTCAGGACGAAACGGACCGTCTTGCCCTTGGGGAGCCAGAGCGTCGGACCGGGGTTGTTCGTCTGCGGGTTCCGCGTGCCGGGCGTGCCGACGTCGTAGACACCGCCGGCGTTCGCCGGGAACTGGTCCTTGAACCGGTCCGGGATGGCGTCCAGGTTCTTGTCGGTCTTGGCATCGCCGGTGGAACCGGGGACGTTCTCGATGTAGTTGAAGCCCCAGCTCCACTGGAAGCCGACCACGTTGACCGTGACGTCGGGCTTCTTGGAGGTGTCCAGGAGCTTCGACTCGTCCCGGGCCGTGAAGTAGAAGAGCACCGAGATGATGATGATCGGGACCACGGTGTACAGGGCCTCGATCGGCATGTTGTACCGGGTCTGCGGAGGAACCTCGACCTTGGTGCGGCTGCGCCGGTGGAAGAAAGCACTCCACAGGATCAGGCCCCACACCAGCACGCCGACGGCGAGCGCGGCAGCCCAGGAGCCCTGCCACAGGGAGAGGATCCGCGGAGCCTCTTCCGTGGTCGGGGTGGGCATGCCAAGGCGGGGGAAGTCCTTGTATGTGCAACCGGTTGCGGTCGCCAGGACCAGGCCCGCGGTCAGTGCCTGCAGCAGCTTCCGCCGCATCGGGCGCCGCGGCGAGCGGTCGGAGCCGTTGGGACTCACGTAGCGCCTTCCCGAGAGTCTCGCCCGCGCGGTTGGCTGCGGCCTTCTCGCTGGTCGGTCGCCGCCCTGCGTCGGGCAGGGGTTTGGATGTTTATGCGGACCAAACCCTAGCCCACCCTCTCCGAGGGTTCGCGAGGAGGGGTGCCTACTGGGTGGGGTGGTTCGCTTGATTGGCGGCTGCGGGGGTGTTGTGGCTGGTCGCGCCCGGCGGCGCACCCCTTGGGGACGCCCGGCTGACCGGCGGTTTAGCGTTGCCGTATGGCCTACTTTGATGCTGCTTCCGCCACTCCCCTCCATCCCGTGGCCCGTCAGGCGCTGTTGGCCTCTTTGGATGAAGGGTGGGCCGATCCCGCGCGGCTGTACCGGGAGGGGCGCAAGGCGCGGATGCTGCTGGACGCGGCCCGGGAGGCGGCCGCGGAGGCCGTGGGCTGCCGGGCCGACGAGGTGGTCTTCACCCCGTCCGGGACGCGGGCCGTACACACGGGGATCGCGGGGGCGTTGGCCGGGCGGCGGCGGGTGGGGCGCCACCTGATCGTGTCCGCCGTCGAACACTCCTGCGTCCTCCATTCGGCGGAAGCGTTCGAGGCGGAGGGCGGGAGCGTCACCCGGGTGGCCGTCAACCGGGCGGGGGCCGTCGACCCTTCGGGGTACGCGCGGGCGCTCCGGGCGGACACCGCGCTGGCGTGCCTGCAGTCGGCCAACCACGAGGTGGGCACCGTGCAGCCGGTCGCCGAGGTGGCCGAGGCGTGCCGGGGTGCCGGGGTGCCGCTGCTGGTGGACGCGGCCCAGTCGCTGGGCTGGGGGCCGGTGGAGGGCGACTGGTCGCTGCTGACGGCCAGCGCGCACAAGTGGGGCGGGCCGCCGGGGGTCGGGCTGCTCGTCGTGCGCAAGGGGGTGCGGTACGCCGCCCAAGGCCCGGGGGACGAGCGGGAGTCGGGCCGGGCGCCCGGTTTCGAGAACATCCCGGCCATCGTGGCGGCCGTGGCCTCGCTGCGCGCGGTACGGGCCGAGGCGGACCGGGAGGCGGCACGGCTCGGGGAGCTGACGCGGCGGATCCGGGACCGGGTACCGCGGCTGGTGCCGGACGTGGAGGTGGTCGGCGACGCCGGGCACCGGCTGCCCGGGATCGTGACGTTCTCCTGCCTCTACGTCGACGGCGAGGCCCTGCTGCACGAGCTGGACCGGGCCGGCTTCTCGGTCTCCTCCGGCTCCTCGTGCACGTCCGGCACGCTGACGCCGAGCCATGTGCTGAAGGCGATGGGGGTGCTGAGCGAGGGGAACGTCCGGGTGTCCCTGCCGGCGGGGGCGGCCGAGGAGGACGTGGAACGGTTCCTCGAGGTGCTGCCGGGGGTGGTGGCGGGCGTCCGGGAGAAGCTGGGCGCACCGGCCCCGGTGACGGCCGTCCGGGCGCGG
The DNA here is from genome assembly GCF_055569255.1 of Streptomyces sp. NPDC029296. Classification (NCBI taxonomy): domain Bacteria; kingdom Bacillati; phylum Actinomycetota; class Actinomycetes; order Kitasatosporales; family Streptomycetaceae; genus Streptomyces; species Streptomyces sp. NPDC029296. The sequence goes on from NZ_JBVHXT010000034.1 coordinate 51,844, forward strand.
GAGCTGGTCGTCGACTCCCTCGGCAAGCGCTGCCCGATCCCGGTCATCGAACTGGCGAAGGTGTTCGGCGAGGTCCCGGTGGGCGGCCTCGTCCGGGTCCTCTCGGACGACGAGGCGGCCCGCCTGGACATCCCGGCGTGGTGCCAGATGCGGGGACAGGAGTACGTGGGCGAGGAGCCGGCGGAACGGGGTACGGCGTACCTGGTCCGCCGGGTGGACTGACCCCCCGCCCGGCCGGCGCTCAGCCGAGGTGGGCCCGGACCTCCTCGCCCGCCTCGTCCCCGTACGCCTTCACGAACCGCTCCATGAAGTGGGTGCGCCGCAGCTGGTACTCCTGCGTGCCCACGGTCTCGATGACCAGCGTGGCGAGCATGCACCCGATCTGCGCCGCGCGCTCCAGCGAGACGCCCCAGGCCAGCCCGGACAGGAACCCGGCGCGGAAGGCGTCGCCGACGCCCGTGGGGTCGGCCTTGCGCTCCTCCTCGGGGCAGCCGACCTCGATCGGGTCCTCGCCGGTCCGCTCGATGCGCACGCCCCGCGAGCCGAGCGTGGTGACCCGGTGGCCGACCCTGGACAGGATCTCCGCCTCGCTCCAGCCGGTCTTGGACTCGATGAGCCCCTTCTCGTACTCGTTGGAGAAGAGGTAGGTCGCGCCGTCCAGCAGGATCCGGATCTCCTCGCCCTCCATCCGGGCGATCTGCTGGGAGAAGTCGGCGGCGAACGGGATGTTCCGGGAGCGGCACTCCTCCGTGTGGCGGAGCATCGCCTCGGGGTCGTCGGCGCCGATGAGGACCAGGTCGAGGCCGCCCACGCGGTCCGCGACGGTCTTCAGCTCGATGAGGCGGGCCTCGCTCATCGCGCCGGTGTAGAAGGAGCCGATCTGGTTGTGGTCGGCGTCGGTGGTGCACACGAAGCGGGCGGTGTGCAGCGTCTCGGAGATGCGGACCGACTCGGTGTCCACGCCGTGGCGGTCGAGCCAGGCCCGGTACTCGTCGAAGTCGAAGCCCGCGGCGCCGGCCAGGATCGGCCGGGTGCCGAGCTGGCCCATGCCGAAGGCGATGTTGGCGGCGACGCCCCCGCGGCGGACGTCGAGGTTGTCGACCAGGAAGGAGAGCGAAACCGTGTGCAGCTGGTCCGCGACGAACTGGTCGGCGAAGCGGCCGGGGAAGGTCATGAGGTGGTCGGTGGCGATGGAGCCGGTGACTGCGATGCGCACGGCGGGGTTCTCCTGCGGGAGGCTGGGTTGACAGTTCACGCTACCCGCTCCGCCGCCGTCGCTGAAGCTGGCGAATCTACCCGATAGTAGATCTTTCTTCGCGGCGCGTGCCGTGCGTACGGTGCGGTCATGACGAACCTAGAGGTCACCTCCTCCGTCCCGGCCGAGCCCGGCGGCGGCCTCGCTCCCCTGTGGGGCGACTGCGCCCGGATGGCTCCGCACTGGGCGGCCCCGGAGCGGGCCGACTCCCGTCCGGTGTCCCCGTCCCGCATCCACGGGGTGTCCGTGCCGGCGCGGTCCGCCCGGCTGCTGGACGCGATGTCGGACTACGGCGACTGACCGGGGGCGGGCCCCCGGGAACCGCGCGCCGCCCTCCCGCGTCCCATCGCCGTCCCCCGCGCGGGGAACGCGGGGCACGACAGCGAGGAGCGATGCGGTGAACACCCAGCACCCCGAACACTCCGGCGTCCCCCGAGAGCGCGGGACCCGGCGGGCGAGGCGCCGCCCCGCCGCCCTCGCCGCCTTTCTCGCCGCCGGCGCCGTGCTGCTCGCCGGCGGCGGGGCCTGCCTCGCCGCCGGCGGCGGCCCGGACGGCCGCGGGGACGACGCGGCGGCGCCCGCGGGGACCCCCGCGGGGGCCCGCACTCCCCCGCCGCTCGCCCTGGACGGCTGGACCGGCACCGGCACCGGCACCGGCGGTATCGCGCCCGGCGAGCCGGACCCGTACGGCGCCCGGTACGTGGCCGCCGGCGCGCTGCCGGACGGACCCGGTACGGCGCCGGTGTACGAGCCGGGGGCCGGGGCCGGCCGGGAGCGGGTGGCCGGACTGGCGAAGGCGCTCGGCATGGACGGGACCCCGGTGGCCGAGGGGCGCGGCTGGCGGGTCGGCGGCCGGGACGGTTCCGGGCCGGCGCTGACCGTGCGCCGGGACGCGCCGGGCGACTGGTCGTACAGCCGGTACGCGCCCGGCACCGACAACTGCCGCAAGGTGACCGTCTGCTCCCCGGACCCGGGCGCTCCGGCCGGCGACCCGGTGAGCGTGGCCGACGCGCAGAAGGCGGCGGCGCCGGTGCTGGCGGCGGCCGGGCTGGAGAACGCGAGGACCGACGCGAGCCGGGTGACGGGCGCCCAGCGGGTGGTGAACGCCGATCCGGTGGTGGGCGGGCTGCCCACCTACGGCTGGACGACCGGCCTGGGCGTCGGCCGCGGGGGCGAGATCATCGGCGGCCATGGGCTGCTGGCCGCGCCGGTGAGGGGCGCGACGTATCCGGTGCTGGGCGCGGCGCGGACACTGGAGCTGCTGAACGGGAAGGCCGGGGGCGGCCACCGGACGGGGATCGGCGGGTGCGCGAGCCCGGTGCCGTCGAAGGACCGGCTGGAGCGGCCGTGCGGGGCGCCCTCCGGGCCGGCGCGGCGGGTACGGGAGACGGTGACGGTGGAGAAGGCGGTGTTCGGGCTGGCCGCGCACTCCGTGGGCGGGCGGCGGACGCTGGTGCCGTCCTGGCTGTTCCGGGCGCGGGGATCCGCCGGGGGCGAGGCGTTCACGGTGACGTATCCGGCGGTCGACCCGGCGTACCTGGTGCCGGCGTCCGGGTCCGGGTCCGCGTCTCCCGTGCCGACGCCGTCCGGGGAGAGCGGGAGGAGCGGGAGCGTGCCGGTGCGGGCGTACACGGCCGACGGGCGGACGATGACCGTGGGCTTCTCGGGCGGGGTGTGCGCCGACTACCGGGTTTCGGCGCGGGAGAGCGGCGGTCGGGTGACGGTGACCGTCACCGAGACGCCCTGGCCGGACAGGGTGTGCGTGCTGGTCGCCAAGGAGTACGTGAAGACCGTGACGCTCCGCGCGCCGCTGGACGGGCGGACGGTGACCGGTGCGGACGGCCGGGCGGTCCCGGAGGCGGAGCCGGGCGCGCTGCGGCCGGACGCGTCCCCGCGGCCGCGCTGAGCCGGCGGACGGCGACCCGCGCGGAACGGACGAAGGCGGCGGCCCCCGGCACGGGGACCGCCGCCTTCACCGTCCGGTGCCGGCTCAGCTGAAGGAGTCGCCGCAGGCGCAGGAGCCGGTCGCGTTCGGGTTGTCGATCGTGAAGCCCTGCTTCTCGATCGTGTCCACGAAGTCGACGGTGGCACCGCCCAGGTACGGGGCGCTCATCCGGTCCGTGACGACCTTGACCCCGCCGAAGTCCTTCACGACGTCGCCGTCGAGCGAGCGCTCGTCGAAGAAGAGCTGGTAGCGCAGGCCGGAGCAGCCGCCGGGCTGGACGGCGACGCGCAGCGCGAGGTCGTCGCGGCCTTCCTGGTCGAGCAGGGCCTTGACCTTGGCCGCGGCGGCGTCGGTCAGGATGATGCCGTCGGTGACGGTGGTGGTCTCGTCCGATACGGACATCTACATCTCTCCCGGGTTGTACGGAGACTGCTTGCCGACGAGTGCAACCGGCGTTTCCGCGGATTCATTCCGGGCCGGGCATTCGCGTGGTCGCGTTTTCGTGTTGCTTCCTCATGCTCGCACATGGCCCGTCGGGGGGACAGCGGCGCGGAGAGGGGGTCCGGCGGGATTCACGTCACATCGACGTTATGGCCATCGTCAAAGTGACGTGAACCGGTTATGATAGATAGCGTCAGTTAGACGAAAAGTAGAAAGGGTGCGTGTCGTGACCACCGCCCAGACCCCGGAGCTCGACGTGCAGCCGAGTCCGCTCGCCCTGCTGCTGCTCGGCCGTGAGGCCGACCCGAAGAGCGAGCGGGGCGTCGAGTGTCCCGGTGACCTGCCGTCGCCGTCCGACCCCGACCTGGTCGAGCGCGCCCGCGCGGCCAAGGAGAAGCTCGGCGACAAGGTCTTCGTGCTCGGCCACCACTACCAGCGTGACGAGGTCATCCAGTTCGCCGATGTCACGGGCGACTCCTTCAAGCTGGCCCGGGACGCCGCCGCGCGCCCGGAGGCCGAGTACATCGTCTTCTGCGGTGTGCACTTCATGGCCGAGTCGGCGGACATCCTGACCTCCGACGACCAGAAGGTGGTCCTGCCCGACCTGGCCGCCGGCTGCTCCATGGCCGACATGGCGACGGCCGAGCAGGTCGCCGAGTGCTGGGACGTGCTGACCGAGGCCGGGATCGCCGAGCAGGTCGTCCCCGTCTCGTACATGAACTCCTCCGCCGACATCAAGGCGTTCACCGGCAAGCACGGCGGCACGATCTGCACCTCGTCCAACGCCAAGCGGGCGCTGGACTGGGCGTTCGAGCAGGGCGAGAAGGTCCTCTTCCTGCCGGACCAGCACCTGGGCCGCAACACCGCCGTCCGGGACATGGGGATGTCGCTGGACGACTGCGTGGTCTACAACCCGCACAAGCCCAACGGCGGTCTCACCGCGGACGAGCTGCGGGCCGCGAAGATGATCCTGTGGCGCGGCCACTGCTCCGTGCACGGCCGCTTCAGCCTGGAGTCGGTGAACGACGTGCGCGCCCGCATCCCCGGCGTGAACGTCCTGGTGCACCCGGAGTGCCGGCACGAGGTCGTGGCGGCGGCGGACTACGTCGGCTCGACCGAGTACATCATCAAGGCCCTGGAGGCCGCCCCGGCCGGTTCCAAGTGGGCCATCGGCACCGAGCTGAACCTCGTGCGCCGGCTGGCGAACCGTTTCGCGTCCGAGGGCAAGGAGATCGTCTTCCTCGACCGCACGGTCTGCTTCTGCTCGACCATGAACCGCATCGACCTGCCCCACCTGGTCTGGGCGCTGGAGTCCCTGGCCGAGGGCAACCTGGTCAACCGGATCGAGGTCGACAAGGAGACGGAGGCGTTCGCCAAGCTGGCGCTGGAGCGGATGCTGGCGCTGCCGTAACCGGGCCGCGCGGCAGCGCGAAGGGCCGGGTTCCCGTGCGGGACCCGGCCCTTCGCGCTGCCGTCACACTCCGGCCGGCTCCGGCGCCTGTTCGGTGCTCGGTTCCCGCTTCGCCGCCCGCTTCGCCGCCCGGCGCTCCTTGCGCAGCTCCAGCATCGCGTAGAGCGTCGGTACCAGCAGCAGCGTCAGCAGGGTGGAGGTGATCAGGCCGCCGATGACGACCACGGCGAGCGGCTGGGCGATGAAACCGCCCTCGCCGGTGATGCCCAGAGCCATCGGGAGCAGGGCGAAGATGGTCGCCAGCGCCGTCATCAGGATCGGGCGGAGCCGGTGCCGGCCGCCCTCGACCACGGCTTCCACCACTCCGTGGCCCTGGGCCCGGTACTGGTTGATCAGGTCGATCAGCACGATCGCGTTGGTCACCACGATGCCGATCAGCATCAGCATGCCGATCATCGCGGGCACGCCCATCGGGGTGCCGGTGGCCACCAGCAGGCCGATCGCGCCCGTCGCCGCGAAGGGGATGGAGACCAGCAGGATCAGCGGCTGGGCGAGCGAGCGGAACGTCGCGACCAGCAGCATGAACACGATCGCGATGGCCGCGAGCATGGCCAGGCCCAGGTTCTTGAACGCGTCGTCCTGGTCGGAGGAGACGCCGCCGATCTCGGCCGTGGCGCCCGCCGGGAGCTTCAGCGCCTTGATCTTCGACTGGAGCTTGCCGCTGATCGCGCCCGTGTTGTCCCCCGTCGGCCGGGCGGTGACGGTGGCCGCGCGCTGCCCGTCGATGCGGGTCATGGACACCGGGCCGTCCACCGGCTCCACCGTGGCGATGTCGCCGAGCCGCACCGGGCCGAGACGCAGGTTCCGCAGCTCGGCCAGCGTGGTGGCGGGCTTGGCCGACCGTACGACGACGTCCCGCTCGGTGTCGTCCAGGACCGCCTTGCCGACCGTCGTCCCGCGCACCGCCTGCGCCACCGCCGCGCCGAGCTTCTGGTCGTCGAACCCGGCCGCCGCCGCCTTGGCGTTGGCCCTCACCGAGATCCGCGGCACGCTCTGCGCCAGGTCGCTGGTGACGTCGGTGACGTCGTCGAGGCCGGCGACCGTGGCGCGGACCCGCTCCGCCGCCGTCCGCAGCGCCTCCGGGTCGGACGCCTTGACCACCACGCTCAGGTCCTGGCTGCCGAAGCCGTCACCGGCCGACACGGTGGTCGTACCGGCGCCGTCGAGCTTCTTCAGCCCGTCCTCCAGGTGCCGGCGCACCTCGTCGTAGGACGCGGAGTCCTCCAGCATCACCTGGTACGACGCCTGGTTGGTGTCGGTGCCGCCGCCGAAGGCCGCCATGAAGCCGGAGGAGCCGACGGTGACCTGGTAGTCCTTCACCCCCTCGGTGGAGGCGAGCAGCTTCTCCACCCGCCGGGCCTCGGCGTCGGTGGCCGCGAGGCTGGTGCCGGGCTCCAGCTTCTGCTTGATCGTGAGGACCTCCTGCTCGCCCTGGTCGAAGAAGTTCGTCTTCAGCAGGCCGGACATGCCGAAGGTGACGACCAGGACGACGATCGCGATGAGCACGCTGGTCAGCCGGCGCCGGGTGGCGAACCGCAGCACGGGGACGTAGGCACGCTGGAGGCGGCTGTTCGCCTCCTTCTCCTCGGCCTCGCGGCGGGCCTCGGCCGCGTCCTCGGGGGTGCCCTTGGGGGCGCGCAGGAACCAGTACGACAGCACCGGCACGACCGTCAGCGACACCAGCAGGGAGGCCAGCAGGGCCGCCGTCACGGTGAGGCTGAAGGAGCCGAACAGGGCGCCCACCATGCCGCCGACCAGGCCGATCGGCAGGAACACGGCGACCGTGGTGAGGGTGGAGGAGGTGACCGCGCCGGCCACCTCGCGCACCGCGGCGAGGATGGCCTCCTTGCGCTCCTCGCCGTAGCCGAGGTGCCGCTTGATGTTCTCCAGGACCACGATCGAGTCGTCGACGACCCGGCCGACGGCGATGGTCAGCGCGCCGAGGGTGAGCATGTTCAGCGACAGGCCGCGCGTCCACAGCACGAGCAGGGCGAGGACCACGGACAGCGGGATGGAGACCGCGGTGACCAGGGTCGAGCGGACCGACGCCAGGAAGAGGAGGATCACCAGGACCGCGAAGAGCAGACCGAGCGCGCCCTCCGTGGTCAGGCCCTTGATGGACTTGGACACGGCCGGGCCCTGATCGCTGACGACCGTGAGCCGCGCGCCGGAGCCGAGGTCCGCGCGCAGGCCGGGCAGCTTGTCCTCGACCGCCTCCGAGATGGAGACCGCGCTGCCGTCGTGGTCCATCGTGACGCTGACGGCGAGGCTCGGCCGGCCGTCGGTGCGGGTGAGGGAGTCGGCCGGGGCCGGCCGCTCCCTGACGGTGGCCAGGTTCCCGAGCCGCACGGGCCTCGCGCCCTCGCCGGTGACCATCAGGTCCTTGATCTGCCCCAGCGAGGTGAAGCCGCCGCCGACCTGGACGGTGCGGTTGGCGCCGTCCTCGTCGAAGGAGCCGGCCGGGACGGTCGCGCCGCCCGCCGTCAGGGCCCGGCCGAGGTCGGCGGCGGTGAGACCGGCGCGGGCGAGCTTCGCGTCGTCGGGGGTGACGGTGACCTGGCGGTCGCGGACGCCCGTGATCTGCACGCGGCCGACGCCGTCGATGTCCTTCAGGGCCGGTACGACCGTGGTGTCGAGCTGGTCGGCGAGCGCCTGCTGGTCCCGGTCGGAGGTGACGGCGAGGACCACGGTCGGCATGTCGTCGGTGGACCCGGAGACGACCTGGGGGTCGACGCCGTCCGGGAGCTGGTTGCGGGCCCGGTTCACGGCCTGCTGGACGTCGCCGACGATCCGCTCGGTGTCGTTGCCGTAGTCGAAGGACGCCATGATCACGGCGTTGCCCTCGCTCGCGGTGGAGGTGACGCCGGTGACGCCGTCGACGCCCTGGAGGTTGTCCTCGATGGGCTCGACGACCTGTTTCTCGACCACGTCGGGCGAGGCGCCCTGGTACGGCGCGATCACTGACACCATGGGCAGTTCTATGGTGGGCAGCAGCTGCTGTTTGATCTGGGGTATCGCGATCAGCCCGAAGGCGAGCGCGACGAGCGACACGAGCCCGACGAGGGCCCGTTGCGCGAGGCTGAAGCGGGACAGCCAGGACATGGATCAGGTTCTCTCATCCGGGAGCGGCAGGAGTCTCCACCACCCTGGGCCATCCCGGACCGCCGTTCCGTAGGTCCCAGGTCCCGTTCCCCGCCGGGCCCCTACTCCGCGCGCAGTACACCCGGGTGGAGATCAGTCCATCCTCGGGCGTACCAGCCCCGACTCGTACGCGGTGACGACGAGCTGCGCCCGGTCCCGCGCGCCCAGCTTGGCCATGGCCCGGTTGACGTGCGTCTTCACCGTCAGCGGGCTGACCGCCAGGCGCTCGGCGATCTCGTCGTTGGAGTGGCCGCCGGCGACCTGGACGAGGACTTCCCGCTCCCGTCCGGTGAGGGCGGCGAGCCGCCCGGCGCGGGCCGGGTCGGGGCCGGGGCCCGTGTCGCCCTGGGCGAGGAAGCGGGCGATCAGGCCCTTGGTGGCGGCCGGGGAGAGCAGGGCCTCCCCGCCGGCCGCGACCCGGATGGCGGTCAGCAGCTCCTCCGGTTCGCTGCCCTTGCCGAGGAAGCCGGACGCGCCGGCGCGCAGCGCCTGGACCACGTAGTCGTCCACCTCGAAGGTGGTCAGGATGACCACGCGGACCTGGGCCAGGGACGGGTCGGCGCCGATCTGCCGGGTGGCGGCGAGGCCGTCGGTGCCGGGCATCCGGATGTCCATCAGGACGACGTCGGGGACGTGCTCGCGGGCCAGCCGGACCGCCTCCGCGCCGTCGGAGGCCTCCCCCACCACCTCCATGCCGGGCTCGGAGTCGACCAGCACCCGGAACGCGCTGCGCAGCAGTGCCTGGTCGTCGGCGAGCAGGACACGGATGGTCATACGGGCTCCCCCTGGGCGGTCGTCGGCCGGACCGGAAGGATCGCATGGACGCGGAAACCGCCGCCGTAGCGGGGTCCGGTGCTCAGGGTGCCGCCGAGGGCGGTGACCCGCTCGCGCATGCCGAGCAGCCCGTGCCCCCCGCCGTCGCCGGGCGTGCCGGGGACGCCCGCGCCGTCGTCCAGCACGGTGACCTCCAGGTGGGGTCCGACGCGTACGACGCTGACCTCGGCCCGGGCCGCGGGGCCCGCGTGCTTGCGCACGTTGGTCAGTGCCTCCTGCACGATCCGGTAGGCGGCCAGGTCGACGGCGGCGGGCAGCTCGCCGGGCCGGTCGGCGCAGGCCACCTCCACCGGCAGGCCGGCGCTGCGGAAGGTGGCCGCCAGCTCCGCCAGCCGGCCGAGGCCGGGGGCGGGTTCGGTGGGGGCCTCGGGGTCGTCGGACTGGCGCAGCAGTCCGACGGTGGCGCGCAGCTCGTTCAGCGCGCTGCGGCCGGCCTCGCGGACGTGCGCCAGCGCCTCCTTGGCCTGGTCGGGCCGCTTGTCCATGACGTGGGCGGCGACCCCGGCCTGCACGTTCACCAGGGCGATGTGATGGGCGACGACGTCGTGCAGGTCGCGGGCGATGCGCAGCCGTTCCTCGGCGACCCGGCGCCGGGCCTCCTCCTCCCGGGTGCGCTCGGCGCGCTCGGCGCGGTCCCGGATGGCCTGCACGACGGCGCGGCGGCTGCGCACGGCGTCCCCGGCGGTGGCGCCGATGCCGGTCCAGGCGAGCACGCCCAGGTTCTCCTGCGCGTACCAGGGCAGGGGGCCGGCGAGCATGGCGGCGCCCGTCAGCACGGTCATGGTGAGCAGCCCGAGGCGCCAGGTGGTGGGGCGGTCGGTGGTCGCGGCGACCGTGTACAGGGCGACGACGGCGGACATCGCGACCGGGGCGCGCGGGTCGCCGGTGACCAGCTCGACCAGGGAGACCGTACCGGTGACGGCGAGGACGGCGCGCGGCCGGCGGCGGCGCGGGACCAGCGCCACGGCGCCGATCAGCATGAGGACCAGGCTCAGGGTGTCCGGGGTGTGCACGCCCCAGGTCACGTGCCCGTCCCGCGGCACCGCGAAGGAGCCGGCGACCATGCACCCCAGGACGCCCGCGGCCAGGGCGGCGTCCAGGGCGAGGGGGTGGGCCTTCAGGCCGTACCGGGCGCGTTCGAGAGTGCTCACGCAGGAACAGTACGGCGCGCTTCCGGCGCCGCGGCCCCGGGCCGGAAACCCCTGGGTCCCCCGTTCGGGTGATCACCGGCTGACGGCCGTTCCGGTGTCCCGCGCCTTCGGCGGTCCGGGGCCGCACACGACCGCCGGGACGCGTGAGAACGGGGGGAGCCGTGTGGCCCGGGCCGGCTCCGGGACGGGCCGCACACCGGTCCGGCCGCCGGCCGGGGCGGCACGGTCCCGGTGTGGACCTCTGCGGGCCGCCGGTCCGGGATCCGCGCCGCGGCGAGGGGTGCCGGTGCCTGGTCCTCGCCGGGTCGTGGGCCGCCGAGGACGACGGCGCCCCCTACGCCCTGTACTCCCGGGACGGGACGCCCGGGCACCATCCGGTGAGGGTGCTGGACCCGCCGACGGCGGACGCGGGCGGCCGGGAGTCCGTGGGGTCCGTGCCGACTCGGCCACCGCCGGGGCGCGGGTGCGGCCGGTCACGGGCGGCGGGTCCGCCGATCCGCACGGGGACGGCACCCGGGCGAAGGACCTCGCCCACCCGGAGGGCAGAAGTCGCGCACCACGAGGCGCGCCGTGAGCTGACCGGGGTCAGCCCGGGATGAGGCCGTCGTCGCCCAGCAGGGCGCGGACCTCCTCCAGGGTGGCGTCGTCCGACGGCAGGATCAGGTCCGACGGCTCCAGCGCGGCGTCCGGCAGCGGGGTGCCGAAGCGGCGGACGGCGTCCAGCAGCGCGACGAGTGTGCGGCGGAAGCCCTCCTCGTCGCCGCCCTCCATCTCGGCGAGCAGTTCGTCGTCCAGCCCGTTCAGCTCGGCGAGGTGGGCGTCGTCCACCCTCACCTGGCCCTCCCCCATGATCCGTACGATCACGTCGGTCTCCTCGGCTCGGGCCCCGGCGCCCGGCTACTGCTTGTCGAAGCGCGGGGTGTCCTGCGGCTGCTGCTGGGACTGCCCCTGAGCGGTGCCGCCCTCGATGGCCTGCTGCGGGGAGCCCCCGGCCAGCTCGGCCTTCATGCGCTGCAGTTCCAGCTCTACATCCGTACCACCGGAGAGCCGGTCCAGCTCGGCCTGGATGTCGTCCTTGTGCATGCCGGAGGGGTCGTCCAGGGCGCCGGAGGCGAGCAGCTCGTCGATGGCGCCGGCCCGGGCCTGCATCTGGGCGGTCTTGTCCTCGGCGCGCTGGATGGCGAGGCCGACGTCGCCCATCTCCTCGGAGATGCCGGAGAACGCCTCGCCGATGCGGGTCTGGGCCTGGGCGGCGGTGTAGGTGGCCTTGATGGTCTCCTTCCGGGTGCGGAAGGCGTCCACCTTGGCCTGAAGGCGCTGGGCCGCGAGGGTGAGCTTCTCCTCCTCGCCCTGGAGGGTGGCGTGCTGCGACTCCAGATCGCCGACCTGCTGCTGGAGCGCGGCCTTGCGGGACAGCGCCTCGCGGGCCAGGTCCTCCCGGCCGAGCGCGAGCGCCTTGCGGCCCTGGTCCTCCAGCTTGGCGGACTGCTGCTGGAGCTGGTTCAGCTGGAGCTCCAGGCGCTTGCGGCTGGTCGCCACGTCGGCGACGCCGCGCCGCACCTTCTGCAGCAGCTCCAGCTGCTTCTGGTAGGAGTAATCGAGGGTCTCGCGCGGGTCCTCGGCCCGGTCCAGGGCCTTGTTCGCCTTCGCGCGGAAAAGCATCCCCATACGCTTCATGACACCGCTCATGGGCTTCGCGCGCCCCCTTCTGACGGACTCCGGCTCACCGATCCTGCGACAAGACCCACAGTACGGGCCCTGTCTCCATTACCGCACTGTTCGCCCGGTGATGCGCTCATCCCCGAGGACGACTGCGGACCGCTCCGCTCCGGCGCAAGGAGTAGGTGATCCCACCCCCCACGTCCCCCTCCGTCCCCTTCGGACGTCCGGCGTTGCCGGATCGTTCCCCACCGGGCTGGGGTCCATGCCGGTGCAGCCCTTACCCTTGGGATTTGTGTTCCGTAGCCGTGCCAAGGAAGAGAAGGCCCCCGCCGCCAAGGCGGCGCTGACCGACTCCAAGCAGCCCCGTGACCCGCAGGCCCCCAAGGGCAGGCCCACGCCCAAGCGCAGTGAGGCCCGTACCCAGCGCCGCAGCGTCGCCCATACGCCGACGAACCGCAAGGAGGCCGCCAAGCGCCAGCGCGAGGAGCGGCGGCAGGCCCTGGAACGGCAGCGCCAGGCGCTCGCCAACGGGGACGAGCGCTATCTGCCCGCCCGGGACAAGGGCCCGGTCCGCCGGTTCGCCCGGGACTGGGTCGACTCGCGGTTCAACGTGGCGGAGTTCTTCCTGCCGCTCGCCGTGGTCATCCTGGTGCTGAGCGTGGTCCGGGTCGGCGCGATCCAGAGCATCGCGCTGCTGCTGTGGCTGATCGTGATCGTGCTGATCGTGCTGGACGCGGCCTTCAGCGGCTTCCGTCTGAAGAAGCGGCTCGCCGAGCGCTTCCCGGACGAGAACACCCGTGGCGCGGTCGCCTACGCGCTGATGCGGTCCCTCCAGATGCGCCGGCTCCGTCTGCCGAAGCCCCGGGTCAAGCGCGGAGAGCGGCCCTGAACGCCGACGCGTTCACCGGGGGCGCCTCCCCGGCCCGGCCGCACGAGCTGGGCGGGCTGCGCGACCTCGTGTCCCAGGAGCTGGTGACCCGGCAGCTGGACGAACAGATAGCCGGGCGGTTCCCGGTCGGGCGGCGGCTGCGGGTGCTCGACGTGGGGATGGGTCAGGGCGCGCAGGCGCTGCGGCTGGCCCGGCTCGGCCACGAGGTGACCGGGGTCGAACGGGACCCGAGGATGATCGCCGCCGCCCGCGCGGCCCTGGCCCGGGAGCCGGAGGGCATCCGGCAGCGGGTGCGGCTGGTGCAGGGCGACGGCCGGGACACCGGGGTGCACTTCCTGCCGGGCGGCTTCGACGTGGTGCTCTGCCACGCCGTACTGATGTACGTGGAGGACCCCGACCCGCTGGTGGCGGGCCTGGCCCGGATGCTGGCCCCGGGCGGTCTCCTCTCCCTCCTGGTCCGCAACGGCGACGCCCTCGCCATGCGGCCGGGCCTCGGCGGCGACTGGGCGGACGCCCTGGCCGCCTTCGACACCACCACCTACCGCAACCGCCTGGGCCTGGACGTGCGCGCCGACCGGCTGTCCGCCCTGACCGCCACGCTCGCCGGGATCGCCGCCCCGCTGCAGGCCTGGTACGGCGTGCGGGTCTTCACGGACACGGCGGCGCAGAACGCGGCGCTCCCCCAGGACCTGCCGACGCTGCTCGAGGTCGAGGAGCGGGCCGGGCGCACCGACCCCTACCGCGGGGTGGCGGCGCTGCTGCATCTGTGCGGGGTACGGGGCTGACCCCGTTCGGGGCAACCGCACGGGACGGCCGGTCACCGTGCGGTGAGACTCGGGGCATGGACGCTTCCCGTATCCGCGCGCGGGTCCGTACGGCCGCCCGCGCCGCCCTGCTGTGCTGCGCGGCCCTCGCCGCCGGCTGCACCACCCCCGCCGTCCCGGCCGGACGGGACGTCCCGGCGGCCACCGGGGCGGCCGTGTCCATGGCGGCGGGCGATCTGCAGAGCCAGTACCTGCGGGTCATCAAGGAGGTGCTGCCGTCGGTCGTGCAGATCCAGGCGAGCCGGGACCTGGGCTCCGGGGTGGTGTACGACGGCAACGGGCACATCGTCACCAACGCGCACGTGGTCGGCTCGGAGAAGACGTTCCAGGTGACCACGGCCAACAACGAGGAGCCGCTCACCGCGCGCCTGGTCTACTCCTACCCCGAGCAGGACCTCGCCGTGATCCGGCTGGACCGGATGCCGGACGGGCTGAGACCGGCGGTGCTCGGGGACTCCGGGAAGGTGGCGGTGGGCCAGATCGTGCTGGCCATGGGGTCGCCGCTGGGGCTGTCGTCCAGCGTGACCCAGGGCATCGTCTCGGCGACCGGGCGGACCGTCAGCGAGGGCGACTCGGGCGGCGGCACGGGCGCGACCATCGCGAACATGGTGCAGACCTCGGCCGCGATCAACCCGGGCAACAGCGGCGGCGCGCTGGTCGACCTGGAGGGGCGGGTGATCGGCATCCCGACGCTGGCGGCGGTCGACCAGAGCCTCGGCGGCGGCGCGGCGCCGGGCATCGGGTTCGCCATCCCGGCGTCGATGGTGAAGACGGTCGCCGACCAGATCGTCAAGGAGGGCAAGGTCGTCGACTCCGGGCGGGCGGCCCTCGACATCACCGCGCGGACCGTCCTGGACGACCGCTACCGGCCGGTCGGGGTGGCGGTGGTCGTCGCCCCCGCGGGCGGGGCGGCCGACAAGGCGGGCCTCAGGCCGGGTGACATCATCACCGGGCTGGGCGGCCGGCGGATCACCGACCTCACCTCGCTCGCCGAGGCCCTGGCCGCGGCGCAGCCGGGCCGGCGGACGTCGGTGACGTTCCTCCGCGACGGCGACGAGCACACGGTCCAGGTGACGCTGGGCGAGCAGTGAGGAGAGGAGTCCCTCTCCCCACCGCGGGCGCCGGTCCGGTCAGGCGTCGGCGTGCAGGCTCATCGGCCCGTAGATCTCGGCGCCCTCCTCGAACAGCCGCACCTGGTCGGCCCCGCCCTCCTGCAACGCCTTCCAGTTCTCGCCGATCCAGGACTCGGCATCGCCCTGCGTGGTGAACTCCTCGGGCCGGACGGCGGGCTGGACCTCCGTCCCGTCGGCCTTCTCGAACCGCCACGTCCATGCCGTCATACAGGCCTCCTTTGATCCAACACCTGCTGGCAGCCTAGCCGGAAGCGCAAGACCCACCGGGACAGGCGAAAATCGGTCCGTGGACATCACTCTGCTCGGTACCGGCGCCCCCGCGGGACTGCCTCGCCCCGACTGCTCCTGCGCCGTCTGCGCGACCGCGCTCGGACCGGACGCGCGGGCCGCGACCGCGGTGCTCGTGGACGGCTCGCTGCTGCTCGACCTCACACCGGGCGCGGCGTTCGCGGCCGCGCGGGCCGGGCATTCGCTGGGCGGGGTACGGCAGGTGCTGCTGTCGCACCCGCACGACGGCCCGGCGGTGGAGGTGCCGGCCGGGCTGCCGCAGCCCGGCCGGGTGCCGGACGGACGGGAGTTGGCGCTGCTGACGGGCCATCGGGTGCGGGCGGTGGCGATGGACGCGGGCGGCACCGGGTACGCGGTGACCGGGCCGGACGGGCAGCGGCTGCTGTATCTGCCGCCGGGCGGGGCGCCGGCCGGCCTGGAGCAGACCGGCGCGCAGTCCTACGACATGGTCCTCGCGGACGTCGTGAACCGGCCGGACGCGCTCGCCCGGCTCCGGGCGGTCGGCTCGGCGGGCCCCACGACGGACGTCGTCGCCGTCCACCTCGACCACGACGTGCCGGGCGGCGCGGAGGTGCGGCGCCGGCTCGCGGCGGCCGGGGCGCGGGCGGTGCCGGACGGTACGACGCTGGTGGTCGGGGCGTACGAGGAGGTGCCGGACGTGCCGCGCCGGACGCTGGTGCTGGGCGGGGCCCGGTCGGGCAAGTCGGTGGAGGCCGAGCGGCGGCTGGAGGCGTTCCCGGGCGTGCTGTACGTGGCGACGGGCGGCACGCGCAGCGGGGACACCGAGTGGGCGGCACGGGTGGCCGCGCACCGGGAGCGGCGGCCGGGGTCGTGGCGTACGGCGGAGACCACCGACCTGGTGCCGCTGCTCGCCGAGGACGGGCCGCCGGTGCTGGTCGACTGTCTGTCGCTGTGGCTGGCGGACGCCATGGATTCCGTGGGGGCCTGGGACGACGCGGAGTGGGCGGGCGGGGGCGAGAAGTCGCTGCGGGAGCGGGTGCGGGAACTGACCGACGCGGTGCGCTCCACCCGGCGCACCGTGGTCGCGGTCTCCAACGAGGTCGGCTCGGGCATCGTCCCCGCGACCGCCTCCGGCCGCCGCTACCGCGACGAACTGGGCCGTCTGAACACGGCGTTCGCGCACGAGTGCGAGCAGGTGGTGCTGGTGGTGGCGGGCCAGGCGCTGGTGCTGCGGGGGTGAGCGGGGCGCGCCCCCGCAAGGGGTGCGGGGCCTCGCCCCTGTGCGGCTCTCTGCCGCGGGGCGCGGGCGGCAGCGCGCCCGCGCGTCCGCGGCCGGCGACGACCCGGAACTACCCCGTGCCCTTCCGCACCACCACCCGGTACCCGTTGGAGAACCGGGTCCGCCGGAACAGCGGAGCGCCCCCGCGGTCCAGGGCCGAGGCCAGCGCCCGCGCCGGCGCGGCGGCCAGGTGGAGCGCCGGGTGGGCGTGGACCAGGGAGAGCGCGACGGCCGCCGAGAGGTCGTAGGGGACGTGCGCGGCCCTGCGGTCCACGACGAGGAGCGCGCAGCCCAGTCCGGCCAGTTCCGCGCACAGGTTGGCCCGCGGCACCAGGTGCAGACGGCGCGGCTGCCCGTAGGGGAGCCACCACCGGCCCAGCAGCGCCGCGAAGACGCACGCGGGGTCCGGGACCTCCACGACCAGGTGGCCGCCGGGCCGCAGCACGGTCAGCGCGGCGCGGAGTTCGGCGCGCGGGTCGGGGGCGTGCTCCAGATGGCGGAACATCGTGACCACGTCGTAGCGGGCGCGCAGCCGGGCCGCCATCCCGGGGGTCGTCAGGTAGCCCCGGTGCGCCTCCTCCACGCGGCCCTCCAGCAGCGCCTGTTCGACCCGGGCGGTGGGGTCGAGCCCGTCGAAGCTGGTGTACGGGAAGAACTCCTTCGCCGCCTCGGGGAAGCGGGCGTGCCCCGTGCCGACGTCCAGCCAGCTCTCCGGCTCGCCGAGCCCCGACAGGCGCCACGCGGCGGCCCGGTGGCGGCGCCGCACCGCGCGGTCGGACAGGATCCGGCCGGCGAACTCCTCCAGCTGTCTCTCGTAGAAGTCCCGGTGGAAGAAGGCGAGTCCCTCCGCGCTCAGCCGGGGGTTCTGGAAGGTGTGGCCGCAGTCCCCGCAGGCGTCGAGCGCGAACGTGCCGGCCCGGTGGCGCAGCGGGTCGGGCGCACGCAGCCGGGTGCGCAGCCGCCGGGAGCCGCACCAGGGGCAGTCCTCGCGGCGGGGTTCCCGGAAGGGGTCGTGCGGGGTGGTGGACTGCGGGGTGAGGGGCGAGGTCGGCATGGGCGGCTCCCTGTGCGACATTCCGCGGCAAAGCGGAACGTATGGGATGTCGATCCGAGGTGCAAAGACATCGTGGTGGTGTGGTGGCGATGTGGCGCGGGACCGTTCGCGCGCGGGCGGTACTGTTCGGCGAATGAGCAGCCTTAATCTGGACGACTTCACCGATCTGATCGAGCGCCCGGACGGGGGCGTACGCCGTGACGCCGAGGCCCTGCGGGAGCGCCGGATCGTGCCGCCCGGGGCACTGGGCCGCCTGGACGAGCTGGGCGAGTGGCTGGCCGCCGCGCGCGGCGAGGTGCCGGTACGGCCGGTCGGGCAGCCCCGGGTGGTGCTCTTCGCCGGTGACCACGGCATCGCCGGGCTGGGCGTCTCCGCGCGGCCCGCGGGCGGTGCGGAGCGGCTGGTGCGGGCGGTGCTGGAGGGCGCGAGCCCGGTGTCGGTGCTCGCCCGCCGGCTGGAGGTGCCGGTGCGGGTCGTGGACATGGCGGTGGACTGCCCGCCGGACGCCTTCCCGCCGGACGTCGTGCGGCACCGGGTGCGGCGCGGCAGCGGCCGGGTCGACATCGAGGACGCGCTCACCCCGGAGGAGGCCGAGGCCGCGCTGCGGGCCGGGGTCGCCATCGCCGACGAGGAGGCCGACTCGGGGACCGACCTGGTGGTGCTCGGCGACGTCAGCGTGGGCGGGACCACGCCGGCGGCGGTGCTGATCGCCGCGCTGTGCGGCACCGACGCGTCCGTGGTGACCGGGCGCGGCGGGCTCGCCATCGACGACCTGGCGTGGATGCGCAAGTGCGCGGCGATCCGGGACGGGCTCCGGCGGGCCCGGCCGGTGCTCGGGGACCAGCTCCGGCTGCTGGCGGCCGTGGGCGGCGCGGACCTCGCGGCGATGACCGGATTCCTGTTGCAGTGCGCGGTGCGCAGGCTGCCGGTGATCCTCGACGGGGTCGTGGCCGCCGCGTGCGCGCTGGTCGCCCAGCGGGTCGCCTTCCGGGCGCCGGACTGGTGGCTGGCCGGGCACGTCAGCGGGGAGCCGGGGCAGGCGAAGGCGCTGGACCGGATGGCCCTGGAGCCGCTGCTGGAGCAGGGCGTGAAGGTCGGCGAGGGCGTGGGCGCCCTGCTGGCGCTGCCCCTGGTCCGGGCCGCCGCCGCGCTGGCCGCGGAGCTTCCCGAGAAGGAGCCGGCACCCGAGGAGCCGGCGGAGCGGGAACCGGTGGGGCAGGAGCCGGCGGAGAAGGAACAGTCCCTGGACTGATGCCGCGAATGGCGCGAAAAGTGCGATTTATTCTGATCGCACCCATATGATCTTCCGCTATGGAGGATGCCCGAATTGCCGTGATGCGGCGAGTGAGGGTGCGGTGGGCCGCCGGGGCGTCCCGGCGGGCCGCCGCGTTCGCCGTCTGGTATCTGCGGACCGTCGCGTTCGTCAACTTCCTCAGCGCGGTGTGGGTCTCGCTCGGCCAGGACGTGCGCCGGCACAACCAGGACGACCTCTTCACGCCGTACCTGCTGACGGCCGGCTTCGCCTCCGGTGTCTTCACCGCCTTCCTGGCCGTCACCACGCGCCGCCGCAAACGGGCCGCGTGGATCCTGAACCTGGTGCTGAGCGGGCTCTTCCTGGCCCTGCTCGCGTTCGCCATGACCTTCCCGGAGATCCGGCGGTACGCGCAGAACTGGGTCTCCCTGGCGCTGACGGCCGCCTTCGTGGCCGCGCTGCTCATCGGCCGCCGGGAGTTCTACGCCACGGGCGACCGGTCCAACCCCCGGCTGGCGGCGGCCGTGGCCGTCGGCGGCGGCCTGGCCGCGAGCCTGCTGGCCGGGCTGCTGGTCACGGTCACCGGCCAGGCGCCGGGCGCGGCCCGTTCGACGTTCCCGGAGCGCTGGTACTACGGCACCCTGCGGCTGGTGTCGGTCTCGGCCGAGGAGTCCCGCTTCCCCGGCATCGCCCCGCCCACCTGGGTGAACGTGGCCGTCAACGTGCTCAGCACCGCGCTCCTGCTCGCCGTCCTGTACGCCGCCTTCCGCTCCCGGCGGGCCGTCGACCCGCTCACCGAGGACGACGAGAAACGGCTGCGGGAGCTGCTGGAGCGGCACGGTGCACGGGACTCGCTCGGCTACTTCGCGCTGCGCCGGGAGAAGAGCGTGGTGTGGTCGCCGACCGGGAAGGCCGCCGTCGTCTACCGCGTCGTCGGCGGGGTGAGCCTCGCGTCCGGGGACCCGCTCGGGGACCCGGAGGCCTGGCCGGGGGCGATCGTGCCGTGGCTGGCCGAGGCACGGGCGCACGGGTGGATCCCGGCGGTGATGGGCGCGGGCGAGGAGGCCGGGACGGTCTACGCCCGGCACGGCCTGGACGCGCTGGAACTCGGGGACGAGGCGGTCGTGGAGGTCGCCCGGTTCACGCTGGAGGGGCGGGCCATGCGCACCGTCCGGCAGGCGTACAACCGGGTGCGGCGGGCCGGGTACCGGGTGCGCGTCCGGCGCCACGAGGACATCCCGGCGCCCGAGATGGCGTACCTGGTCGAGCGCGCCGACGACTGGCGGGACGGCGCGACCGAGCGCGGCTTCAGCATGGCGCTGGGTCGGCTCGGGGACCCCCGGGACGGCCGGTGCGTGATGCTGGAGTGCACGGACGCCGAGGGGCGGCTGCGGGCCCTGCTGTCCTTCGTGCCGTGGGGCCCCGACGGGCTGTCGCTGGACCTGATGCGACGGGACCGGGACTGCGGCAACGGGCTGGTGGAGTTCATGGTCATCGAGCTGCTGCGGCGCGCCCGCGAGATCGGGATCACTCAGGTCTCGCTCAACTTCGCCATGTTCCGCTCGGTCTTCGAACGTGGCGCACGCCTCGGCGCCGGACCGGTGCTGAGGCTGTGGCGGTCGCTGCTCGGCTTCTTCTCCCGCTGGTGGCAGATCGAGTCGCTGTACCGCGCCAACGCCAAGTACCGGCCCGTCTGGGAGCCGCGCTTCCTGCTCTTCGAGAAGAGCGCGGACCTGCCGCGCATCGGCCTCGCCTCGGCCCGCGCGGAAGGGTTCCTGGGGGCCCCGCGACCGCCCGGGTGGCCGCACCGCGGGCAGCCGCGGACCCACCGATGACCGTACGGGGACGAGGGACACGTGAAGGGAACGCTCGCCCGCTGGGCCCGAGCCGAGTGGGGCCCGCTGTACGCCGCCGTGCGCGGCCCGCTGCGCCGGCGGCGGCTGCCGGTACCGCCGATGACCCTGGCCGCGGTGGGCCTGACGGCCTTCCTCCACTACGCGCAGAACCAGCCGTGGGGATACCCGCTCGTGCGGAACCTGGGTGCCGTGCGGGCCGACGACCCGCTGTGGGCGGCCCTGCTGCGCACCCCGCTGTCGCTGTTCGTGCCCGCGCCGGACCTGCCGGTGTGGGGGGCGCTGGCGCAGATCCTGCTGGTGTTCGGGGTCGCCGAGCTGTGCCTGGGCCGGTGGCGGACGCTGACCGTCGCCTACGCCGCCACGCTCGCCGGGACCCTGTACGCGCGCCTCGGCGTCACCCTCGGCGCGCACGCCCCGTTCGGGCTGCCCTGGACCGACGCGCAGGTGGTGGACACCGGCCCCTCGGCGGCGGTCGTGGGGCTCGCGGTGTACGCCGGCTGGCGGTACGGCGCCTACGCGACGGCGGGCGCGGTGACCCTCGCGATGGTGGCCGAGGTGCTGCTGAAGGAGAACCTGGCGGGCAAGGAGCACCTGGCCGCGCTCACCGTGGTCGGACTGCTGTGCCTGCTGGCCGCCCTGCGGGACCGCCCGGCCCGCCCCCGTCCCCCTCGCCGGCCGGGTGCCTGGCCCGCACCCGGCCCGGGCACCCCGCCGGCCCGCCCGTGAACCCCGGCCGTCCCCCCGGGGTCCGCCGGGGCCCGGGGCCGCCGGTACCCTGCGCCGGTGGCCACGTCGTCCTCGTCCTCCCCGTCCCCGTCCCCGTCCTCTCCCCCGCCCTCCGTGTCCGACGGTCCGCGGTTCGCCTTCGGGACGCTCACCGTGCTGCCCGTGCGGGTGCGCCGCTGGGACCGGGCGGCGGCGCGCGGCGGGATGCTGTGCGCCCCGGCGGCCGGGCTGGTCGTCGGCGCCGCCGCGGCCGGGCTCGGGCTGCTGCTGCTCCGCCTGGGCGCCGGTCCGCCGCTCGCCGCCGTCGCCTCGGTCGCCGTACCGGCCGCGCTGACCCGCGGGCTGCACCTGGACGGGCTGGCCGACACCGCCGACGGGCTGGGCAGCGGCAAGCCCGCCGAGGACGCGCTGCGCATCATGAAGCAGTCGGACATCGGACCGTTCGGGGTGCTCACCCTCGTCCTGGTGCTGCTGGCCCAGGTGGCGGTACTGGCCCAGCTCTACGGCGACTCCTGGGCGCGCGGCGCGCTCGCCGCCGTCGTCTCGGCGGTCGCGGCCCGGCTCGCGCTCACCCTGGCCGCCCGCGCCGGGGTTCCGCCCGCCCGCCCGGAAGGACTCGGCGCGGCGGTGGCCGGGGTGGTGCCGGGGGCCGCAGCCCTGGCCGTCGCGGCCGGGGTGACGGCGGCGGCCGGGGCGGCGGGCGCCTGCCTCGGCGGGTACGACGCCGTGCGCACCGCCCTCGCGGTGGCCGCCGCTCCCGTGGTCGCCGAAGCGCTGCTGCGGCGGTGCGTGCGCCGGTTCGGCGGAGTGACCGGGGACGTGTTCGGCGCGCTCGCGGAGACGGCGGCGACGACCGTGCTCGTCGTGTTCGCGCTCGGCCGCTAGCCGCCGCCGCGGGGCCCTCCGCGGAGCCCTCCGGGAAGCCCTCCGTGGACACGACGCCACACGCGGGTGAACACCCGAAGGAATGAGCGAACGCACCCACGCGCGTAGTCTCGTCCCGGGTGTTCGCCGACAGGGTGAAGGCCCCGGTTGCCACCTGTCCCCAGGCCTGGACCTAGGGTCGGCTCTCGGGCCCGGTCGACCCACCCCATTTCGGCCACTGCAACTTCACATCGGAAGCGAGAACTCACCACCGTGACTGCTCTGACTCTCAGCACCGCCGCGGCGCCCGGCCTGCGGGCCGACGCGATCGTGATCGGTGTCGCCAAGGGCGCCCAGGGGCCCGTCGTCGCGCCGGGCGCCGAGGCCGTGGACAAGGCGTACGACGGCAAGCTGGCCGGCGTCCTGGAGACCCTCGGCGCCTCGGGTGCCGAGGGCGAGCTGACGAAGCTGCCCGCACCGGCCGGCTTCAAGGCCCCGCTCCTGGTGGCGGTGGGCCTGGGCGCCGAGCCCACGGGCGACGACGCCGGCTACGACGCCGAGGCGCTGCGCAAGGCCGCCGGTGTGGCCGCCCGCGCGCTCACCGGAGCCAGGAAGGCCGCGTTCGCGCTGCCCGTCGACGGCCCCGGCGCGCTCGGCGCCATCGGCGAGGGCGTCCTGCTCGGCGCCTACTCCTTCGACGCCTACAAGGGCGGCGCCCAGGACGCGAAGAACGCCCGGGCCAAGAACGGCAAGGCGCCGCTGGCCGAGGCCGCGCTGCTCGGCGGCAAGCCGCGCGACGCCGCCCACAAGGGCGCGCTCGCCCGCGCCGTCGCGGTCTGCGAGGAGCTGAACCGCGCCCGCGACCTGGTCAACATGCCGCCGAACGACCTCACCCCCGCCGCCTTCGCCGCCCTCGCGCAGACCGCGGCCAAGGAGCACGGCATCAAGGTGCAGGTGCTCGACGACAAGGCCCTGGCCAAGGGCGGCTACGGCGGCATCCTCGGCGTCGGCGGCGGTTCGGCGGCCACCCCGCGCCTGGTCAAGCTGTCGTACAAGCACCCGAAGGCGGACAAGCACCTGGCCCTCGTCGGCAAGGGCATCACCTACGACTCGGGCGGCATCTCGCTGAAGCCGGCCGGGCACAACGAGACGATGAAGTGCGACATGAGCGGCGCCGCCGCCGTGTTCGCCGCGGTCGTCGCCGCCGCCCGGCTCGGCCTGGAGGTCGACGTCACCGGCTGGCTGGCGCTGGCCGAGAACATGCCGTCCGGCTCCGCCGTCCGCCCGGGTGACGTGCTGCGCATGTACAGCGGCAAGACGGTCGAGGTGCTCAACACCGACGCCGAGGGCCGGCTGGTGCTCGCCGACGCGCTGTGGGCGGCCTCGCAGGAGAACCCGGACGCGATCGTGGACGTCGCCACGCTGACCGGCGCGATGATGCTGGCGCTGGGCAGCCGGACGTTCGGCGTCATGGCCAACGACGACGCGTTCCGCTCCGCGGTGCACGAGGCGGCCGAGGAGGTCGGCGAGCCGGCCTGGCCGATGCCGCTGCCGGAGCACCTGCGCAAGGGCATGGACTCGCAGGTGGCCGACATCGCGAACATGGGCGAGCGCTGGGGCGGCGGGCTGGTGGCCGGCCTGTTCCTGCGCGAGTTCGTGGGCGAGGGCATCACCTGGGCGCACCTGGACATCGCCGGGCCCGCGTTCAACGAGGGCGGGCCGTTCGGGTACACCCCGAAGGGCGGCACGGGCTCCGCGGTGCGGACGCTGGTGCGGCTGGCGGAGCTCACGGCCGAGGGTGACCTGGGCTGATGCCCGCCTGAGAGCCGGGGCCGGTCCGCCGTCCGGCGGCTCCGTCGCGTGGAGGCCGGTCGCGCCCACGCGGCGGAGCCGCACACCGGATACGGCCCCGCGCCCCCTCGGCGCCGCCGAACGTGGGACGTCTCACACACCGGCCCGGCGTCTCGATCTCGTCCGACAAGTGCAAAGATGGAGCCCGGCAGGACAGGGCCCCCACCGAAGGGCCGAAGCATCAAGCGGCCGGACACCAGCCGCCTGCCGGTCATCGCCGACCGGCGTACGGCGCACATGCATGGAGGACGTGACGTGGCGAACGACGCCAGCACCGTTTTCGACCTAGTGATCCTCGGCGGTGGTAGCGGTGGTTACGCCGCGGCCCTGCGCGGGGCTCAGCTGGGCCTGGACGTCGCCCTGATCGAGAAGGACAAGGTCGGCGGCACCTGCCTGCACAAGGGTTGCATCCCCACCAAGGCCCTGCTCCACGCGGGCGAGATCGCCGACCAGGCCCGCGAGAGCGAGCAGTTCGGCGTCAAGGCCTCCTTCGAGGGCATCGACGTCCCGGCCGTCCACAAGTACAAGGACGAGGTCATCTCGGGCCTGTACAAGGGTCTGCAGGGTCTGATCGCCTCGCGCAAGGTGACGTACATCGAGGGCGAGGGCCGGCTGTCCTCCCCCACCTCCGTCGACGTGAACGGCCAGCGCGTCCAGGGCCGCCACATCCTGCTGGCGACCGGTTCCGTGCCGAAGTCCCTGCCGGGCCTGGAGATCGACGGCAACCGGATCATCTCCTCCGACCACGCCCTGGTCCTGGACCGCGTGCCGAAGTCCGCCATCATCCTCGGCGGCGGTGTCATCGGCGTCGAGTTCGCCTCGGCGTGGAAGTCCTTCGGCGCCGACGTCACGGTCATCGAGGGCCTCAAGCACCTCGTCCCGGTCGAGGACGAGAACTCCTCCAAGCTTCTCGAGCGCGCCTTCCGCAAGCGCGGCATCAAGTTCAACCTGGGCACGTTCTTCCAGAAGGCCGAGTACACCCAGGACGGTGTGAAGGTCACCCTGGCGGACGGCAAGGAGTTCGAGGCCGAGCTGCTGCTCGTCGCCGTCGGCCGCGGCCCGGTCTCCCAGGGCCTCGGCTACGAGGAGCAGGGCGTCGCGATGGACCGCGGCTACGTCCTCGTCGACGAGTACATGCGCACCAACGTCCCGACCATCTCCGCCGTCGGCGACCTCGTCCCGACCCTCCAGCTCGCGCACGTCGGCTTCGCCGAGGGCATCCTGGTGGCGGAGCGCCTGGCCGGCCTGAAGGTCGTCCCGATCGACTACGACGGTGTTCCGCGGGTGACGTACTGCCACCCGGAGGTCGCCTCCGTCGGCATCACGGAGGCCAAGGCCAAGGAGGTCTACGGCGCGGACAAGGTCGTCTCCATCAAGTTCCCGCTCGGCGGCAACGGCAAGAGCCGGATCCTGAAGACCGCGGGCGAGATCAAGCTCGTCCAGGTCAAGGACGGTGCCGTGGTCGGCGTCCACATGGTGGGCGACCGCATGGGCGAGCAGGTCGGCGAGGCGCAGCTGATCTACAACTGGGAGGCGCTGCCGTCCGAGGTGGCCCAGCTCATCCACGCCCACCCGACGCAGAACGAGGCTCTCGGCGAGGCCCACCTGGCCCTGGCCGGCAAGCCCCTCCACATGCACGACTGACGCCTTCCGTCTTCGGGCGCGACGACCACAGACTTCCGCAATTCGTTAGGAGCAACCGAAACCATGGCGGTTTCCGTAACCCTTCCGGCGCTCGGCGAGAGCGTCACCGAGGGCACTGTCACCCGCTGGCTGAAGGCCGAGGGCGAGCGCGTCGAGGCCGACGAGCCGCTGCTCGAGGTCTCGACGGACAAGGTCGACACCGAGATCCCCGCCCCCGCCTCGGGCATCCTGGCCTCCATCAAGGTGGCCGAGGACGAGACGGTCGAGGTCGGCGCCGAGCTGGCCCTCATCGACGACGGCACGGGTGCGCCCGCCGCCGCCGAGGCCGCTCCGGCCGCCGAGGCCCCCGCCGCCGAGCCTGCCCCCGCCCCGGCCGCCGAGGCCCCGGCCGAGACCCCCGCCCCCGCCGCCGAGGCCGCACCGGCCGCCCCGGCAGGCGGCGCCGAGGGCACCGACGTGGTACTGCCCGCGCTGGGCGAGTCCGTCACCGAGGGCACCGTGACCCGCTGGCTGAAGTCGGTCGGCGAGACCGTCGAGGCCGACGAGCCGCTGCTCGAGGTCTCCACGGACAAGGTCGACACCGAGATCCCCGCGCCCGCCTCGGGTGTGCTGCTGGAGATCGTGGTCGGCGAGGACGAGACGGCCGAGGTCGGCGCCAAGCTCGCCGTCATCGGTGCCCCGGGTGCCGCCCCGGCCCCCGCCGCCGAGGCCGCCCCGGCCGCCCCGGCCCCCGCTGCCGAGGCCGCTCCGGCCCCGGCGCCCGCCCCCGCTCCGGCGCCCGCCCCGGCTCCGGCTCCGGCTCCGGCCGCTGCCCCGGCGCCCGCCCCGGCTCCGGCGCCCGCCGCCCAGGCCGCGCCCGCCGCCGCTCCGGCGCCCGCCCCGGCCCCGGCTCCGGTCACCCCGGCCACCGCGCCGACCTCGCCGACCGCCACCCAGGCGACCGACGAGGGCGCGTACGTGACCCCGCTGGTGCGCAAGCTCGCCGCCGAGAACGGCGTCGACCTGGCCACCGTCAAGGGCACCGGCGTCGGCGGCCGGATCCGCAAGCAGGACGTCCTCGCCGCCGCCGAGGCCGCGAAGGCCGCCACCGCCGCCCCGGCCCCCGCCGCGGCCGCCCCGGCCGCCGCCGCGAAGAAGGCCCCGGCGCTGGAGGCCTCCCCGCTGCGCGGCCAGACCGTCAAGATGCCCCGCATCCGCAAGGTCATCGGCGACAACATGGTCAAGGCGCTGCACGAGCAGGCGCAGCTGTCGTCCGTCGTCGAGGTCGACGTCACCCGTCTGATGAAGCTGCGCGCCCGGGCGAAGGACTCCTTCGCGGCCCGCGAGGGCGTCAAGCTCTCCCCGATGCCGTTCTTCGTCAAGGCCGCCGCGCAGGCGCTGAAGGCCCACCCGGTCATCAACGCCAAGATCAACGAGGCCGAGGGGACCATCACCTACTTCGACACCGAGAACATCGGTATCGCGGTGGACTCCGAGAAGGGCCTGATGACCCCGGTCATCAAGCGCGCCGGCGACCTGAACATCGCGGGCATCGCCAAGGCCACGGCGGAGCTGGCCGGCAAGGTCCGCGCCGGCAAGATCACCCCGGACGAGCTGTCGGGGGCGACCTTCACCATCTCCAACACCGGTTCGCGCGGCGCGCTGTTCGACACGATCATCGTGCCGCCGGGCCAGGTCGCGATCCTCGGCATCGGTGCCACGGTCAAGCGTCCGGCCGTCATCGAGACCGAGGAGGGCACGGTCATCGGCGTCCGCGACATGACCTACCTGACCCTCTCCTACGACCACCGCCTGGTCGACGGCGCCGACGCGGCCCGTTACCTGACGGCGGTCAAGGCGATCCTGGAGGCCGGCGAGTTCGAGGTCGAGCTCGGCCTCTGACCGCATCACGCCTGCTCAGGCAGACGACACCCCGCCCGGAGTTTTCTTCCGGGCGGGGTGTTCGTGTTTGTCCGGATGCGGAGCGTGTAAGGCTCGTCTCACCTGCATCAAAGCGCCCCCGCGCGCCCTCCCCGCGACGCGAACCAGCCGTATTGTCTAAACGTCAAAGCCCCCGGGGGCCGCAGGACGGCCCCTCCCTAAGGAGCCGTCATGACCGCGCCCGTCGTCCACTCGCTGCGCGAGCAGATCCGCGAGCACATCGTGGAGGGAATCGTCAGCGGGCGCTGGCAGCCGGGCGAGCGGATCGTGGAGCGGCGGATCGCCACCGAGCTGGAGGTCAGCCAGACCCCGGTGCGGGAGGCCCTGCGCGAGCTGGAGTCGCTGCGGCTGATCGAGTCGGCCCCGAACAAGGGCGTACGCGTCCGCAATCTGACGGCCGCCGACCTGGAGGAGAGCTACCCGGTCCGGGCGGGGCTGGAGGCCATCGCCGCCGAGCTGGCCGCGGAGCGTCTCGCGGAGGACTGCTCGGCGCTGGAACCGCACGTCACGGCCCTGTACGAGGCCGACCGGGAAGCGGACGGCACGGCCCAGGTGCGGCATACGGTCGGCTTCCACCGGGAGCTGGTGCGCGCCGCGCACAACTCGGTGCTGCTGCACACGTGGGAAGGGCTGGGCATCGAGGTCTTCACGGCGCTGTCGATCCGCTGGCTGGGCACGGTCCAGCAGTCGTACGCGGAGGAGCACGAGGAGTTGGTGCAGGCGTTCAAGCGCCGTGATCCGCGGATCGCGGAACTGGTGAAGGCGCATGTGCTGGGGTGCGCGCCGCGCGCCTGACCCAGCCGAGCACACCCACGCTCACCTGCGAAAACCCCTCCCGAAAGCGGCACCGGGTGCCCATTTCGAAGGCACCGGGTGCCTACTTTCCCGGAATCGGGGCTTTTTCCGCCTCTACCCTTTGATCGATCATCGATCAGAGGGTTACAGTCGCCGACGGACTTCCACCGAAGTCCGCTGCCCTGTCCTGCCAAAGACCTAGGGCACCCCCGAACCCTTGACGATGAGGGAACCCCCTTCGACTGAGGAAGGCGGCGACATGACCGACCCCCACGCCATCCAGCCGAGCGCGCTCGACCAGCTCCCGGACCGCGACCCGGAGGAGACCGCCGAATGGCAGGCTTCCCTGGACGCCGTGGCCAGGGAAGCCGGACCGCACCGCGCCGCGTACCTGATGCGCCGCACGCTGGAGCGCGCCGAGGCGGGCGGCATCGCGCTGCCGAAGCTCCTCGAGACGGACTACGTCAACACCATCCCCACCTCCGCGGAGCCGGCCCTGCCCGGCGACCCGGAGCTGGAGGCCCGGATCACCGCCTGGAACCGCTGGAACGCGGCGGCCATGGTGACCCGCGGCAGCAAGCACGGCGTCGGCGGCCACATCGCGACCTTCGCCTCCGCCGCCTGGCTGTACGAGACCGGCTTCAACCACTTCTTCAAGGGCAAGGAGGGCGACGGTTCCGGCGACCAGCTGTACATCCAGGGCCACGCCTCCCCGGGCATCTACGCCCGCGCCTTCCTCGACGGCCGCCTGAACGAGGCGCACCTCGACAACTTCCGCCAGGAGGCCGGCGGCAACGGCCTGCCCTCCTACCCGCACCCGCGCCGACTGCCCTGGCTGTGGGAGTTCCCGACGGTCTCCATGGGCCTCGGCCCGCTGTCGGCGATCTACCAGGCGCGGTTCAACCGCTACCTGACCAACCGCGGCATCAAGGACGTCTCCGCGTCCCACGTCTGGGCCTTCCTCGGCGACGGCGAGATGGACGAGCCGGAGTCCACGGCCGCCCTCGCGCTGGCCTCGCGTGAGCAGCTGGACAACCTCACCTTCGTCATCAACTGCAACCTCCAGCGCCTGGACGGCCCGGTCCGCGCCAACTTCAAGATCGTGCAGGAGCTGGAGGCCCAGTTCCGCGGCGCCGGCTGGAACGTGATCAAGACGCTGTGGGGCTCGGCCTGGGACGAGCTGTTCGCCCTGGACACCACGGGCGCGCTGGTCCGCCGGCTGCGCGAGGTGCCGGACGCGCAGGTCCAGACGTACCAGACCCGCGACGCCGCCTACATCCGCGAGGACTTCTTCGGCAAGGACCCGGCGCTGGCCGAGATGGCCAAGCTGCTGAGCGACGACAAGATCCTCGAGTGCTTCCACCTCTCGCGCGGTGGTCACGAGGCGAGCAAGGTCTACGCCGCGTACAAGGCCGCCGTCGAGCACAAGGGCGCGCCGACCGTGATCCTGGCCCAGACGGTCAAGGGCCACACCCTGGGCGAGGGCTTCGCGTCGAAGAACGCCAACCACCAGATGAAGAAGCTGACGGTGGACGAGTTCAAGGCGATGCGCGACCGGCTCGGTCTGCCGATCAAGGACAGCGACTTCGTCGACGGCGTGGTGCCCTACGGCCACCCGGGCACCGACTCCCCCGAGGTGCGCTACCTCCAGGAGCGCCGCGCGGCCCTCGGCGGCCCGGCCCCGGCCCGCCGCACGCACCCGCTGCCCGCGCTGCCGGCCCCGGCCGAGAAGGCGTTCGCCTCCTTCGACAAGGGCTCCGGCTCCCAGAACGTGGCCACCACCATGGCCTTCGTCCGCCTGGTCAAGGACCTGGTCCGCGACAAGGAGACGGGCAAGCGCTGGGTGCCGATCGTCCCGGACGAGGCGCGCACCTTCGGCATGGAGAGCCTCTTCCCGTCGCTCGGCATCTACTCGCCCAAGGGCCAGACGTACGAGCCGGTCGACCGCGACCAGCTGATGTACTACAAGGAGGCCAAGAACGGCCAGATCCTCAACGAGGGGATCACCGAGGCCGGTTCGATGGCCGACTTCATCGCCGCTTCGTCGTCGTACGCGACGCACGGCGAGGCGATGATCCCGTTCTACATCTTCTACTCGATGTTCGGCTGGCAGCGCACGGCCGACCAGATGTGGCAGCTCGGCGACCAGCTCGGCCGCGGCTTCCTCATCGGCGCGACGGCGGGCCGCACCACCCTGACGGGCGAGGGCCTCCAGCACGCCGACGGCCACTCCCCGGTGATCGCCGCGACCAACCCGGCCGCGCTGACGTA
The DNA here is from genome assembly GCF_055569255.1 of Streptomyces sp. NPDC029296. Lineage (NCBI taxonomy): Bacteria > Bacillati > Actinomycetota > Actinomycetes > Kitasatosporales > Streptomycetaceae > Streptomyces > Streptomyces sp. NPDC029296. The sequence goes on from NZ_JBVHXT010000034.1 coordinate 82,351, forward strand.
CGACCCCGCGTTCGCCTACGAGATCGCGGTGATCGTCCGTGAGGGTCTGCGCCGGATGTACGGCGAGGCCAAGCCGGGCGAGGACCAGAACGTCTTCTACTACCTGACGGTCTACAACGAGCCGCTGCCGCAGCCGGCCAAGCCGCAGGGCCTCGGCATCGACGAGGGCATCGTCAAGGGCCTGTACCGCTTCAACACGGCGGAGTCGGCGGGCATCGCCGTCGCGGCGGGCGCCCCGCGCATCCAGCTGCTGGGTTCGGGCACGGCGATCCACTGGGCGCTCCAGGCGCAGAAGCTGCTGGCCGAGGAGTGGGGCGTGGCCGCGGACGTGTGGTCGGCGACCTCCTGGACCGAGCTGCGCCGGGACGCGCTGGAGGCCGACGCGGCGCTGCTGCGCGGCGAGGACCGTGCGCCGTACGTCCGCCAGGCCCTGCAGGGCGCCGAGGGCCCCGTCCTCGCGGTGTCCGACTACATGCGCCAGGTACCGGACCAGATCGCGCAGTGGGTCGAGCAGGACTGGTCCTCGCTGGGCGCCGACGGCTTCGGCCTGTCGGACACCCGTGAGGCCGCCCGCCGCCACTTCGGCGTCGACGCCGAGTCGATCGTCGTGGCCGCCCTCGCCCAGCTCGCCCGCCGCGGCGAGGTCAAGGCGACGGCCGTCAAGGAGGCCCGGGAGAAGTACGGCCTGTAAGAAGGCCGGCGGACCGTGACGGCCGGCCCGGCACCGCCGGGCCGGCCGTCGCGGCCGAGCGCCGTCGCGGCGGACAGGAGGGTGCGCGCCTTCGCGGGTGCGGACGCGCTCCTGTCCGCCGCGTTCGTCTTTCCCCCGCGTTCGTCTTCCCCCGCGGTCCGCGTCGTCGGTGCCGTTCGGCATCATGAACGCATGCGTGCGGCCCGGCTCATCAAGATGGTCCTGCTTCTCCAGTCCCGGCCCGTCATGACCGCCGCCGAGCTGGCCCGGGAGCTGGAGGTGTCGGAGCGGACCGTGACGCGGGACGCGCAGGCGCTGTCGGAGGCGGGCGTGCCGGTGTACGCGGACCGGGGGCGGGCCGGGGGGTACCGGCTGGTCGGCGGGTACCGGACGCGGCTGACCGGGCTGGCCCGCGGCGAGGCCGAGGCGCTCTTCCTGAGCGGGGTGCCGGGGGCGCTGCGGGAGATGGGGCTCGAGGACGCCGCCTCGGCGGCCCGGCTGAAGGTGTCCGCGGCCCTGCTGCCCTCGCTGCGGGACGCCCCGGACACCGCCGCGCAGCGCTTCCACCTGGACGCGCCCGCCTGGTTCCGGGAGCCGGTGACGCCCGCGCCGCTGCCCGTGCTCGCCGAGGCGGTGTGGGGCGACGGCCGGGTCCTCGCCCGGTACCGGCGCGGGCGGGACACGGTGGAGCGGCGGCTGGAGCCGTACGGGCTCGTGCTGAAGGCCGGTGTCTGGTACCTGTGCGCGCGGGTCGCGGGAAGCGGTTCCTTCCGGACGTACCGGATCGACCGGTTCACCGACGTGGAGGCGCTGGACGAGCGCTTCGAGCGCGATCCGGAATTCGATCTGCCCGGTTTCTGGGCGGAGCAGGCCGAGCGGTTCGCCCGCTCGATCCTGCGCGCCGAGGTCGTCGTACGGCTCTCCCCGGAGGGGGTGCGCCGGCTGCCGCACGCCGTCGACCCGCTCGCCGCGCGGACGGCCCTCGCGGAGCCGGGCGCGCCGGACGCGGCGGGCCGGGTGACGGTGACGCTGCCGGTGGAGTCGGAGGAGGTCGCGTACGAGCAGCTGACGGCGCTCGGCCCGGAGGCCGAGGTGCTGGCGCCGGCCGCGCTGCGCGAGCGGTTCGCGGCGGACGCGGCCCGCGCCGCCGCCCTGTACCACGGCGGGGACGGCTGAGCGAGTCCGCCGTACTCCGGGTGCGTGCCGCCGGATCAGGCCCGATGCTGGTGGCGTGATGGACGAGACGGAGTTCTGGGAGCTGATCGACTCCACCCGCCAGGCCGCCGGGGGTGACCCCGAGGAGCAGGCCGACCTGCTCGTGGAGCGGCTTCTCGCGCTGGATCCGGAGCGGGTCCTGGACTTCGCCCGTCATTTCGAGGCCCGCTACAACCGCGCCTACCGCTGGGATCTGTGGGGGGCCGCCTGGCTGCTGCTGGACGGGTGCAGCGACGACGCGTTCGACTTCTTCCGGTGCTGGCTGATCGGGCAGGGCCGGGAGGTCTTCGAGGGGGCCCTGCACGACCCGGACGCGCTGGCCGGGCTGCTGGGCGAGTTCGACGAGGAGATCGACGGCGACGGCGAGGAGCTGGGCTACGCGGCCGACGAGGCGTACGAGCAGCTGACCGGCACGGTCGCGCCCGACCTGGGCCTCGCCCCGGCGCCGGCCGAGCCGGGGGGCACCGCGCTCGACCTGGAGGACGACCGGGTGCTCGCCGAGCGGTTCCCCCGGCTGTGGGAGCGGTTGCGGACATGACGGCCGCCTCGTGCGGGGCCGTACGCGGGCGGACTCCGTCGGCGGGCGCTGCCGCCCGCTCCCGCCCCGCCCCGGCCGCGGGCCGCGCCGGGGCGACGCCGGCCCTTCGGGGCCCCTGGCCGTACCTCGCGCCTACCGCCTCCGGTCGGTCCGGCCCGCCGTCACGGCCGCTTTCCGTGCTCCCCGGCACCGGCACCGGCCCGGTGGGTGCCCGTGCCGGAGGCGGCCGTGGGGCGGGGCGTGCCCGGACCGCGGGGTGCCCTCGGCCGGCCGGTGAGGTGCGGGCGGTGCGGCCGGGCGGTGGCCGGACGGCCCTGGAGCAGGGCGGCATGCTCCCGGATGGCCGGGAGGCGGGCGGTGAGGGCCTCGCCGGGGCAGCTGGTGCGGAATCCGGCGTCGTGCCCGGCGAGGGCGGGCAGGGTGGCGGTGGCGCCCGTCCGGTAGCGGCTCTGGCCGCTGCTGGAGACCAGCCGGGCCCGGCCGCGCGGGTCGATGTCGGCGAGCCCGAGCTTCCAGGCCGCGAGGGCGGCGATGGCGTCGGTCATGGCCCGGGGCACGGCGGCGCCGGCGGTGAAAGTGCCGAGGGCGGCGATGCCGGCGGTGCGGTGGTTGAAGCCCTGGGTGTGGGCGCCGGTCACGGGCCGGTCGATGCCCCCGGCGCGGCCCTCGTAGATGGTCCCGCAGCGGTCGACGAGGAAGTTGTAGCCGATGTCGTCCCAGCGCCGGGCGCCGGTCTGGCCCGCGTACAGGCCCCGGATGATGCGGGGCGCGTCGGCGCAGGCGTAGCCGTTGGGCGAGTCGGTGTGGTGCAGGAAGACGGCGACCACCTTGTCGTCGTAGCGCGGCGGCGGCTGGGTGTGCCCGGTGACGCGGTCCAGCCAGGCGGAGCGCGGCACGATGCGCGGCCGGACGGCCCGGTGCCCGACGGGCGGCCGGGCACCGGCGGCGGGGCGGTCGGGGCGGGAGACGGCGGCGCGTTCGCCGCCCCGGGCGCACAGGGCCAGCGCGCCGACGGCGAGCAGCCCGGGCAGGCAGCCGAGCAGCACCAGCAGCGCACCGGGGGTCCGCCGGGCGGGACGGGGGGTCCCCGCGGCCGGCCGTGCCGGGGCCCGCGGGGCTCTTCGCAGGACACGCATGGTCCCACTGTCAAGCCGCCGGGCCGTGGCCGCGACGCGCGTTCTGCCACTTGGCGCAAGCCTCGTCGTGGCAGGGGGATCCGGGGGCCCGGGAGAAAGGCTGTTCCGTGAACCGGCTGGATCTGCTGCTCGCTGTGGTGGCCGTCTGCTGCGCCCTGTCGGGATACCGGCGCGGGCTGGTGGCCGGGTGTGTCTCGCTGGCCGGGTTCGTGGGCGGCGCGCTCGTCGGGGTGTGGTTGCTGCCGTGGGCGACGGCCCAGGTGGCACGGGGTTCGACGGCGGCGACGGCGCTCGCGGCGGCCACGGTGCTGGGGCCGGCGCTGCTGGGCCGGCAGCTCGCGGGCCGGTCGGCGCCGCGGCTGCGCGCGCGGCTGGACCGGGGCCCGCTGCGGGTCGCGGACGGCGTCGGGGGCGCCGCGGTGAACGGGGTCGCGGTGCTGGTGGTGGCCTGGGTGGCGGCGGGCGTGCTGGGCGCGGCCCCCGCGCCGGCGCTGTCGGCGGCGATCGGGGACTCGGCGCTGTTGAAGGCGGTGGGGCAGCGGATGCCGGCGACCGCGCCGGCCTGGTTCTCGCGGGCCGCGGCCAGGCTGACGGACGCCGGTCTGCCGCGGGTGTCCGACCCGTTCGAAACCCGGTCGGCGGCCGGGGTGGCCCGGCCGCCGGGCGACGGCGTCACCGCGGCCGCGTCGAAGGCGGCCCGGCACAGCACGGTGAAGATCACGGGAGCCGCGGGCGCCGAGGGCCGGGAGGGCACCGGGTTCGTCTACGCGTCCCGGCGGGTGCTGACCAACGCGCACGTGGTGGCCGGCATCGACCGCCCGGGCGTGCGGGTCGGCGGCACCGGACGGTCGTACCCGGCCCGCGTGGTGTTCTTCGACCCGGGCCGGGACGTGGCGGTGCTGTACGTGCCCGGGCTGCGCGCGCCGGCGTTGCGGTTCGCCCCGGGCGCCGGGCGCGGGGACGCGGCGGTGGTGGCGGGCTACCCGCAGAACGGGGGCCTGGACCTGCGGGCGGCGACGGTCACGAGCCGGGTGCGGGCGATCGGCGCGGACATCTACAGCGAGCACACGGTCACCCGGGAGGTCTACGCGATCCGTGCCCCGATCCGGCCGGGCGACTCCGGCGGCCCGCTGCTGACCCCGGACGGCCGGGTCTTCGGGTTGGTCTTCGCCCGGTCCGCCTCGGACGACGGGACGGGGTACGCGCTGACGGCGGCCGAGGTGACGGGCGACGCCGAGCGCGCGGCCACGGCCACGGCACCGGTGGACACGGGCGACCTGGTCGCCGCCTAGCGCCCCCGGGTCACGGTCACAGGGACCGGCCCATGCACACGTCGTCGACGTAGTGGCCGTCGATGAGGAACTCCCCCGGCAGTACGCCCTCCACGGCGAACCCCTCGGACGCGTACAGCGCCCGGGCCGGGGTGTTGTGCCCGAGCACGCGCAGGGTCAGGCGCCGGGCGCCGCGTTCGCGTGCGCGGCCGACGGCGGCCCGGACCAGCGCCCGCCCGACGCCCCGGCCGCGCGCCTCCTCGGCGACGGCGAACCCCTGGATCTGCAGGACGTGCGCGTTGGAGGCGAGCGGGGTGGGGTGGGCGAGGCGGATGTAGCCGAGGAGGCGTCCGCCGGCCCGGGCGTCCCCGTCCTCGGCGACGAGGAAGTCCTCCGGGGGGTGCCGGTCGTCGAAGAACGGCGGGTACGGCGGCCGCGGCCGGGGCATGACCGCGTGCAGGGTGGACCAGGTGGCCCGGTCGAGGACGGCGAGTTCCTCCTCGTCGTCGGCCTGGGCGGTGCGTATGGAGGGCTCGGACATGAAGATCACCCTACGACGCGCGGTCCGGGCGCCCGGTGGGTCTTCCGGGGCGCGCGGGGGTCATGCTGGGGGTCATGGAACGTTCACGTATCGCGGTGGCCGGCGCGTCCGGTCTCATCGGCGGCGCTCTGGTGCGGTCCCTGACCGCGGACGGGCACGAGGTGGTGCGGCTGGTGCGCCGGGCGCCCCGGGGCCCGGACGAGGTCCGCTGGGACCCGGAGCGGGGCCGGGTCGACGCGGCCGGGCTGACCGGGTGCGAGGTGGTGGTCAACCTGGCGGCGGCCGGGGTGGGCGACCGGCGCTGGACCCCGGAGTACAAGCGGGTGCTGCGGGACAGCCGGGTGCTGGGCACGGCCGCGCTCGCCGAGGCGGTGGCGTCGCTGCCGAAGCCGCCCCGGGCCTTCCTGAACGGCAGCGCGATCGGCTTCTACGGCGACACCGGCGACCGGGTGGTGGACGAGGACGCGCCCCCGGGGGACGGCTTCCTGGCCCGGCTGTGCGTGGAGTGGGAGGAGGCCGCGGCGCCCGCCGAGGAGGCCGGGGTGCGGACGGTGCTCCTGCGCACGGGACTGGTGGTGGCCCGCGGCGGCGGGGCGTGGGGACGGCTGTTCCCGCTGTTCCGGGCGGGTCTCGGGGGGCGGCTGGGCGACGGGCGGCAGTACTGGTCGTACATCGCGCTGCACGACGAGGTGGCCGCGATCCGGCATCTGATCGACCGGGACGACCTGTCCGGCCCGTTCGACCTGACCGCCCCGCAGCCGCTGACGAACCGGGAGATCACGGCGGCGATGGGCCGGGTGCTGCGCCGGCCGGCGGTGTGCGCGGTGCCCGCCGGCGTGCTGCGGGCGGTGCTCGGGGAGATGGCCGGGGATGTGCTCGGCAGTCAGCGGGTGGTGCCGAGACGGCTGCTGGAGTCGGGGTTCCGGTTCGCGTTCCCGGGCATCGAGGAGGCGATCCGCGCGGCGTAGTGAGCCGGTTGGCAACAAGGGCGAACAAAAGTGACCGTATGCGACCTCCATGCGACCGTGCCCTGTTGATGCGCGACTCCTCCGGACAGATCACCGCCCTAACCTCGATCCGAACTCGGGTATCCGTGGCGCCAGTGGGAGGCATGGCTCCTCCCCCGGCCGCGTAACCACAGGAGGGGCCTCGTGCTTGAGCCCGCGTACCAGGTGGACGTCGTCATCGTGGGGGCCGGCATCGCCGGCCTCTCCGCCGCCCACCGGCTGACCAGCGCCGGAGTCACCACCGCGGTCCTGGAGGCCGCCCCGTACGTCGGCGGCCGCATGGCGACGGAGAAGGTCGACGGCTTCCGGCTCGACCGCTTCGGACAGCTGCTGACCACGTCCTGCCCCGAACTCCGGCTGACCCCGGGCCTGGCCGGGCTGGCCGTGCGCCGCTTCGCGCCGGGCGTGCTGCTGCACCGCGACGGCTGCCTCCAGCGCGCGGGCACGCCGGCGGTCGGCGGGAGCGCACGGGGCGCACGGGGCGCACTCCATGCGGTGCGCGCCCTCGCCGGCCCGCCCAGGGGCACGGCGCCCCGGGCGACGGCGGCCCGGGCCGCGACCGGCCGGGGTACGACGGTCACGCCCGGCCGGGCCGGCGCGGCACCGGTGGGCGGCGCGGTGGACCAGGCCCGGCTGGGTGCCGCGCTCGGCCGGCTCGCGGCGACCCCGGTCGAGCGCGTCCTGGCCCGCCCGGAGCTGCCCGCCGCCCAGGCGCTGGCCCGGCGCGGGGTGCCGCCGCGCACCATCGACGGCTTCCTGCGCCCGCTGCTGGCCGCGCTGCTGTGCGACCCGGAGCTGACCACGTCCAGCCGGTGCGCCGATCTCGCGCTGCGCGCCTTCGCGAGCGGCCGGCTGTGCGTGCCGGAGGGCGGCGCGGAGCGGGTGCCGCAGCTGCTGGCCGGGATGCTGCCGCCGGGCACGGTGCACACCGGGGTGCGCGTGACCTCGGTGTCCACGACCTCGGTGAGCACCGCCGAGCACGGCGAGATCCGCTGCCGGGCGGTGCTCGTGGCCACCGACGCACGGGCCGCGGCGGAGCTGCTGCCGGGCCTGCGGGTGCCGGACTTCCATCCGGTGACGGTGGTCCACCACACCACGGACGAGCCCGCGGAGGCGTTCGCGACCGGCGCCTCGCTGCTGCTGGACGCGGACCGGGGCGGGCCGGTGGCGCACACGGCGGTGCTCAGCACCGTGGACCCGGGCCGGGCCCCGGCCGGCCGGGTGCTGATCTCCTCGACCGTGCTGGGTCCGCCGCCGGAGGGCGTCGACACCGCCGTCCGCATCCACCTCTCCCGCCTCTACGGCACCTCCACGCGCCGCTGGGAGACGCTGGCCGTGCACCACACTCCCGAGGCGGTCCCGGCCATGCGCCCCCCGCACGACCCGCGCCGCCCGGTACGCCTCCTGGCGGGCCTGTACGTCTGCGGCGACCACCGCGACACCAGTACGGTGCAGGGCGCGCTGCACTCCGCCCGCCGGGCGACGTCGGCCCTCCTGGCGGACCTGGGCGCGGCGGGCCCGATGCACCGCGCGGACCCGGCCCCGACACTGCCGAGGGCGGCGTGAGACGCGCCGGGCCCTACCCCAGCGCCGCGACCTTCTCCCGGTAGCCGCGCACGGGCGCCGCGTCCCGGTACGGCTCCAGCCGGCGTTCGAAGTCCTTCACGTACTCCACCGCGCGGGCGGACCGCATCTCCGCCGCCTGCCCCGCGGCCTCCGCCGCCAGCGCGCACGCCTGGTCGAGTTCGCCGAGGCCGAGCCGCGCGGTGGCGAGGACGACCCGGCAGAACAGCCGGCTGCGGGCGTGCACGGGCGCCCGCAGCTGGAGGGCGCGCTCGGCGTGCTGCGCGGCGGCCCGGTACTGCTGGAGGTCCCGGTGGCAGTGGCCGAACTCGTCGGCGAGCTGCGCCTCGTCGAAGAACCGGGCCCAGTGCGGCACCTCGTCCCCGGGCCGGGCCGCCCCCAGCGCGCGTTCGGCCCGGATCTGCGCCGCGGCGCACGCCCGGATCTCACCCAGGACGGCGTGCGCCCGTGCCTCGGAGGCGTGCAGCAGCGCCTGGACGACGGGCGGGGCCCCGCTGCCCACGCCCTGCTGGGCGACCCGGGTCAGCTGCACGGCCTCCCTGCCGTGGCCGAGGTAGACGGCCTGGCGGCTCATGGTGACCAGGACGTAGGAGCCGTAGGCCCGGTCGCCGGCGGCCTGGGCGAGCCGCAGGGCCTGCACGAAGTAGCGCTGGGCGAGTCCGTGCGCGGTGATGTCGTACGACGTCCAGCCCGCGAGCCGGGTCAGGTCGGCGGCGGCGCCGAACAGCCGTCGGCCGGTCTGCTCGCCGTAGCTGCCGCGGAGCATCGGCTCGCACTCGTGTTCCAGGTAGCGCACCAGCGCCTGCCGGGCGTGGCCGCCGCCGAACCGGTCGTCCAGGGTGCGGAACAGCTCGCCGACCGAGCGCAGCGCGGCGATGTCACCGGGGGTGACCCGGTGGCTGGGGGCGCGTTCGACGCTCGCGCGGGCCCGGGCCACGGCCGCCGCCCCCGGCGGGAGCGGGGGCCTGGCCGTGCCGGGGCGGCCCTGCGGCGGCACCCGGGGCCCCGGTTCGTGGGCCACCCGGTCGTCGGGCTTGCCGATCAGCCAGTCCCGGCTGGGCACGACCAGGCCGGCCGGGGTGAAGGCGATCTTGCGCAGCTCGGCGTGGCTGCCGGAGTCCTTGCGCCACAGCCCGCTGACGATGTCGACGGCCTCCTCCGGGGTGGCCGCGAACTCCAGCCCGGCGTACACCGGCGCACAGGAGTCCAGGCCGAGATCCTGGGCGGTGAGCCGGCGCCCCAGCCGGCGGGTGAACACCTCGGCGATCAGGGCGGGGGTCGTCCCGCGCGGCTGCTGCCCGCGCAGCCAGCGGGTGACCGATGTCTTGTCGTATCTGAGGTCCAGCCCGTGTTCCTGACCGAGCTGATCGACCCGGCGGGCCAGACCCGCGTTGGAGAACCCCGCTTCTGCGATGAGCGCGGCGAGCTGGCGGTTGGGGGTGCGCTGCGCGGGTCGGTCCGTCATCTGCGGTGCGGTCTCCTGCCTTCCGGGCCTGTCGACGTGCCCGGATTGCCTTTGAGCAGCCCTTATGGCTCACGAACGGCGCGAATGTAGCGGAGAGTGAGCGTGCGATCACAATCTTCACCACTCATTCATCCGTTCGTGTGAGCTACGCCCGCGGGGCTGACCTGGAGGGGTCGGACGTACAGTGGCGTGGGCGCGATACATGCCTGACACACCCATCGCCGAGGGAGGCGCTTGCCGTGAGTGAGTTGCGGTTCGTCCGCAGGGGATTCGGTGCCGATGCCGTCGACTACCAGGAGGCCTGGGACGAGCAGCGCCGGATCCACGCGGCCCGGTTCGCCGACGAGGTCCCCGACACCGTGCTCCTCCTGGAACACCCGCCGGTGTACACGGCCGGCCGGCGCACCGAGGACAGCGAGCGCCCGCTGGACGGCACCCCGGTCGTCGACGTGGACCGCGGCGGCAAGATCACCTGGCACGGCCCGGGCCAGCTGGTGGGCTACCCGATCCAGAAGCTGCCCCGCCCGGTGGACGTGGTCGCGCACGTGCGGCGGCTGGAGGAGGCGCTCATCCGCGCCTGCGCCGAGTTCGGCCTCGAGACCACCCGGGTCGAGGGCCGCAGCGGCGTGTGGGTGCTCGGCGACCCGGTCGAGCGGCGGCCCGCGCTCGGGGGGCTCTCCCTGGACTTCGACCCGCGCCTGACCGACGAGGAGTTCGACCCCCGGCTCAACGGCCCGGAGTACGCCCCCTCCAACGCGGGCCAGCGGCGCGAGGACCGCAAGATCGCGCAGATCGGCATCCGGGTGGCCAAGGGCGTCACGATGCACGGCTTCTCGTTCAACGTGAACCCGGACATGAAGTGGTTCGACCGGATCATCCCGTGCGGCATCCGCGACGCGGGCGTGGCCTCCCTCGCGGGCGAGCTGGGCCGGGACATCACGGTCGAGGAGGTCGTGCCGGTGGTGGAGCGGCACCTCAGGGACGTCCTGGAGAACGCGGACCTCAAGCCCCGGGAGATCGAGAAGGCGTCCGCCTGATCACCCGCGCCGGGAATGCGCCCCGTGGACGCGGGGTTGGTCTCACCGGCAGGGCGCAATGAGCACGGGCGTACCCTGGTGTACGCCGAAGAATCGAAGTCACAGGGAGCCGACGTGTCCGCAGTCTCACCGGACGGACGCAAGATGCTGCGCCTGGAGGTCCGCAACAGCCAGACCCCCATCGAGCGCAAGCCCGAGTGGATCAAGACCCGGGCGAAAATGGGCCCCGAATACACGAAGATGCAGAACCTCGTGAAGAGCGAGGGCCTGCACACGGTGTGCCAGGAAGCCGGCTGCCCGAACATCTACGAGTGCTGGGAGGACCGCGAGGCGACCTTCCTCATCGGCGGCGACCAGTGCACCCGGCGCTGCGACTTCTGCCAGATCGACACCGGCAAGCCCGAGGCGCTCGACCGCGACGAGCCGCGCCGCGTGGGCGAGTCCGTGGTCACGATGGACCTGAACTACGCCACCATCACCGGCGTCGCCCGCGACGACCTGTCGGACGGCGGCGCCTGGCTGTACGCCGAGACCGTGCGCCAGATCCACGCCCAGACGGCGGACCGCGAGGACGGCCGCACGAAGGTGGAGCTGCTCGCCCCCGACTTCAACGCGGTGCCCGAGCAGCTGGCCGAGGTGTTCGACTCCCGCCCCGAGGTCTTCGCGCACAACGTCGAGACGGTCCCCCGGATCTTCAAGCGGATCCGCCCCGGCTTCCGCTACGAGCGCTCCCTGAAGGTCATCACCGAGGCCCGCGACTTCGGCCTGGTCACCAAGTCGAACCTGATCCTCGGCATGGGCGAGACCCGCGAGGAGGTCGGCGAGGCGCTCCGGCAGCTGCACGAGGCGGGCTGCGAGCTGGTCACCATCACCCAGTACCTGCGCCCGTCCGTCCGGCACCACCCGGTGGAGCGCTGGGTGAAGCCGCAGGAGTTCGTGGAGCTGAAGGAGGAGGCCGAGCAGATCGGCTTCTCCGGTGTGATGTCCGGCCCGCTGGTGCGCTCCTCCTACCGCGCCGGGCGGCTGTACCAGATGGCCGTCGAGAAGCGGGGTGCGTTCATCGCCGCGCAGGCGGTGTGAGCCCCAAGGCGTGAGACCCGCGGTGTGAGCCGCGCGTGTGAATCGCCGCACACATCACTACCGGCCGGTAGCGGCCGGGTCGACGCGGTCCCCTCCGTCCTCGCTGATGAGGGCGGCGGCGGGGCCGCGTCGGCGTTCCGGCCCCCGCACCGGGGGGTTCACCACTGTTTGACCGGTCGGTCACGCCCTGGTAACACCAGACAGTGACCCTTGGTGTCATGCCCCTATCTCCACCGCTTCGAGGGGGGATCCCGCCCATGCAGGCAGCACCCGTGCGCGCCACCGCCATCCCGTCCTTCACCGACGCGCTCCGCCGTGTCGAGTCCCTGCTGCTGAGCGGCGGCCAGCGCACCGCCCGCCGCAACGCCTGGACGTCCGTCCTGGAGGACCGCCGTCGCGCCCAGGACCGGGTCGAGGCGCAGCGGTTCCTGGAGCAGGCCGCCGGCCGCTCCTGACGCCCCCGCCCCGTCCCGGGGGCGGGCCCCGCCGGGCACTGCCGTCGTCGGCGCTCCCGGGGGCACGTAGACTTCGTGACATGGCGAGGAAGGAAACCGCGGCGGACGCCGCGAATGCCGGGCGACTGAAGCAGATCGCCCTGACGTACCAGATGACCCGCAAGGTCGACAAGAAGATCGGTCTTGTACTCGCGGCCGTCGGCATCGGCGTCCTCGGTGTCTTCCTCGTGATCGGCTTCCTGCTCGGGCACCCGGTCTACCTGGGCATCTTCGGTCTGCTGATCGCCCTGCTGGCGATGGCCATCGTGTTCGGCCGCCGGGCCGAGCGGGCGGCCTTCGGCCAGATGGAGGGCCAGCCGGGCGCCGCCGCGGCCGTGCTGGACAACATCGGCCGGGGCTGGACGACGACTCCGGCGGTGGCGATGAACCGCAGCCAGGACGTGGTGCACCGGGCCGTCGGCAAGGCCGGCATCGTGCTGGTCGCCGAGGGCAACCCGAACCGGGTGAAGACCCTGCTGGCCGCCGAGAAGAAGAAGATGAACCGCATCGTCGCGGACGTGCCGGTGCACGATGTGATCGTGGGCACCGGCGAGGGCCAGGTCGAGCTGAAGAAGCTGCGCACCACCCTGCTGAAGCTCCCGCGGGTGCTCACCGGCCCCCAGGTGACCGCCACCAACGACCGGCTGCGTGCGCTAGGCGACCTGATGAGCAACATGCCGCTGCCCAAGGGCCCGATGCCCAAGGGCATGAAGCTGCCGAAGGGCGGACCCCGGGGGCGCTGACCGCACCCCCGTACGCCATCGACGAGACCCCGCGCCCCCGAAGGGTGCGGGGTTTGTCGTTGACACGCCACCGAACGGAGCATCCGGCAGGTAATCAGCTCATCGGCTCTTAGCCTTCAGAGTGTGACAAAACGCCATATTACGTACCTCGCATGCGCCACGGCCTTCGTCGGCGCGTTCGCCGGCGCAGCCCCGGCGTCGGCGGCCCACCGGACCCTCGTGGTGCATCCGGGTGAGTCCATCCAGAAGGCGGTGAACGCCGCCCGGCCCGGCGACATCGTGCGGGTGCTGGCCGGCACTTACCACGAGAGCGTCACCGTGCGGACCGCCGCGCTGACCCTGCGGGGCGCGGGCCCGCGCACCGTCATCCGGCCGCCCGCGGGGCCCAAGGCCGTACCGCCCGCGAAGGGGGCCACCCCCACCTGTCGCGGGTCCGGCAACGGCATCTGCGTGATCGGCGGCAAGAACAAGCCCCTGCGGGACGTCACCGTCGCCGATCTCAAGGTGACCGGCTTCGCCAAGGTCGGCCTGTGGTCCATGGGCACCGACCGGCTGACCGTGACCGGGGTGACCGCCGACGACAACGGCCAGTGGGGCATCGCCCAGCAGCACTCCACCCGGGGGCTCTTCCGGGGCGACACCGCCCGGCGCAACGGCGACGCCGGCCTGTTCCTCGCCAACAGCGTCAAGGCCGAGCAGGGCGCCAAGGACAGCAAGGGCACGGTGGTCGAGCGCACCCTGCTGGAGGGCAACCGGATCGGCCTGACCGTCCGCCGGCTGCGCAACCTCACCGTCCGGCGCAACCACGTCACCGGCAACTGCGCCGGCGTGTTCGTGGTGGGCGACGAGAACAAGCCCCGGGCGGGCGCGCTGACCGTGCGCGCCAACCTGGTCGAGCGGAACAACAAGTACTGCCCGAAGACCGCCCGGCTGCCCCACCTCCAGGGCTCCGGCATCGTGCTCACCGGCACCGAGAAGACCCTGATCTCCCGGAACACCGTCACCGGCCACTTCGGCAAGTCCCCGCTGTCGGGCGGCATCGTCCTGTTCAAGAGCTTCGTCGGCGCCCCCAGCGAGCGGAACCGGATCACCGGCAACCAGCTGTCGGCCAACTCCCCGGCGGACCTGGTCAACCAGGAGGCCGCGAAGAGCGGCAACGCCTTCGACCGCAACTCCTGCCGCGCCTCCAGGCCCGCGGGCCTGTGCTGACCGGACAGCCGTACCCGACCCACGCAAGGAAGGAAGGCGGCCCATGACCGCACCATCCCCCGCGCTCTCCACCGCACCGGAGCCCGGGGCACCCCCCACCCCGCCGCCGTCGATGCGGCTGCGCGAGCTCGTGTTCGGGGCGGCCTGCGCCGCCGCCGTCCGCGCCGCCGCCCGGCTCGGCGTCGCCGACGCCCTCGGTGACGCCCCGATGACCGTGCAGGGCCTGGCGGCGGCCGTGCACACCGAGCCCGGGCCGCTGCGCCGGCTGCTGCGCGCCCTGTCCTGCTACGGCGTCTTCGCCGAGCGGCCCGACGGCACCTTCGCCCACACCGAGATGTCCCGGCTGCTGCGCGAGGACGACCCGAACAGCCTGCGGGCCATCGCCCTGTGGTGCACCGAACCCTGGACCTGGGACGCCTGGCCCCGGCTGGACCGGGCGGTGCGCACCGGCCGGAACGTCGTGGAGGACCTGTACGGCAAGGAGTTCTTCGCGTACCTCAACGAGGACGCCCCGGAGTCCGCCGACGTCTTCAACCGGGCCATGACCCGCTCCAGCGAGCAGTCGGCCCGGGAGGTCGCCGCGCTGCTCGACCTGTCCGGCAGCGACTCGGTCGCCGACCTCGGCGGCGGGCAGGGGCACGTGGTGGCCAGCCTGCTCGACAAGTACCCGGCGATGCGGGGCTACCTGCTGGACCTGCCGCGGGTGGTGGACAACGCCCTGCCGCGGCTGCGCGAGGGCGGCGACCTGGCCGGCCGGGCGCGGATCGTGCCGGGCGACATCCGCGAGGCCGTCCCGGTCAAGGCCGACGTCTACGTCATCAAGAACATCCTGGAGTGGGACGACGAGTCCACCACCCGGCTGCTGCGCAACGTGGTCGAGGCGGGCGGCCCCGGCACCCGGGTCGTCGTGATCGAGAACCTGGTGGACGACACGCCGTCCATGCGGTTCAGCACCGCCATGGACCTGCTGCTGCTGCTCAACGTCGGCGGGGCCAAGCACACCACCGCCGGCATGACCGGCCGGCTGCGGGCGGCGGGCCTGGAGGTCGGCGGCATCGCGCCGGTCAACCCCTTCCTGCACGCGTTCGACTGCACGGTCCCCGTCTGAGCGCACTCCCCCACGGCACACCGGTGCCGGGTCCGCGTCGGACGCGGACCCGGCACCGGTGCTCCGGACGAGGGTGTCAGACTCCGGTGTCGCGCTGCCAGACGTAGAACCGTTGGGCCATGGCGTCCTTCGGGGACCGCCAGGTCTCGGGGTCGTACGCGCTGACGTACGCCGACAGCCGCTCGCTGACCTCCTTGAACTCGGGGTGCGAGGTGACCTTGGCGATGGCCGGTCCGGGCTCGCGTTCGGACTCGATGAGGTGCATGTACACATCACCGAACTGGAAGAGGCTGCGCCGGACCACCCCGACGAGGTGCGGCAGCTCCCCGCGGTCGGACTCCGCGAACACCTTGGCGATGTCCGGGGCGGAGCCGGGGGCCATGCGGGCGACGATCAGGGCCTGGTGCACGGTCGTCTCCTGTCGTCCGGCTCAGTCGGCCAGGGCCGGGGCGGGCCGCTGTCCGGCCGCCGCCTTCTCGATCCTGTCCCGGATCAGGGCCAGCTGGACCTTGGAGTTCTTGTTGATGTTGTCGGTCATCCAGTCGTCGTCGACCGGCGCGTCCGGCTTCATCGCGAAGTCCTGGACCCACACCATCCGGGTGCCGGCCGGGACCTCCTCGTAGCTCCAGCGGATGTTCATGTGGGCGAAGGGGCCGGTCTCCACCCGGCGGGCCGTGACGGTGAGGGAGTCGCGGTCCGGCTCGCGCTCGGAGACCCAGCTCCACACGGTGCCGTTCTCGTCCGGGTGCATGGTGAGCCGGAACGTGGTCCTGGCGCCCTCCCGCTTGAGGACCTCCACCGACGCGTACTCGCTGAACAGCTGCGGCCAGCGCTCCAGGTCGTTGGTCATGTCCCAGACCAGGTCCAGCGGGGCGGCGATGGTGATCTCGTTCTCGGTGTGTCCTGCCATCTCAGGCTCCTGCCATCAGGGTGGTGTTGACGAGGTTGAGGAACTGCTGCGGCGTCTTGCAGCGTTCGGCGTCGACCGGCATCGGGGTGCCGTGGGTGTTCTCCAGCTCGCCGACGATGCCGAGCAGGCCGAGCGAGTCGACACCGAGGACGTCGAAGCCGGTGTCCGGCTTCTCGATCAGCTGTTCCGGGCTGACGGTGACCCCGGCGGCCTTCTTCATCAGCGCGGCGAGTTCTTCCACGGTGATCTGCGGCATGTGCTTTCCTCCTTTGCTGTGCTCACTGCCTGGTGCCGGCTCGCAGCACCAGCGCCGAGTTCGACCCCATGAGTCCGCGGCTGAGCACGAGTGCCGTGCGCGGCTCGGCGGCGCGGGCGCGGCCCGTCACGAGGTCGAGGTCGTGGCAGACGTCGAAGACGTTCGGCGTCGGCGGGATCAGGCCGTGCTCCATCGCCAGCACGGCCGCTGCGGTGTCCAGCACGGGGGCCGCGCAGTAGCCGCGGCCGAACCCGGTCTTCGGGGCGGTGACCGGGACCCGGACGGCGTGCGCGCCGAGGGCGTCGGCGATCGCCAGCGCCTCGGCCCGGTCGGCCTCCGGCACCCCGAGGGCGTCGGCGAAGACGACGTCGATCTCCTCGGGGGCCGCGCCTGCCTCCGCCAGGGCCTGCCGGATGGCGTGCGCGAGTCCGTCGCGGGAGTCCGTCCAGCGGGAGGCACCGGTGAAGGTGGCCCCGTGGCCCGCGACGACGGCCCGGACGTCGACGCCCCGGGCCCGGGCGGTGCCCGCCGCCTCGACGACGAGCATGGCGCCGCCCTCGGCCGGCACGAACCCGCACGCCCCCTCGGTGAAGGGGCGGTAGGCCCGGGCGGGGTCGGTCTCGCGGCTCAGTTCCGCGTAGCCGAGCTGGCAGACCATCGAGTACGGCGCGAGCGGCGCCTCGGTGGAGCCGGCCACGATCACGTCGGTGCCGCGGCGCACCGCCCGGGCCGCGTGGGCGAGGGCGTCCAGGCCGCCGGCCTCGTCGGAGGCGACGACCGAGCACGGCCCCTTGAAGCCGCGGCGGATGGAGACCTGGCCGGTGCTCGCGGCGTAGAACCAGGCGATGGACTGGTACGGCCCGACGAACCGGCTGCCCTTGCCCCACAGTCGCTGCAGTTCGCGCTGGCCGAACTCGCCGCCGCCGGATCCGGCGGCGGTGACGACGCCGATGGAGTACGGCGCGTCCGGGATGCCGGACGGCCCGAGCCGGGCGTCGTCCAGCGCGAAGTCGGCCGCGGCCATGGCGTAGTGCGTGAACCGGTCGGTCTGGACGAGGAAGCGCTCCTCGATGGTGGCCGCCGGGTCGAAGGCGCGGACCTCACCGGCCACCTTCAGGGGAAGGTGCTCGCAGCCCTCGCGGGTGACCCGGCCGAGGACGCTGAGGCCCTCCTGGGTCGCCTTCCAGAAGGTGTCGGTGCTGGTGCCGTTGGGTGCGACCACCCCGATGCCGGTGATGGCCGCCTGCCGGTCCTTCGGTTCGCTCATCGTGTGTCCTCACTCCCTCGGCCGGGTCAGGATCACCGCGGACTGGAATCCGCCGAACCCGCTGCCCACGGACAGCACGCTGCTCAGCTTCCGTTCGCGGGCGACACGCGGGACGTAGTCCAGGTCGCACTCCGGGTCGGGGATCTCGTAGTTCGCGGTCGGCGGTACGACCTGCTTGGCGAGGGCCAGCACACAGGCGACCAGTTCGATGGCGCCGATCGCCCCGAGGGAGTGCCCCACCATGGACTTGATGGAGCTCATCGGGGTGTCGTAGGCGTGGTGGCCGAGCGCCCGCTTCACGGCCGCCGTCTCGTGGCGGTCGTTCTGCCGGGTGCCGGAACCGTGCGCGTTGACGTAGTCGATCGCCGTGGGGTCCAGCCGCGCCTGCCCGAGAGCGGTCTCGATGGCCCGCGCCATCTCCAGGCCCTCTTTGGTCAGGCCGGTCATGTGGTAGGCGTTGCCGAAGGTGGCGTAGCCGCCGAACTCGCAGTACACATGGGCACCGCGGGCCCGGGCGTGTTCCAGCTCCTCCAGGACGAGCACCGCGCCGCCCTCGCCCATGACGAAGCCGTCACGGTTGTTGTCGAAGGGCCGGGAGGCGTGCGCCGGGTCGTCGTTGTTCGGGCTCGTGGCCTTGATCGCGTCGAAGCAGGCCATGGTGATCGGGGATATCGGGGAGTCCGAGGCCCCGGCGACGCATATGTCGGCGCGGCCCTCCTGGACGGTGTGGAAGGCGTAGCCGACGGCGTCCAGTCCGGAGGTGCAGCCGGTGGAGACGGTCTGTACCGGACCCCGTGCGCCGAAACGTTCCGCCACGGCGGAGGCCACGGTGCTCGGGGAGAACGCCCGGTGCAGCTGCGGCTCGGCCTCGGCGTGGTCGACGTCCCAGCGCTGTCCGCGGTGGCTGACCAGGACGTAGTCGTGCTCCAGGCGGGTGGTGCCGCCGACGGCGGTGCCCAGGGAGACACCGACCCGCCAGGGGTCCTCCCGGGCGAGGTCGAGACCGGAGTCCCGCACCGCCTCCTCGCCGGCGACCAGGGCGAACTGAATGTACCGGTCCGCCCCCTGGACCTGCTCGGCGTCCAGGCCATACGCGGCCGGGTCGAAGTCGCACTCGGCCGCGATCCGGGACCTGAGCCCGGCCGGGTCGAAGAACGTGATGCCCCGCGTCGCGGTACGGCCCGCGGCCAGCAGGTCCCAGAACGCCGGTACGCCGATCCCGCCCGGAGCGACGACGCCTATGCCGGTGACCGCCACGCGCCGGGTCATGAGCGGACCTGTTCCCGGCCGGCGGGCTCGGCGACGGCGGCCACGGGCCGCTCCGTCTCCTCGGTGTCGACGTGGCCGAGGGCCGGCCGCGGGGCGAGCGGGCCCAGGTGGAAGACGAGCCGCGCCTCCACGTTGCCGACGTTGCGGAACCGGTGGCGCATGTTGATCGGGATCATCAGGCCCTGCTCGGGCCGCAGCGGGTGCGGTTCGCCGTCCAGGTCCACCTCCAGCTGCCCGCACAGGACGTAGACGAACTCCTCGGAGTAGGGGTGGTAGTGCTCGCCGATGCGGTCGCCGGGCTGGACGATGGCCACGCCCATGAAACCGCTGGTGGCGCCCACCGTCGTGGGGGTGAGCATGGCGCGCAGATCACCGCCGCGCCGGGTGTTGGGCTCGATCTCGCTCAGGTCCACGATTTTCGGAAGGGGTGTGATCACGGTGTTCCTCCGTTGGTTGGGCCGGCCCGCGGGCGTCAGGCGTCGGGCGAACGGCGGTCGGTGACGAGGTCCATGCCGGCGGGCTCGCCGTCCAGCAGGGCCTCCAGCTCGGCCGGGTCCCCGGACTCCGGCAGGGCGGCCCGGGCTCCGGAGCCGGGACGTACGTCGAGCAGCCGCACGACGACGTCGTCGCGCTGGAAGATCGTGCTGCGCAGGACGGGGCTGTCCGGGTCGTCCGCCGCCGCCTCGTCCTGCCGGGCGAGCAGCTCCGCCAGCCGCATGCCGTCGCCCGGCCGGGCCGGGTAGTAGCGGGCCAGCCGCTCGCCCTCGGTCAGCTCGCCCGCGGTGACGTGGTGCACGGCGGGCAGCGCCGCCCGGGTGAAGAAGACCCGCGCGGACTCCTGGTCGTCCAGGTCCCGCTCCTGCTCCAGATAGGGGTTGATGGCCTCCTCCACGGCCCGCACCTCGGGCTGCCGGGCGACGTGGCGCAGCGCCGCGAGCAGGTCGCCGCGCACCTCGATGGCCCGCACCACCCGGTTGCCGTGCATGAACAGGGAGGTGCGGCACAGCCGGGTGGTGTCGTCGACCCGGGCCCGGGGCGAGGCGTAGCCCGCCAGGATCCGCTGCACCTCCCGCTCGCTGCCGGGCCGCACCGTGAAGGTGAGCGCGTGCCGGATCACCCCGTCGCCGATCCGGGGGGAGGACTGGAGCCGGCGGCGCGCGGGGGCCGCGGCGGCCTCCCCGCCGGTCTCGCGGACGACGTGGAAGCGCAGCGACCGGGTGTCCCGCACGCAGCTGTGCAGGGGCTCCACCATCCGCACGTGCTCCTCGCTGTTGACCCAGGTGAGGAACGGCGGGGCGCTCTCCCACTCGCTGGTGATGAGCCATTGGGAGGGGTTCTCGATGGACTGGCACAGCTGGTCGCTGACGTGGCCGGGAACCTGTGCCACCTGGTTGCACAGCTGTTCGTAGGCCTCCAGGAACTGCTGCTGGGCGCCGTCGTGGACGTCCACGAGGAGGACGACCCGCAGGCGGGAGCCGTCGAACACCGACTGGGAGACCCGCTTCGACACCTGGCGCGTCGACGGGGCCGAGGGCTTTTCCGACAAGGTGGTCATGCTGCGCACATCTCCTTCACGGGGGCAGAGGCGACGCCGGCGGCCGAATGACGCGACGTCAGCGCTTCTTGATCCTGTGCCGCTTCCCCCGCGTCGCGCGACTCGCGTGAACCACGCGGGTGATTGAGCACGCGAAAGCCGTCCCACAGGGCACACAAACACCAATGCGCCCCGCATCCCGAACCCTGCCTCTGGAGCCCTGATGCAGCAGAAAGCCGATCACCGGGTGCCCGTCCTCGTCGTGGGCGGCTCCCTGGTGGGCCTGTCCCTCTCCCTGTTCCTGGGCCGTCTCGGCGTACCGCACCTGCTCGTCGAGCGGCATTCCGGGACCTCGATCCACCCGCGTGGCCGCGGCAACAACCTGCGCACGATGGAGCTGTTCCGGGTGGCCGGCATCGAACCGGACATCAAGGCGGCGGCCTCGCTGCTCGCGGACAACCACGGCATCCTGCAGACCCCCACCCTTGCGGGTGACGCCGGGGAGTGGCTGTTCCGGCACATCGACCCGGGCGGCGGGCTCGCGCGGTTCAGCCCCACCACGTGGTGCCTGTGCAGCCAGAACGACCTGGAGCCGGTGCTGCTGAAGGGGGCCCGGGCGCTCGGCGGCGACCTGCGCTACTACCACGAGCTGGAGTCCTTCTCCCAGGATCCCGAAGGAGTGACGGCGTACGTCCGGGACCGCGACAGCGACGAGCTGTACACGGTCCGCGCGGACTACCTGGTGGCCTGCGACGGCCCGCGCAGCCCCGTGCGGCGCCGGCTCGGCATCGGGCAGAGCGGACCCGGCGACCTGTTCGCCAACGTGAGTGTCACCTTCCGGTCCAAGCTGCTGGCCGAGACCGTCGGCGACCGGCACTTCATCTGCTGCTACCTCACCAACCCGGAGGCCGACGGCGCGCTGCTGCCCGTCGACAACAAGGAGCACTGGGTCTTCCACGCACCCTGGCACCCGGAGCACGGCGAGCGGCTGGAGGAGTTCACCGAGGAACGGCTCCAGCGGCACATCCGGCTGGCCGTCGGGGTGCCCGACCTCGACGTCGAGATCACCGGGAAGGCGTCCTGGCGCGCGGCGGAGCGGGTGGCCGAGCGGTACACGGCCGGCCGGGTGCTGCTCGCCGGGGACTCGGCCCACGAGATGTCACCGACGGGCGCGTTCGGCTCCAACACCGGCATCCAGGACGCGCACAACCTGGCCTGGAAGCTGTCCGCCGTGCTCGACGGCTGGGCCGGGCCGGACCTGCTGGAGACCTACGACACCGAGCGCCGGCCGGTCGCCCTGGCCACCAGCGCCCGCGCCTCGGCCCGCTCCGTGGAGCACAGCCACCCCGGCTTCGCCCCGACCCCGGGCGTGGGCGGCGGCCCGCGCAGCGGCATCCTGCCGGTGGTCCTCGCCTACCGCTATCCGGAGGGCGCCGTCCTGGACGCCGACCCGGCCCAGCCGGTCGTACCCGACGGGGTGCGGCTGACCGCGGACCCCGGCAGCCGGGCCCCGCACCTGTGGCTGCGCCGGGCGGACCGGCGGCTGTCCACCATCGACCTCTACGAACGCTCGCTCGTCCTGCTCAGCGACGCCGCCTCCGACGCGGGCGCGGCCTGGTGGTCCGCCGCGCGGCGCGTCGCGGACACGGACGGCGTACGCCTTCGGGCGTACCGGATCGGCGCCGGCCCGGACGCCGACCTCGTCCACGACGGAGAGGGCCCCGGCGGCGGCACCGACTGGGCGTCCCTGCACGGCACGACGGCCGACGGCGCGGTCCTGGTCCGCCCGGACGGCTTCGTGGCCTGGCGCGCGACCGGCGCCGCGGCGGACCCGGAGGCGGAGCTGCGGCGGGTGCTGGGGGCGGTGCTGCGGCGGGGGTGAGACCAGCGGGGCGGGACGCCGGAGGTCACCCGCGCCGCGTGGCACGGGTGGCCTTCTCGCCGCGGCCGGGCCGGCCGCGTGTCAGATGCGGACCTCGACCGTCTGGGCGAGGCGGTCGTGCAGGCCGCGGCCGTCGCGGTCCCAGACCAGCGCGGGGATCGCGAGGCACAGCAGGACCGTGCGCAGCAGGGCGCGCCCCGGGCTGACCGTGCCGGTGCGCAGGGCCACCACCCGGATGCCGAAGAGCCGCTTGCCGGGCGTGCTGCCGACCGTGCCGACGGTCAGCGCGCTCAGCACGAAGAAGACGCCCAGCGCCCAGTTGCTGGTGGCCGCTCCGTTGCCGTGCGTGATCAGGCCGTATGCGATCAGGACGCACAGCGCCCAGTCCACGGCGAGCGCGCCGAGCCGCCGTCCGGGCCGTGCGATCGAGTTCGGCCCGTCCTCGGGCAGACCGAGCTGCTCGCCCCGGTAGCCGAAGTCGGCACCCGCCTCTTCCATGGCCGCGCGCGGGCCGGAGAGCCACGATCCGATTGCCTGCCTGTTGTCCACCCGTCCACGGTACTGCGCCCGGTTTCGGACACTACGCGCAGGGGTGTGCGGGGGCTACGGTGGACACGTGGCTGGTTAACTTCTGCGAAACAAACGGGTCACGCCCGAGAAATCACCCGTCCCTAGGGTCGAGACCAGCGTGTGCCACCGCACTGGCCGCACGAACGATCACCACCCCGGCGAGGACGGTCGGGAGTAGGAGGAGCTGGATGTTCCAGAACGCCGACGAGGCCAAGAAGTTCATCGCGGACGAGGACGTCAGGTTCGTCGACGTCCGCTTCTGCGACCTGCCGGGCGTCATGCAGCACTTCACGGTGCCCGTCGAGGCGTTCGACCCGGACGAGGAGCTGGCCTTCGACGGATCGTCGATCCGCGGTTTCCAGGCCATCCACGAGTCCGACATGGCTCTGCGTGCCGACCTGTCCACGGCCCGTGTCGACCCGTTCCGCCGGGACAAGACCCTCAACATCAACTTCTTCATCCACGACCCGATCACGGGCGAGCAGTACTCCCGTGACCCGCGCAACGTGGCGAAGAAGGCGGAGGCGTACCTGGCGTCGACGGGCATCGCCGACACCGCGTACTTCGGCCCCGAGGCCGAGTTCTACGTCTTCGACAGCGTGCGCTTCGCCACCTCGGCGAACGAGTCCTTCTACCACATCGACTCCGAGGCCGGTGCCTGGAACACGGGCGCGCTGGAGAACAACCGCGGCTACAAGGTCCGCTACAAGGGCGGCTACTTCCCGGTCCCGCCGGTCGACCACTTCGCCGACCTGCGCGCCGAGATCTCCCTGGAGCTGGACAAGCAGGGCCTGAAGGTCGAGCGCCAGCACCACGAGGTGGGCACCGCCGGCCAGGCGGAGATCAACTACAAGTTCAACACGCTGCTGGCCGCCGCCGACGACCTCCAGCTCTTCAAGTACATCGTGAAGAACGTGGCCTGGCGCAACGGCAAGACCGCGACCTTCATGCCGAAGCCGATCTTCGGTGACAACGGCTCGGGCATGCACGTGCACCAGTCGCTGTGGAGCAACGGCGACCCGCTGTTCTACGACGAGGCCGGTTACGCGGGCCTGTCGGACATGGCCCGCTACTACATCGGCGGCATCCTCAAGCACGCTCCGTCGCTGCTGGCCTTCACCAACCCGACGGTGAACTCGTACCACCGCCTGGTGCCGGGCTTCGAGGCGCCGATCAACCTGGTGTACTCGCAGCGCAACCGCTCGGCCGCGATGCGTATCCCGATCACGGGCTCCAACCCGAAGGCCAAGCGCGTCGAGTTCCGCGCGCCGGACTCCTCCGGCAACCCCTACCTCGCCTTCTCGGCCCTGCTCCTCGCGGGCCTGGACGGCATCAAGAACAAGATCGAGCCGGCCGAGCCGATCGACAAGGACCTGTACGAGCTGGCTCCCGAGGAGCACGCGAACGTCGCCCAGGTCCCGACCTCGCTGAACGCCGTCCTCGACGCGCTGGAGGCCGACCACGAGTTCCTCCTGCAGGGCGACGTGTTCACGTCCGACCTGATCGAGACGTGGATCGACTTCAAGCGCACCAACGAGATCGCCCCCCTCCAGCTCCGCCCGCACCCGCACGAGTTCGAGCTGTACTTCGACGTGTGACCGGCCCGTGCACCACAGCCGAGGCCCCGGCGCTCCCCGCGAGCGCCGGGGCCTCGGCCTTGTGCGGGCCGTGCAACCTTTCCGGCTTCCCAGACTTCCTATTGTCGGAGGATCATGCCTCCGGAGTGCCGGACGAGAGAGGTTGTACGGGGATGGCGGAACTGGACGACTGGGAGCACGAGTTCGATCACGCGTGGGCGAATTCGGCCGAGCACAAGGAGCCCTCCGCCCGGGCCCGGATGCTCGCCGCACGCTGGAAGGAGAACCCGCCGGAGCCGGCGCCCTTCCGGGCGGATCCGGACCCGGTGGGCCCGCGCCGGTCGTCGTGGGTGTCGACGGCCGTGGTGCTCGGGTGCGTGGCCGCGGTGATCGTGCTGCTGGGGTACGCGCAGATGCGCTCCCCCTACTGATCGCTCTCCTCTCCGGGGAGCGGCGGGTGCACACTGGACAGGCGGGGGGTGGGTGCCCGACTGCGGGGTGATGCGAGATGCGGAGCCGGTTCCACAGTGATCGGCGGCTGACCGTGCGCATGGGCCTGACGCTGTTCCTGCTCGGTCTGCTGTACGTGGGCTTCGTCGCGGCGCTGATCGCGCTGCTGAGGTCCTGGGTGCTGGTCGCCGTCCTGGTCGGGGCGCTGTTCGTGGCGCAGTTCTGGTTCTCCGACCGGATCGCCCTGTTCGCGATGCGCGGCCGGCCCGTGGCCCGGGAGGAGTATCCCGAGCTGCACGCCGTCGTCGACCGGCTGTGCGCGATCGCGGACCTGCCGAGGCCCGTGGTCGCCGTGTCCGGGATGGACATGCCGAACGCGTTCGCGACCGGGCGCAGTCCGGATCACGCCGTGGTCTGTGTGACCACCGGGCTGCTCCGCCGGCTGGAGCCCGCCGAGCTGGAGGGCGTGCTCGCGCACGAGCTGTCGCACGTCGCGCACAAGGACGTCGCCGTGATCACGGTGGCGTCCTTCCTCGGGGTGGTCGCGGGCCTGGTCGTCCGGTTCGCCTTCTACTCGCAGATCTTCGGCGGGGGCCGCCGGGACCAGAACACGGCCGTCGCCCTCGCCGCCGTCCTCGGCGTCTCGGCGGCCGTGTACGTGCTCGGCTTCGTACTGATCCGGGCGCTGTCCCGGTACCGGGAGCTGGCGGCCGACCGTGCGGCGGCGCTGCTGACCGGCCGGCCCTCGGCGCTGGCGGCGGCGCTCACCAAGGTCTCCGGGGAGATCGCGCGCATCCCGACGAAGGATCTGCGGACGGCCCAGGCGTTCAACGCGTTCTACTTCACCCCGGCGACCGGCCGGGAGCCCGGCATCGAGCGGTTCTTCTCCACCCACCCCACCCTGCGGCAGCGGCTGGACCAGCTGGGCCGGATCTCGGTGGAGCTGGGCGAGACGGCCACGCCGGGCAAGGCGGGCTGACCCGGGAAGCCCGGTCCGGCCGGGCCGAGGCCGCGCAGGGAGGAGGCCGACCGTGCGGTTGCTGGACGTCCTGCTGGGCCGTACCCGGCCGGTCGTGCCCGATCTCGACCGGCTGTTCGCGCTGCCGTCGGCGGCGGTGACGCTGGAGGCGGCGGCCGGTTTCACGCCGGCCGGGAGCGGGGCGGTGTGCTTCGCCACCGTGGAGGGCGCGGCCTTCCAGCGGATCTGCGCGGAGGTGCGGGCGCTGCTGGACGCGGACAGCGACCGCACCGGCCCGCCGGTGGAACCGCTGCGGGACGACTACGGCTACTCCTGGCTGCTCTCCCGCCGCTCCCCCGGTCAGCTGCCGCAGCTCGTGGCCGATCTGCACGCGGTGAACAGCTCGCTGGAGGCAGCCGGTTTCGGCCCGCAGCTGCTGTGCTCGCTCGTCTCCTTCACCGACGGCACCGGGCGGCGGGCGGCGCTCGTGTACCTCTACAAGCGCGGCACCTTCTATCCGTTCGCCCCGCTGCCCGGTGCCGCCGAGCGGCGGGAGGCCGCGCTGGAGCTTCGGCTGAAGGCCGCCCTCGACGGCGATCTGCCGATCGAGCCGGACCCGGGCCGCTGGTTCCCGGTGTGGGGCGCCCCCGGTCTGTGACGGCCGACGGCCCCGCCGGGTTACCGCGCCTTCTCCCGCTCCTGCCGGCGGGCCTCGAAGGGCCGCTCGCGGCGGTAGCGGCGTTCCCAGCGGGCCTGGCGGTCCCGGCGCTCCCGGTACGCCCGGTAGTCGTCGGGCAGGGTGCTGGGGGCGGGCGTGGGCGGGGCCGCGCCCAGGGAGCCGCGTCCGTACGCCGCGTACAGGTACAGCAGCGCCACGGCGGCGAGCCACCAGAGATGGTTTCCGATTCCGAGGATCACCAGGACCACGGTCCCGGTCGCGGGAATGCCACGCATGGCGGACCTCCGTGGGGTGAGTCGGGAAGGGGTGCGGAGCGTGTCCGGTACGTCTCCGTACGTACAGAGTAGGGAGGGCCTGATCACCGGCGCATCCCGTTTTCCACGCGCCCCACAGCGGTTCCCGGGGGTTCCCTCGGGCGCGGGAGGGCGCCGTGAGTGAATGGCCCGCATGGACCAACTCTCCACCTTCACCCACGCCTGCGACGGTGAACGGCTCAGCGTCGCGGGCGCCGGTCCGGCCGGGCGGGCCACGGCGGTGCTGCTGCACGGCGCGGGCAACGGCAGCAAGGAGCGGCTGCTGCCGTTCCTCGCCGACTTCGCCGGCCAGGGCTGCCGCGCCCTCGCCTTCGACTTCTCCGGGCACGGCGACAGCACGGGCGAACTCGCCGAGTCGAGCTTGCGCCGCCGCTATGAGCAGGCGGTGGCGGTGCTGGACTCGCACGCCCCGGCGGACGACCCACTGATCGTCATCGGGTTCAGCATGAGCGGGCAGACGGTCGCGGACCTCGTACGGCACTACGGGCGCCGGGTCGCGGCCGTGGGCCTGTGCGCGCCCGCCGTCTACGGGCCGGATGCCTGGGACGTGCCGTTCGGCAACGGCGACAGCCGCTTCTCGGAGCTGATCCGCACGCCGGACAGCTGGCGTACCTCCCCCGCCCTGGAGGTGCTGCGCGCGTACGCGGGCCGGGCGGTGCTGGCGGTGCCGGGCCACGACACGGTCATCCCGGGGGCGGTCACGCGGGCCGTACAGGAGGCGCTGTCGGAGCGTTCCCGGTTCTCCCGCCTCGACCTCCCGGACGCCGAGCACATCCTCGGTCTGTGGTTCCGCGACCACGACGGGGACCGGCGGGAGTTCGTGCGTCGGTTGCTGGCGGGTCTGGACGGGCGCCCGGAAGCGCCCCGCCCCTGACGGTGCCGGGTGTCCCGCGCCGACGCGAGGGCACCCGGCACCCGGCTCACCGCGAGTAGCGCATCAGCGTCCGCACCATGTGGCACGTGGTGTCGGAGGGCGGCCGCATCCCGATCCGCTCGGCCGTGCCGCGGATCGTCTCGTTGCGGGCCTGGTCCGGCAGATAGACCCCGGAGTCGAGCAGGGCTATGGCGAGGCGCATGGCCTTCAGGCGCCGGTTGTGGGTGACGTACCACTCGCGCGGCCGTCCGGCCGGCAGCGGTCGCTTCGCCTCCGGCGCGTAGGGCGAGTCGAACAGCACGGGGTGCTGGACGGTGGACTGGGTCGGCAACGGCTTCGGCTTGAGGGCGGCAGCGGGCACGGGCATCCTCCTGTCGCGGTCAGACCGGTCGCCGGCGGCCCGGCGCCCGGTCTCGAACACTGCTTCAATTCTACCGGCGGCCACTGACAATCGACCGACTGTGGAAGCAAGTGAATCCCCAGCTCACACAGGAAATTGGCGCTCTGTCACAGACGGTGGTGAGGGGGCAGCCGGGGCGCCGGAAATTCGAACAGAGCGGGTAGCGCGTACCGTGTCGCCCATGGAGATCTGGATCAATCCCGCCTGTTCGAAGTGCCGTGGCGCGCTCACCCTGCTCGACGCCGAGGGGGCCGAGTACACCGTGCGGCGGTATCTGGAGGACGTGCCGAGCGAGGACGAGATCAGGGCCGTGCTGGACCGGCTCGGCCTCGAACCGTGGGACATCACGCGCACCCAGGAGGCGGCGGCCGAGGAACTGGGCCTCAGGGAGTGGCCGCGCGACGCCGGCGCCCGGGACCGCTGGATCGCCGCGCTCGCCGGACACCCCAGGCTCATCCAGCGGCCGATCATCACCGCGGACGACGGGACGACGCTGGTGGCCCGTAGCGAG
Organism: Streptomyces sp. NPDC029296; assembly: GCF_055569255.1. Taxonomy (NCBI): domain Bacteria; kingdom Bacillati; phylum Actinomycetota; class Actinomycetes; order Kitasatosporales; family Streptomycetaceae; genus Streptomyces; species Streptomyces sp. NPDC029296. Next base: position 110,921 of record NZ_JBVHXT010000034.1, read on the forward strand.
GAGGCCGTACGCGAGGCCCTGGCCCACAGCGGGCGCTGACGACTCCGGCCATACCGGGGCCCCGTGCGGGAGACCCGGTCGTACGCAATCCGCACGGCCGGGACCGCTCCCTCTCACCACGTGACCCTCGGCACACAAACATCAGGTAACACGGGGTTCACACACGGGCAATGGCCGGGAAACGGCCTGTTGACAGGCTGCCCGCAGTTCGAGCGGCGCACCGGTGCCGCAGCGCCGCAGCATCCGTCGAGGCGGGTGCGCCCGACCCACCCCCGAAGGATGTGGCCCCGTGACCTTCAAGGCTGAGTACATCTGGATCGACGGCACCGCGCCGACGGCCAAGCTCCGTTCCAAGACGAAGGTCATCACGGGTGCCCCGGCCGGTCTCGACGCGCTGCCGCTGTGGGGCTTCGACGGCTCCTCCACCAACCAGGCCGCGGGCAACTCCTCGGACTGCGTGCTCAGGCCGGTCTTCACCTGCCCGGACCCGATCCGCGGCGGCGACGACATACTGGTGCTGTGCGAGGTGCTGGACACCGACCTGACCCCGCACCCGTCCAACACCCGGGCCGCGCTGGCCGAGGTGGCCGAGCGGTTCGCCGCGCAGGAGCCCGTCTTCGGCATCGAGCAGGAGTACACCTTCTTCGACGGCTCCCGCCCGCTCGGCTTCCCCGAGGGCGGCTTCCCGGCCCCGCAGGGCGGCTACTACTGCGGTGTCGGCGCCGACGAGATCTTCGGCCGGGACGTCGTCGAGGCCCACCTCGACAACTGCCTGAAGGCGGGCCTCGGCATCTCCGGCATCAACGCCGAGGTCATGCCCGGCCAGTGGGAGTTCCAGGTCGGCCCGCTGGCTCCGCTGGAGGTCTCCGACCAGCTGTGGGTGGCCCGCTGGCTGCTCTACCGCACCGCCGAGGACTTCGGCGTCTCCGCGACCCTGGACCCCAAGCCGGTCAAGGGCGACTGGAACGGCGCGGGCGCGCACACCAACTTCTCCACCAAGGCCATGCGCGAGGGCTACGACGCCATCATCACCGCCTGCGAGTCGCTCGGCGAGGGCTCCAAGCCCCTGGACCACGTGAAGAACTACGGCGCCGGCATCGACGAGCGCCTGACCGGCCTGCACGAGACCGCCCCGTGGGACAAGTTCTCCTACGGCGTCTCCGACCGGGGTGCCTCGGTGCGCATCCCGTGGCAGGTCGAGAAGGACGGCAAGGGCTACATCGAGGACCGCCGTCCGAACGCCAACGTCGACCCGTACGTGGTGACCCGCCTGCTGGTGGACACCTGCTGCGCCGCGCTGGAGAAGGCCGGCCAGGTCTGATCCGTCCCGCGTCACCCGGGGGCGCCCGCCATCACGGCGGGCGCCCCCGCCGCGTGCCGGGCACCGCCACGGAGCAGGCCGACCGCCGGGACGCCGGCGTACGCGTCCGGCCCGGCCCGGCGCCGCTGTCCGAGGAGTGAGACGGTGCCCCGGCCGCCCCCGGCCCGTCACCAACCCGCTGACCAGCGCGGTAAAGCGGGTTCGCGCGGTGTTTCCACGTCAATTTCGCACCAAGGAAACGTCCAAGCAGTGAGAGGAGTCTCCTGCACGCCGCGCGGCTCTGCTTCAATGGGCGCATGGCCAGCATCCAGCAGATCACCGCGACGGGTCGCTATGACCTCCAGCCGTTCTGGCCTTCCCGTCAGCACCACGACTTCGACCGTGTGTGTCGCCCCGCGATGAACGCGCGGGCCCTCTAAAGCCGTACCCCCGGCCTTCGGCCAGCGCGAAACGACGTACGTCCGCCGGTGACGCCCGACCACGAATCGGGGCCGCCGCACCTTCCGACGACCTCCTCGCGCGAAAGAGCTGACCTCTCATGGCGACCACCCGTTCCCTCTCCACCGCCACCCTGCCCACCCCCGCCCCGCACGGCACCCGGCACCGGCTGCGCGCCGTCGACCGGGACGAGGTGGTGGACGTCGCGGACTTCCTGCCGCCGGGCGCCACCTGGCTACCCGCGCCGCAGCACACCCTGCCCACCCTGCCGGGCCAGCCGCCGATGGTCGGTTACCTGGTGCTGGTCCCCGCCGACCAGCGGCCCCCGTTCCTGCCGGTCGCCGTCCCCGACCAGCCGGAGCCCCAGGCCGCGCGCACCGAGGCGGAGCCCGGCGGCGAGCCGCTGGTGCGGATCGACCCGGTACGGCGCACCGCCAGCGTCGACGGCCGCGAACTCGACCTGACCTACCTGGAGTTCGAGCTGCTGGCCCACCTGGTGGCGCATCCGCACCGGGTGCACACCCGCGACCAGCTGGTCACCACGGTGTGGGGCTACGGCCATGTCGGCGACGGCCGCACCGTGGACGTGCACATCGCCCGGCTGCGCCGCAAGCTGGGCGACCGGCACCGCCAGGCCATCCAGACCGTGCGCCGGGTCGGCTACAAGTACACCCCGCCGGCCGCCCGCTGACCCTTCTGCCCTCGGCAGAGACCCACGCCCCACGGACCCGGAACCGGGCAGGATCACCGGCATGAGACTTCTGGTGCTGGGCGGTACGGAGTTCGTGGGGCGCACGGTGGCCGAGGCCGCGCTCGGCCGCGGCTGGGAGGTGACCGTCTTCCACCGGGGGCGGCACCGGCCCCCGGCCGGAGTACGGTCGTTGCACGGGGACCGCACCGCACCCGACGGCCTCGCCGCGCTCACCGCCGCCGGGGCGGGCGGCGACTGGGACGCCGTGGTGGACACCTGGTCGGCCGCCCCGCGCGCCGTGCACGAGGCGGCCCGGCTGCTGCGCGGCCGGGCCGGACGGTACGCGTACGTCTCCAGCCGGTCGGTGTACGTCTGGCCCTGGCCGCCCGGCGCCGCGGAGGACGCCCCGCTGGTCGACGGCGCCGCCGACGCCGGGACGCGCGACTACGCGGCGGACAAACGCGGCGGCGAACTGGCCACCGTCGGCGCCTTCGGCGCGGCGGACGCGCTGCTGGTGCGGGCCGGGCTGATCCTCGGCCCGTACGAGAACGTGGGCCGGCTGCCCTGGTGGCTGACCCGGATCGCGCGCGGCGGCCCGGTCCTGGCCCCCGGCCCGCGCGGGCTGCCCCTCCAGTACATCGACGCCCGCGACCTCGCCGGCTGGCTGCTCGGCGCGCTGGAACGCGGGCTCGGCGGGCCGTACAACCTGGTGAGCCCGCCCGGTCACACCACCATGGGCGAACTGCTCGCGGCCTGCGTGCGCGCGACCGGCGCGGACGCGGAGCTGCGCTGGACCGACCCGGAGGCGATCCTGGCCGCCGGGATCGAGCCGTGGACCGAGCTGCCGGTGTGGGTGCCGCCCGGCGGCGAGATGCACGACGCCGTGCACCGCGCGGACGTGTCACGGGCGGTGGCGACCGGGCTGGTGTGCCGGCCGGTGGAGGAGACGGTCGCGGACACCTGGCGCTGGCTGAGCGGGCTCGGCGGCACCGGGCCGCAGCGGCCGGACCGCGCCCGCCCGGGCCTGGACCCCCGGGTGAAGGCGAAGGTGCTGGGCCTGGCCGGGGGTGTACCTGGCACCACCCCCTGACGTGGGGTTCCGCCCTGTGACCGGCCCGGCCGGGTCGGCCCGACCGGCGCCATGAACACCGAGGGTGAGCGGGACGACTTCCGCGCCCGCACCCGGCAGGTGGTGCTGGCCGCCGTACGGGGCCTGGTGATGCCGCCGGTGAGGGTGCTGTGCTTCGCCTTCACCGTCCTGTCCACCGGACTCCTCCCGCTCGGCCTCGGCCTGTTCCTGGTGCCGCCGGTGCTCGACGCGGTGCGCAGGTACGCCGGGGCGCGGCGCGCTCTCGCCGCCGAGTGGGGCAGGGCGGTGATCCCCATGGTCTACCGGCCCGTTCCGCCGGGGCATCTGCCGCGCTACCAGCGGTCGATGGCCGACTACGCGTGCGCCCTGGCCGAGCCGGAGTCCTGAACCGGCCGCCCCGCGGTGACCGGTCCCCGGCTCGCTCGTTCTTCCGGACGTGCAGTCACAGGATGTCTCCCAGCGCCACGCCCCTTCCGCCGGTTCCGGGCCGGTCGACGTCGAGCAGGCCGAGGCCGCGTTCGTCGAGCACTATCCCCGGCTGGTCCGGCTCGCCTATCTCCTGCTGCCCCCGGGCCTCGGCCGTGGCCGCCGCGTCATGACCGCACACGCCCTCGCCCAGCGCGCCCTGCCCCGGGGCCGCACGAAGCCGCCCCTGATCCCGGCCCAGGGCGGGGGCCGGGAGGACGACCCCGAGTACGCGTATCTGCGCGAGCGGGTGCTGCGCGCGGCCCTGACGGCGGCCCGCCCCCGCAAGGGCCTGCCCCGCCTCTCCCCGCTGCCGCAGGTGTGGGGACTGAAGCTGTTCCCGCGCCCCGGCGGCGCCGACGCCCTCGCCCTGGACCAGCGGCTGGCCGCCCTGTCCGCCCCGGCCCGTGCCGCCTATGTGCTGCGCGGGCTGGAGCAGTTGCCCGACGCGGACGTCCGGGAACTGCTGAAGGCGGCCGGCGTGTCCGACCCGGTCGGCGCGCTGGCCTCCGCCAACGGGGTGCCCGCACACCCGGGGCTGCTCTCCTCCCCCGAGTTCGACGCGTGCACGCTCCAGGCCCGGCCCACCGATCTGATGCGCCGCCGCCAGCACACCAAGGCCGCCCTCGCCGCCGCCGCCGCGCTCGCGGTGTGCGGCGCGCTGGTGGGCCTGCCGGGCGGCGGCTGGGGCCCCGACGGCGCCGCCGCGCCCGCGTACGCCGGGAACCCCGCCGCCGAGGCCGCCCTCGACCCCGGCAGGCTGACCCGCGTCTCCCCGGCCGCCTGGCGGACCGCGGACCGCACCGGCTTCTCCGTGTGGCCCGCGCGCGGCCCGCTCACCGGCGACCTGGCCCTGCTGCGCCGCGCCCTCGCCGTGTGGGCCCGCCCCGGGCAGAGCGTCCGGGTCTCGGCGACCCCGGGCACCCCGGCCGGCGGCCCGGCCGGCCCGCCGCAGCTGCTGTACGCGGGCGAGGTCGACGCCGCCCGGGTGGTGCTCCTCTACGACGGCCTGCGCGTCGTCCGCTACGCCGAGCCGAAGGACGGCACCCAGGGCGCGGCCCTGGACCTCGCCCGGGTCGACGGCGCGACGGGACCCGAGGCGAGCGCGCTGGTGCTGGGCCGCTCCGACGGCAACGTCCGCTATCTGACCGCTCCCTGGGTGACGAAGGCGGCGCGGCGGGACCTGGTGAAGCCGGACGCGGCCGCCCTCCCGCTCGACCTCGCCGACGGCGTGACCGAGCCGCTGGCCGGCCCCGCCGTCCGGCCCGGCCGCTGCGCCTCGTGGACCGTGCTCCAGCTGACCGACGCCACCGGCACACACCTGGGCACCGACCTCGGCGAACTGGTCCCGGCCCGGCTCACGGCCGGCCGGCCCGGCGCGGCCGAGGACGCGTCCGGTGCGCGGGGGCTGCGCACCTGGGCGCCGTTCGCCTGCTCGCTCGCGGCCATGCGCGCGGCGGGCGTGCGCAGCGTGAACGCCTGGGTGTTCGCCGAGCAGCCGCTGCCCGGCGCGGGCGAGGCGACATGGGCGTCCCCCCGCCCGGAGGGTGCGGGAGGGACCGGCACCTGGGTGTGCACCCGGGCGGAGACCTGGCGCGGCGACGGAACGGCCGCGCTGGCCCAGTTCCGGGCGCCGGGCGGGGCGGCCGGGACCGTCGTCGCCAAGGGCACGGACGTCCCGGCCTGCGGGCCGCGCGATCCGCGGGTGCTGGCCGGGGTGCTGTGGAAGTCGGCGGGCGGCACCTGGTACCTGCTGGCGGCGGGCAGCAAGGACACGGCGTCGATCGAGGCGACGGGCGGGGTCACCGCGTCCGGGACGGGACCGCTGCTGGCGGCGCGGGCCGAGCCGGGGGCGCGGGCCGAACTGAAGGGCGTGTCGGCGGACGGACGGGAGATCAGCGGCCTGCATTAGCCGGCACCGGCGGCGACAGGGTGGGGCGCGGGGCGACAAGGTCGGGCGCGGGGGGTTCTCAGCCGCGCTACCCGTCAGTACATTGACGCCATGTCTCATACGCAGGCCCGGGTGCCGCTCAAGGCGCGCGACGTGTCCTTCTCCTGGGACGCCACACCGCTGCACTGGGTGCCGGGGGACCCCTTCACCACGCACACCATCAACGTGCTGCACCTGCTGCTGCCCGCCGGGGAGCGCTGGTTCGTGCGGGTGTACAAGCAGGCGCTGCCGCTGATCCGGGACGACCGGCTCCGCGAGGACGTCATCGGCTTCATCGGGCAGGAGGCCGTGCACTCCCAGGCGCACGACGGGGTGCTGCCGCGCCTGCGGGAGCTGGGGCTCGACCCGACGCCGTACACCGCGCAGGTCGACTGGTTCTTCGAGAAGCTGCTCGGCGACCGGACCCTGCCGCCGGGCCGGCCGCGCCGGTGGTGGCTGCTGGAGCGGGTCGCGCTGATCGCGGCCATCGAGCACTACACGGCGTTCCTCGGGAACTGGGTGCTCAACGCGGGGGAACTGGACCGGCGCGGCGCCGACCCCACCATGCTGGACCTGCTGCGCTGGCACGGCGCGGAGGAGGTCGAGCACCGCTCGGTCGCCTTCGAGCTGTTCACGCACCTCGACGGGAGCTACCGCCGGCGGGTCCGCACCTGGGCCACCGCCTTCACCGCGCTGGTGTTCCTGTGGCAGCGCGGGACGCGGTTCTTCATGGAGAACGACCCGCTCCTCACCGGCGGCAAGGCCACCTTCAAGGACTTCCACGACCGGGGCAGGCGGGGCCTGCTGCCCGGCACCGGGGACATGCTGCGGTCCATACCCCGCTATCTGGGCCGCGGCTACCACCCCTCGCGCGAGGGCGACACCGAGCAGGCCCTCGCCTACCTGGCCGCCTCCCCCGCGGCCACGGCGGCCGAGCGGAGGGCCGCGTGATGCGAGGGCCGCGCACCGCCGCGATCGTCGCGGGCGCCACGACCGCCGCCCTGCTCACCCGGCGGGCCCTGCGCCGCCGCGTGCGGGTCTCGCCGCTGTGGCCGCTGCCCGCCCTGGACCCGCCCGTCTCCGGCCGGTCCCGCCCGAAGCCCCTGCGGCTGCTGCTCACCGCGCACGAGACCGTCGCGGACGGGGTCGTGCGGCTGCGCCTGGAGGGCCGCGACCTGCCGCGCTGGGAGCCCGGAGCACACGTCGACCTGGTGCTGCCGTCGGGTCTCGTCCGGCAGTACTCCCTGTGCGGGGACCCCGGGGACGCCTCCGCCTACACCCTCGCCGCCCGGCTGGTCGCCGACGGCCGGGGCGGCTCCCGCGAGGTGCACGAGCACCTCGCCGAGGGCATGGAACTGGAGGTACGCGGACCGAGGAACCGCTTCCCCCTGGTCGCGGCGCCCGCCTACGTCTTCGTCGCCGGCGGCATCGGCATCACCCCGGTCCTGCCCATGCTGCGGGCCCTGCCGGACGGCGCCGAGTGGCGGCTGCTGTACGGCGGGCGGACACGTGCCTCGATGCCGTTCCTGGACGAGGTGGCGGGGCTCGCGGGCGACCGGCTGACACTCGTCGCCGAGGACGAGGACGGCCGGCCGGACCTGGCCGGGCTGTTCGCGGACACGGCCGAGGGCACGGCGGTGTACTGCTGCGGTCCCGAGGGGCTGATGGCGGCCGTGCGGGACGCGCTGCCCCCGGGAGCCACCCTGCACCTGGAGCGGTTCGCGCCGCACGCCGGGGCCGGCGGCGACACCGGGTTCGAGGTGGAACTGCGCCGCAGCGGGCGGACGGTCGCGGTCCCGGCCGGCTCCAGCGTGCTGGCCGCCGTGCGCCGGGAGCTGCCCGGCACCGCCTACTCCTGTGAGCAGGGCTTCTGCGGCACCTGCCGGCAGCGGGTGCTGGAAGGCGAGGTCGAGCACCGGGACGAGCTGCTGACGGACGCCGAGCGGCACGACTCGATGCTGATCTGCGTCTCCCGGGCCCGGGGCGACCGGCTGGTGCTCGACATGTGATCACCGGCGGCCGAATCCGCTCGGTAAGGTGTTCGTATGAGTACCGGGGTTCGCCGCAGGATGGGCGTCGAGGAGCGTCGGCAGCAGCTGATCGGCGTCGCCCTGGAGCTGTTCAGCCGTCGCTCGCCCGACGAGGTCTCCATCGACGAGATAGCCACGGCGGCGGGCATCTCGCGGCCACTGGTGTACCACTACTTCCCGGGCAAACTCAGCTTGTACGAGGCCGCGTTGAAGCGGGCGTCGGAGGATCTGGCGAGCCGCTTCGACGAGCCGCGCGAGGGCCCGCTCGGCGTCCGGCTGCTGCGGGTGATGGGCCGCTACTTCGACTTCGTGGACGAGCACGGCCCCGGTTTCTCGGCGCTGCTGCGCGGCGGCCCGGCGGTCGGCTCGTCGGCGACCAACGCGCTCATCGACTCCGTGCGGCAGGCCGCCTATGACCAGATCCTGACGCACCTGGGCGTGACCGAGGCGTCCCCGCGCCTCGAACTGGTGGTCCGCTCCTGGATCTCGCTCGCCGAGTCCACGGCCCTGATCTGGCTGGAGGGCCGGCGGGTGCCGCGTGCCGAGCTGGAGGTCCAGCTCGTGCACGACTTCGCCGCGCTGGCCGCCGTCGGCGCCGCCCACGACGAGGACATGGCCGAGCTGCTGCGCGGCATGGTGAAGGACGAGCCGGCCGACGGCCCCTTCGCGGAGCTGATCGGCCGGCTCATCGCCCTCGGTTCCTGAGCGGGTCAGCCCTCGAACTTGCGGTAGGACGGGTCGAGGTCCCGGGCCTCGGCGGAGGCGTGCAGGGTGAACGTCCCGCCCGTCACGTGCTTGCGGAGCAGCTCCACGGCGGTCTCCGTCAGCCGCGCCTTCGTCTCGTCGGTGCGCCCGGCGAGCAGCCCGAACGTCACGTGCACGACGGCGTGCCCGCGCGCCGCGGGGTCCTCGTACCCGAACGCCGTGAACGCGCCGGGCCGGAACTGCGTCTTGCAGGCCTCCGGCCTCGCCGCCGCGATCTCCACGGTGGCCTCGTGCAGCGCCCGCGCGAAGCCCTCGCGGTCGAAGGCGTCCTCCATGAGGTCGGAGTAGTCGACTGTGATCTGCGGCATGCGCACTCCTGTTCTACGGCAACAGCCTCACCCTAGTTCCCCGCCCGGGTGAAGACCGCGACGGTGCGGGCCGGGACGGCGAACGTGCCCGAACCGGCGTCGTAGGAGGCCGTCTTGACGGTGTCGTCGGTGCCGGTGGCCTGGACGGGGTGGAGGCGGTAGGGGGTGCCGGCGAGGGCGGTGACGCGCTGTTCCTGCCGCTCGGGGGTGGCGTTGAAGACGACGACGAGGCCGCCGAGGCGCATGGTGATCACGCCCGGCGTCTCGTTGCTGCCGGACAGCGGGAAGGACAGCCGCTGCTGGACCTCGGTGGCGGTGGTCAGGGAGAACGCCTTCTCGGTGGCGCGGATCCTGAGCAGGTCCCGGTAGGCGGCGGAGGCGGCGGTGATGTCCGGGCAGCCGACCCGGACCGTGGTGAGCAGGGGCCGGGCGTAGTCCCACTTGGACCGGTTGTCGGCCGCCGGGGGCAGGCCGCGGCCGAAGCCGTTGCCGTCGGCGCAGTT
>NZ_JBVHXT010000035.1:0-119308 GCF_055569255.1 Streptomyces sp. NPDC029296
AGGGGGGGGGGTGTGCTGTTTCGTTTTTTTTTTTTTTTTTTTTCTCCCTCCCCCCCCCCCCCCCCCCCCCCCCCCCCCCCTCCTCCCCCCCCCCCCCCCCCCCCCCCCCCCCCCCCCCCCCCCCCCCCCCCCCCCCCCCCCCCCCCCCCCCCCCCCCCCCCCAGGTCAGCACCGACGGGGCGTCAGACCTCCACGACCACCGGCAGGATCATCGGCCTGCGGCGATAGGTGTCCGAGACCCACTTGCCGAGCGTCCGGCGGATCAGCTGCTGGAGCTGGTGCGGCTCCACGACGCCGTCCTGGGCGGACCGCTCCAGGGAGTCCGTGATCTTCGGCAGGACGTCGGCGAAGGCCGAGTCCTCGATGCCGGAGCCACGGGCCTGGATGTGCGGGCCCCCGGTGATCTTGCCGGTGGAGGCGTCCATGACGACGAAGACCGAGATGATGCCCTCGTCCCCGAGGATCTTGCGGTCCTTCAGCGCCGGCTCGCCGACACCGCCGACCGACAGGCCGTCGACGTAGACGTAGCCGGCCTGGACCTTGCCGGAGATTTTGGCCTTGCCCTCGACCAGGTCGACCACCACGCCGTCCTCGGCGATGACGATCCGGTCGTGCGGGACGCCGGTCAGGGCGCCCAGCTCGGCGTTGGCGCGCAGGTGGCGCCATTCGCCGTGGACCGGCATCAGGTTTCTCGGCCGGCAGATGTTGTAGAAGTACAGCAGCTCGCCCGCGGACGCGTGGCCGGAAACGTGCACCTTGGCGTTGCCCTTGTGGACGACGTTGGCGCCCCAGCGGGTCAGGCCGTTGATCACGCGGTAGACCGCGTTCTCGTTCCCCGGGATCAGCGACGAGGCGAGGATGACCGTGTCGCCGTCGACGATGCGGATCTGGTGGTCGCGGTTGGCCATGCGGGACAGGGCCGCCATCGGCTCGCCCTGGGAGCCCGTGCAGACCAGGACCACCTCTTCGTCGCGCAGGTCGTCCAGCGCCCGGACGTCCACCACCAGGCCCGCGGGAACCTTCAGATAGCCGAGGTCACGGGCGATGCCCATGTTGCGGACCATGGAGCGGCCGACGAAGGCGACCCGGCGGCCGTACTCGTGCGCCGCGTCCAGGATCTGCTGGATGCGGTGGACATGGCTCGCGAAGCTCGCCACGATGATCCGCTTGCGGGCGCCGGCGAAGACCTGCCGCAGGACGTTGGAGATGTCGCGCTCGTGCGGGGTGAAGCCCGGGACCTCGGCGTTCGTCGAGTCGGTGAGGAGGAGGTCGATGCCCTCCTCGCTCAGCCGCGCGAAGGCGTGCAGGTCGGTGAGGCGGTTGTCCAGCGGGAGCTGGTCCATCTTGAAGTCGCCGGTGTGCACCACCATGCCGGCGGGGGTGCGGATGGCGACGGCGAGGGCGTCCGGGATGGAGTGGTTGACGGCGATGAACTCGCAGTCGAAGGGGCCGATGCGCTCGCGGTCTCCTTCCGCCACCTCCAGGGTGTACGGCCGGATCCGGTGCTCCTGGAGCTTCGCCTCGATCAGGGCGAGCGTGAGCTTGGAGCCGATCAGCGGGATGTCCGGCTTCTCGCGGAGCAGGAAGGGGACGGCGCCGATGTGGTCCTCGTGGCCGTGGGTGAGGACGATGCCCTCGATGTCGTCGAGGCGGTCCCGGATGGACGAGAAGTCCGGCAGGATCAGGTCGATTCCGGGCTGCTCCTCCTCGGGGAAAAGCACGCCGCAGTCGACGATCAGCAGGCGACCGCCGTACTCGAAGACCGTCATGTTCCGGCCGATCTCGCCTAGGCCGCCGAGCGGGGTGACCCGGAGGCCGCCCTCGGGGAGCGGCGGGGGCGGGCCCAGTTCAGGATGCGGATGACTCAAAAGACTCTCCTCAAACACGCGCGCCACGTACCGGTCGGGCACGTGGCGCGCATGACGTTCGTGCAGAAGCAGTTGTGTGTGGGGTGCAGGCACCGGTGGGCCTGCGTCTGCGGTTGTCGATTCAGTTGTGAAGCCCGTGCTGTGGTGCCAAGTCTTTAATCAGAGCTGTACCCCGCCGGCCGCAAGATCGATCTTGAGCTGGGCGATCTCCTCGGCGGAGCACTCGACCATGGGCGAGCGCAGCGGCCCGGCGGGCAGTCCCTGGAGCGCGAGGGCGGCCTTGGCCGTCATGACGCCCTGGGTGCGGAACATGCCGGTGTAGACCGGGAGCAGCTTCTGGTGGATCTCGGTGGCCTTGACGACGTCACCGGAGACGAACGCGTCCACCAGGGCGCGCAGGTCGGGGGTGACGAGGTGGCCGACGACCGAGACGAAGCCGACCGCGCCGACCGAGAGCAGCGGGAGGTTCAGCATGTCGTCGCCGGAGTACCAGGCGAGGCCGGACCGGGCGATGGCCCAGCTCGCGCGGCCCAGGTCGCCCTTGGCGTCCTTGTTGGCGACGATCCGGGGGTGCTCCGCGAGCCGGACCAGGGTCTCGGTGTTGATCGGGACGCCGCTGCGGCCGGGGATGTCGTAGAGCATGACCGGCAGGCCGGTGGCGTCGGCGACCGTCGTGAAGTGCCGGTACAGGCCCTCCTGCGGGGGCTTGTTGTAGTACGGCGTGACCACCAGCAGGCCGTGGGCGCCGGCGCGCTCGGCCTCGCGGGCCAGCTCGACGCTGTGGTGGGTGTCGTTGGTTCCGACGCCGGCGACGACGTGGGCGCGGTCGCCGACGGCCTCCAGGACGGCTCGTACCAGGTCCGATTTCTCCGCGTCGCTGGTGGTCGGGGACTCGCCGGTGGTGCCGTTGACGATCAGGCCGTCGTTGCCTGCGTCCACCAGGTGGGCGGCGAGCCGCTGCGCGCCGTCGAGGTCGAGTGCGCCGTCCGCCGTGAAGGGCGTGACCATGGCGGTGAGGACCCGCCCGAAGGGGGTCTGCGGAGTCGAGGTCGGAGCCATGGGTAACACGCTACTCGGTGCTCGATGCGGGGTCTGCCCGTGGGGTGCCGGGAAAGTCAGGACAAAGGTGGAGCCCGACACTGCCTGCTCGGGGGTTCAAGCAGTGCCGGGTCCGTTGATCAGGCTAGATGAACTTCTCTGAATGCCGCAATACGGACACTTCGCCAAGCTGGTCCGTACGCCCGTTCCCGGCGCGGGAACAAGACTTCGCTACGGAGCCACACGCCCGTTCGCGTTGAAGGCGGCGTACGTCAACGGCATGAGCTTCGCCCACTCCGCCTCCATCTTCTCGCCCACCATCTCGATCTCCCGCTGCGGGAAGGAGGGCACCTTGGCCAGCTCGTGCTGGGTGCGCAGGCCGAGGAAGTGCATCAGGGAGCGCGCGTTGCAGGTGGCGTACATCGAGGAGTAGAGGCCGACGGGGAGCACCGAGCGGGCGACCTCACGGGCGATGCCCTGGGCCAGCATCTCCTGATAGGTCGCGTAGGCCTGGCGGTACGACTCCTCCATGGCGTGTCCGACCAAGGCGTGCTGCTCCTCGGTGCCCTCCACGAAGACGTACTTGCCCGGCCGGCCCTGCTGGACCAGCTTGCGGCCAACGTCCGGGACGTAGAAGACCGGCTGGAGCTCGCGGTAGCGGCCGGACTCCTCGTTGTACGACCAGCCGACGCGGTGCCGCATGAACTCGCGGAAGACGAAGATCGGGGCGCTGATGAAGAAGGTCATCGAGTTGTGCTCGAACGGGCTGCCGTGCCGGTCGCGCATCAGGTAGTTGATCAGGCCCTTGGACCGCTCGGGGTCCTTGTTCAGTTCGTCCAGGGACTGCTCCCCGATGGTCGACACACGGGCGGCGAAGAGCACGTCGGAGTCCGCGGCGCTGTGCTTGACCAGTTCGACGGTGACATCACTGCGCAGGTCGATCTTCAGTTCATCCGGGGTGCGGGTCACGGTTGGACAGGTCCTTCCCACTGCTGCTGGAGGTTCGCGCCCACTGTACGGGGGGACCCGGCCGCGAACGAAAGCGACCTTGCCTGCGATTTTTTCCGGACATGGGGCACCTTTTGTGTCACCCGAACGTCTTTACCGATGAAGCGTGCCCATTCGATCTCCGCACCCCGAAAGGAGCGGCAGCCGCGATGTTCCGCCCCCAGCTACCGCCGGGAGGTACCCCCCGCGAGCCCGTGCCCTTCGCCTTCGTGGCCGAGGCGGACAGGTTCCGCAGCAATGTGACTCCCCCGCCGCGTCCGCGGGCGTCCTTCGGTGAGATGGCCGGGCGCTGGCTGCTGGGTCTCACCCTCGTCGCCGGGCTCGTGGGGGCCCTGATAGCCGGTACGCCGGCGCTCTCCACGCCGTCCGACGCACCGGCTCAGCAGTCCCAGGCGTCCCAGGGACACTGAGCGCGGGCACTTACTCTTCCGGACGCGCACGGCTGGTGGGCGCACACCCCGCCGGATAGCCTCACCGGGCACAGCCCATGCGAGGACCGAGCGAGGACCAGCCGTGCCCCTGCCCTTTCCGACGGCCGACCCCACCTTCGAGACGGCAGCCGGCAGCGCGCTGCCGCACGACGACCCGGACCACTGGCGGCGCCCCTACCGGCCGGGGCCGTGGCGGGTGGGCATGGCCGCGCTGTGGCTGCTGCTCGCCTCGTTCGTGCTCTTCGGCGCGGTGCTCACCGCGCTGACCGGCTCGGTGTCCACCGCCGCGGCGGTTCTCGCAGCCGGGCTGCTGATCATCGCCTCCGCGCTGCGGCTGCTGCGCATGGGGGTGTGGGTGAGCCGGCGCGGGCTGCGCCGGACCGGCTTCCTGCGGACACGGACGCTGCCGTGGGAGCGGGTGGTGTCGGTGCGGACGGTGCAGCGGCCGGTGCGGTGGCTGGGGCTGCCGCGCACGGTGCAGGGACAGGCGCTGGCCCTCGTGCGCACGGACCTGCCGCCCGACGACACCCCGCCGCTGCTGACCACGCACACCCTGGACTTCCTGGGCCGGCCGATGGCCTTCGACCGGGCCGCGGACACGGTGGAGGCGTGGGCGGCGGAGTGCGGACGCGGCTGACGCGCCGCAGGGGTCGTAGCGGTACGCGGCTCCGCCGTGCGGGCGCGCGGGCCGGAACGCACGCGCACGCGCGGCGGTTGGGTGAGCCGTCGCGCGTGCGGGTGCGGCGGGGTGCCGCGGGCCTGTGTCAGGCCCGTACGGGCTGTCCGTCGTGCAGGGCGATGGCCCTCTGCATCGCCTTGCGGGCCCGGGGCGTGTCACGGGCGTCGTGGTAGGCGACGGCGAGGCGGAACCAGCAGCGCCAGTCCCCCGGGGTCGTCTCCGTCTCGGCCTTGCGCCGGGCGAAGACCTCGTCGGCCGAGTCGCGGTCGATCCGGCCGTCGGGCAGGCGCCGCAGTTCGTCGACCGGCAGGCCGCCCTCGGCTTCGAGTTCGGCGGCCAGCTGGTTGGCCTTGCGGACGAACTGGGTGTTCTTCCACAGGAACCACAGGCCGATGACCGGCAGGATCAGCACCGCCACGCCGAAGGTGACGGTGAGGAGCGTGCCGGACTGGATGAGCAGGACGCCACGGCTGCCGACCAGGACGAAGTAGAAGACCAGGACGGCGGCCGTGACGAGGTAGGTGATCTTCGCGCGCATGTCGTCTTCGGGCTCAGCTCAGGTCCAGGAAGTGTTCCAGGCCGAAGGTGAGGCCCGGAGTGGTCACCACCCGGCGGGCGCCGAGCAGGATGCCCGGCATGAAGCTGCTGTGGTGCAGCGAGTCGTGCCGGACGGTCAGGGTCTCGCCCTCGCCGCCGAGCAGGACCTCCTGGTGGGCGAGCAGGCCGCGCAGCCGTACGGCGTGCACGGGGATGCCGTCGACGCTGGCGCCCCGGGCGCCGTCGAGGGCCGTGGCGGTGGCGTCCGGTGCCGGGGCGGTGCCGGCCGCCCGGCGGGCCTCGGCGATGAGCTGGGCGGTGCGCGTGGCGGTGCCGGAGGGGGCGTCCACCTTGTTCGGGTGGTGCAGCTCGACCACCTCGACCGACTCGAAGTAGGGCGCGGCGATCTGCGCGAACCTCATCGTCAGCACGGCGCCGATGGAGAAGTTCGGCGCGATGAGCACGCCGGTCTCCGGGGACCGGTCGAGCCAGCCCCTCAGCTGCGCGAGGCGCTCGTCGGTCCAGCCGGTGGTGCCGACGACCGCGTGGATGCCGTGGCGCACGCAGAAGTCGAGGTTGCCCATGACCGAGGCCGGGGTGGTCAGCTCGACGGCGACCTGGGCACCGGTCTCGGCCAGGGTCTCCAGCTTGTCGCCCCGGCCGAGGGCGGCGACCAGCTCCATGTCTTCGGCGGCCTCGACCGCCTTGACCGCCTCGGCTCCGATCCGGCCCTTGGCACCGAGGACCGCCACGCGCAGCTTGCTCATGTTCCTGCTTCCTAACCGGTGGTGTTTCAGGCGACCGCGTCGTGCAGCCGGGCGGCCTGCTTGTCCTTGAGCGGGCCGATGACCGAGAGCGACGGGCGCTGTCCCAGGATGTCGCGGGCCACCGAGCGGACCTCGTCCGGGGTGACCGCGGCTATCTTCGCCAGCATGTCGTCGACGGACATCTGCTCGCCCCAGCACAGTTCGCTCTTGCCGATACGGTTCATCAGCGCGCCGGTGTCCTCCAGGCCGAGCACGGTGGAGCCCCTGAGCTGGCCGATGGCACGGGCGATCTCGTCGTCGGAGAGGCCGTTCTGCGCGACGTGGTCGAGTTCGTCGCGGCAGATGCGCAGCACGTCGTGGACCTGGCTGGGCCGGCAGCCGGCGTAGACGCCGAACAGGCCGCAGTCGGCGAAGCCGGAGGTGTACGAATACACGCTGTAGGCGAGGCCGCGCTTCTCCCGGACCTCCTGGAAGAGGCGGGAGGACATGCCGCCGCCGAGGGCGGTGTTGAGCACGCCCATGGCCCAGCGGCGGTCGTCGGTGCGGGCGAGGCCGGGCATGCCGAGGACGACGTGCGCCTGTTCGGTCTTGCGGCCGAGCAGTTCCACCTTGCCGGCGGTGCGGATCGTACGGCGGCCGTCGCGCGGGGCGATGGGCCGTGCCTCCGGGTTCCTGAGGGCGCCGGCCTTCTCGAAGGCCGCGCGGACCTGGCGGACGACCTTGGCGTGGTCGACGTTGCCGGCGCAGGCGACCACGAGGTGGGTCGGGTCGTAGTGCTTCTTGTAGAAGCGGCGGATCCGGTCGGCGGTGAGGGCGTTGACCGTGTCGACCGTGCCGAGGACCGGGCGGCCGAGGGCGTTGTCGCCGAACATCGTGTGCGCGAACAGGTCGTGCACGCAGTCGCCGGGGTCGTCCTCGGTCATGGCGATCTCTTCGAGGATCGCACCGCGTTCGACGTCGACGTCCTCTTCGAGGATCAGCGAGCCGGTCAGCATGTCGCAGACCACGTCGATGGCCAGGGGCAGGTCGGTGTCGAGCACGCGTGCGTAGTAGCACGTGTACTCCTTGGCCGTGAACGCGTTCATCTCGCCGCCGACCGCGTCGAGCGCGGCGGAGATGTCGAGCGCGCTGCGGCGGGACGTGCCCTTGAAGAGCAGGTGCTCCAGGTAGTGGGTGGCGCCGTTCAGGGCCCGGGTCTCGTCGCGGGAGCCGACGTGGGCCCAGATGCCGAAGGTCGCGGAGCGGACCGAGGGCAGGGTCTCGGTGACGATGCGCAGGCCGCCCGGGAGGGTGGTCTTGCGGACCGTGCCGATGCCGCCGGTCCCCTTGACGAGGGTTTGGGTACGGGCGACGGCCCGCGCCTCCGAAGAGGGGCGGGCCGTCGCCTTCGAGCTACGGGACGTCACTGCTCGGCGTCGTCCTTCGACTCGTCGGAGCCTTCCTCGCCCTCGATCACGGGGATCAGGGAGAGCTTGCCGCGGGAGTCGATCTCGGCGATCTCGACCTGGACCTTCGCGCCCACGCCGAGGACGTCCTCGACGTTCTCCACGCGCTTGCCGCCGGCGAGCTTGCGGATCTGCGAGATGTGCAGCAGACCGTCCTTGCCGGGCAGCAGGGAGACGAACGCGCCGAAGGTGGTCGTCTTCACGACCGTACCCAGGTAGCGCTCGCCGACCTCGGGCATCGTCGGGTTGGCGATGCCGTTGATCGTGGCGCGGGCGGCCTCGGCCGAGGGACCGTCGGCGGCACCGATGTAGATCGTGCCGTCGTCCTCGATCGTGATCTCGGCGCCCGTGTCCTCCTGGATCTGGTTGATCATCTTGCCCTTGGGGCCGATGACCTCGCCGATCTTGTCGACCGGGATCTTGACGGTGATGATCCGCGGGGCGTTCGGGGACATCTCGTCGGGCCGGTCGATGGCCTCCATCATCACGTCGAGGATGTGGAGACGGGCGTCGCGGGCCTGCTTGAGGGCCGCGGCCAGGACGGAGGCCGGGATGCCGTCCAGCTTGGTGTCGAGCTGGAGGGCGGTCACGAACTCCTTGGTGCCGGCGACCTTGAAGTCCATGTCGCCGAAGGCGTCCTCCGCACCGAGGATGTCGGTGAGGGTGACGTAGTGCGTCTCGCCGTCGATCTCCTGGGAGATCAGGCCCATGGCGATGCCGGCGACCGGGGCCTTCAGCGGCACACCGGCGTTCAGCAGCGACATGGTGGAGGCGCAGACCGAGCCCATGGACGTCGAGCCGTTGGAGCTCAGCGCCTCGGAGACCTGGCGGATCGCGTACGGGAACTCCTCGCGCGCGGGCAGCACCGGCACGAGGGCGCGCTCGGCGAGGGCGCCGTGGCCGATCTCGCGGCGCTTCGGGGAGCCGACGCGGCCGGTCTCACCGGTGGAGTACGGCGGGAAGTTGTAGTTGTGCATGTAGCGCTTGCGGGTCACCGGGGAGAGGGTGTCCAGCTGCTGCTCCATGCGGAGCATGTTAAGGGTGGTGACGCCCAGGATCTGGGTCTCGCCACGCTCGAACACCGCGGAGCCGTGCACCCGCGGGATGGCCTCGACCTCGGCGGCCAGGGTGCGGATGTCGGTGACACCGCGGCCGTCGATGCGCTTCTTCTCCTTGATCACGCGCTCGCGGACCAGCTGCTTGGTGAGCGAGCGGTACGCGGCGGAGATCTCCTTCTCGCGGCCCTCGAACTCGGGCAGCAGCTTCTCGGCGGCCAGCGCCTTGACGCGGTCCAGCTCGGCCTCGCGCTCCTGCTTGCCGGCGATGGTGAGCGCCTGGGCCAGCTCGGGGCGGACGGCGGCGGTCAGGGCCTCGAACACGTCGTCCTGGTAGTCCAGGAAGATCGGGAACTCGGCGGTCGGCTTGGCGGCCTTGGCGGCGAGGTCGGCCTGGGCGCGGCACAGGACCTTGATGAAGGGCTTGGCGGCCTCCAGACCGGCGGCGACGATCTCCTCGGTCGGCGCCTCGGCGCCACCCTCGACCAGCTTGATGGTCTTCTCGGTGGCCTCGGCCTCGACCATCATGATCGCGACGTCGCCGTCCTCCAGGACACGGCCGGCGACGACCATGTCGAAGACGGCGTCCTCGAGCTCGGTGTGGGTCGGGAAGGCGACCCACTGGCCGCGGATCAGCGCGACGCGGACGCCGCCGATCGGGCCGGAGAAGGGCAGACCGGCCAGCTGCGTGGACGCGGACGCGGCGTTGATCGCCACGACGTCGTACAGGTGGTCGGGGTTGAGGGCCATGATCGTGGCGACGACCTGGATCTCGTTGCGCAGCCCCTTCTTGAAGGACGGGCGCAGCGGGCGGTCGATGAGGCGGCAGGTGAGGATGGCGTCCTCGGACGGCCGGCCCTCACGGCGGAAGAAGCTGCCGGGGATCTTGCCGGCGGCGTACATCCGCTCCTCGACGTCCACCGTGAGGGGGAAGAAGTCGAGCTGGTCCTTGGGGTTCTTCGAGGCGGTGGTGGCCGACAGCACCATGGTGTCGTCGTCCAGGTACGCCACGGCGGAGCCGGCGGCCTGCTTGGCCAGGCGGCCCGTCTCGAAGCGGATGGTGCGGGTGCCGAAGGGGCCGTTGTCGATGACGGCTTCGGCGTAGTGGGTCTCGTTCTCCACTAGCGTTTTCTCCTCGTCTTCGTCCTGTGCCTGCCCGTGTGGCAGGGGGACGGTGTGTGGAGAGGCGCTCCGTGCGGTGCGGGCCGGTCTTCGATCGAAGCACCCGGGGCTTCTCCCCCGGGGGCCACTACCGAGGACCGGCGGCGACTGGGTGCGCTTCTCCTCGTTCTGTGTCGTACGTGATGCGTTCTGCTACCACACTACAAAGCGTGAGTGACAGTCCGCACGTTTCCGGTGGTACGACCATGGTCACCGTATGCCCGGCGAAGCCCCGCATACGGCAAAGGGAGCGGTCCCCGATTCGTTTCGGGAACCGCTCCCTCGTGGCGTCCTACTTGGCGCCCGCCGCACCGCGGCGGATGCCGAGGCGGTCGACCAGCGCACGGAAGCGCTGGATGTCCTTCTTCGCCAGGTACTGCAGCAGCCGGCGGCGCTGACCGACCAGGATCAGCAGGCCACGGCGGGAGTGGTGGTCGTGCTTGTGGGTCTTGAGGTGCTCCGTCAGGTCGGAGATCCGACGGGAGAGCAGAGCGACCTGGACCTCGGGGGAGCCGGTGTCACCCTCCTTGGTACCGAACTCGGCGATGATCTGCTTCTTCGTAGCGGCGTCGAGCGACACGCGTACTCCTCATGGTGTGTGAGTGGCCACCGAGTGCCCCCGGTCTGCGTCTCGGGGGAGCTTCCGTTACTCGGGTGGCGGGGATCCGCTGGGCGCGGCCTCCAGAACAGCGAGGGTTCCGGGGGTGCGTACACATACGGCCGTCACTCAGGGTACCAGGCGATGGCGGGGACCTTACGCCCGGTCGGCGAACCCCGCCGAGGGGGTGGCGCACGCCACTAGGGTGAGCGCCGGGATCGTACTACGTCGGGAAGGGGTCGCCGCAGATGGCGGAAACGGAAGCGGAGATGAAGGCGCGCAAGGAGCGCGAGCGGGACGAGCTGTACGCGCTCGACATCTCGGGCGTGGAGTGGCAGTGCGCGCCGGGTACGGAGGAGCACGAGGAGCGGGTCGAGATCGCGTACCTGCCCGGTGGCGCGGTGGCGATGCGGTCCTCGCTCGACCCGGACACCGTGCTGCGCTACACGGAGGCGGAGTGGACCGCGTTCGTGCTCGGGGCGCGCGACGGGGAGTTCGACCTGAAGCCGATGGCGCACAACGGGGGCCTGGACGTGCAGTGAGCTTCGGCTGAGGCGGGAGCGCAAAGGGGCGGTACGCGCGCGTACCGCCCCTTTTTCGCGTCGTGTTCCGTCAGCTGGTCATGGCGCGGGCCTTGGCGTACACGTCGAAGACGGCCAGGGCGAGCGGGATCAGGGTGAGCAGGACGAAGCCCTCGCAGATCTCCAGGAAGCGGCCCCAGAAGGGGGTCATCCCGCCGCGCGGCAGGATCAGGCCGAGGGCCGTCACCAGGGCCGTGGCCGCGGCGATCGCCGCGATCAGCCAGACGGTGCGGATGTCGAGGTCGGTGCGGTCGCCGGCCAGCGCGGCGCGCATGACGTGGTCCGGCGGGTTGAGGGCGAGGCCGAGGCCGAGCAGGACCAGGCAGGTGAGGCCGGCGGCCAGCACGGGGGCGACCTGGGCGGTGTAGCGGAACAGGCCGGCGCGCATCAGCAGGGCGATGCCGGTGGCGAGGGCGAGCAGCTGGGCCCAGACGCCGGCGGAGAAGCCGAGCACGGCCGCGGCGCCGACGGCGAGCAGCGCGCAGCCGCCGACCATGCCGACGAGGAGTTCGTGGCCGCGCCGTGCCTGCGCCTCGACGCGCTCGATGTCCACCGGTTCCTGGGGGGTGGGCTCGGCGCCGTAGGCGGGGCGGGTGGTGCCGCCGCCGCTGGGGTTCTCGAAGCCGATCGGCAGCCGGGCGAACCGCATGGACATGCCGGGCAGGAAGGCGAGCCCGCAGACGGCGACCGGGGCGCACAGGGCGGCGGTCTCCCGGGGGGCCCAGCCGGTGAGGGTCGCGATGAAGACGGCGACGAGGGCGACCGCGGAGGCGAACACGAAGGCGACGAAGGGGCCGTCGCCGTGCGGTGAGCACAGGGCGAGGATCAGGGCGGCGACGAGGACGGCCGCGCACGCCAGCAGGAACTGGAGTCTGCCGATGCCCTCGCCGTCGCCGAGTGGCAGCAGTCCGCTGCCGGCGACGCCGATGCCCGGCAGCGCGCCGAGGCCGAGGGCGACGGCCGAGCCGCGGTCGTCGTAGACGCGGGCGCGGACGGCGGAGAGCACGACGAGGAGGATGCCGGTGACGGCGGCGAGGATGCCGGCCAGGCCGTGCATGTCGTGGCGCGGGTCGGCGGTCCAGGCGACGAACGCGAGCAGTGCGGGCAGCACACCGCCGCCGACGAGGCCGGCGGCCCGGGTCAGGTCGCCGCTCCACAGCTTGTGCTGCTTGGTGACGGAGGAGGCCACGGCCTCGGCGACGTCGTCGAAGACGGCCGGCGGCAGGGACTCGGCGAACGGGCGCAGGGTGAGCAGTTCGCCGTCGAGGATGCGCTGGGCGGCGAAGGACCGGGCGCTGTCCAGCACGGTGCCGTCGGTGCGGACGAGGTGGTAGCCGACCGGGGCGCCGGCCGCGGGGCTCTGCTGGGACAGCCGGAGGATCTCCGGGTAGAGGTCGGCGACCGGGACGTCGTCGGGCAGGGCCACGTCGATACGGCTGTCCGGCGCGACGATGGTGACCCGGCAGAAGCCGAGTCCGGTGCCGGACGCGGAAGGGGCTCCCGTCCCGGGTCCGCCGGTGGCGGCGGCCGTCATGCTCACCTGCTGCTCCCCCTCAGTGGTGGTGGTGCGTCTGTGTCGTGCTCGGTGGTGGTGCTGCGTCCATGGCGTGAAGGTCCCGTGCCGGTTCGCCCGGTGCGCGGCGACCCGGGTGCCGTACGGCGGGATTCCGGGGTTCCGCCACCTCACTCTTGAGGGGTTCGCCCCGGTATGTCCAGCCTGCGCGGCGTGTGCTCACGCGAACATCCGGCACCCTACCGCCCACCCGTCCTCCGCGAACTCAGTAGGATCACGCGGCGGCCTGCGCTCGCCGGACACGGGGCGGCGGGCGGAACGCCTGGGTCGGGCAAGGGAATTGGTGAGCGGTGAGCCAGATTGTCGTCAAGCGCCCCCCTAGGGCGCTTCCGTCCGAAGTGCCCACGGAAGAGGTCGTTGTCCAGCCACCGCCCGAATTGCCGCGGGGGCACCAGGAGAGCGTGCTGATGCAGCTCCTGCCCACGCTGGGCATGGGCGGCTCGGTGGTCTTCTTCTTCACGAACGGCCAGCCGTTCATGAAGATCATGGGCATGATCATGATCGCCTCGACGGTGGCGATGTCCATCGCGATGGTGGTCCGCTTCCGTCGCGGCTCGCAGGGCCAGCTGGCCGACATGCGCCGCGACTACCTCAGCTATCTGTCGCAGACCCGCAGGTCCGCCGTGGCCACGGCCCGCAAGCAGCGGGACGCGCAGTACTACCTGCACCCCTCCCCCGAGCAGCTCTGGGCGCTGGTCGCCGAGGGCAGCCGGGTGTGGGAGCGGCGGCCCGGCGACGAGGACTTCGCACACGTCCGCATCGGGCTGGGCGCGCAGCCGCTGGCGACCCCGCTGATCCCCCCGGAGACGGGGCCGGTCGAGCAGCTGGAGCCGCTGACCGCGGGCGCGATGCAGCGCTTCCTCGCCGCGCACGCCAGCGTCGGCGACCTGCCGATGGCGGTGTCGCTGCGCGCCTTCTACCACGTCACGGTCAGCGGCGAGCCGCAGTCCGTGCGGGCCTCGGCCCGCGCCCTGGTCGGCTCGCTGGCCTCGCTGCACTCCCCGCAGGACCTGGTCGTCGCGGTGGCCGCGGGCCGGGAGGCGCTGGCGCACTGGGACTGGGCGAAGTGGCTGCCGCACGCACAGGCGCCCGGCGCGGTGGACGGCGCGGGTTCGCGCCGGCTGATCGGCTCCGACCCGCGCGAGCTGGAGGACCTGCTGGCCGCACGGCTGACCGGCCGGCCGCGCTTCCACCCCGGCGCCGCGCCGCTGCTGGACGAGCCGCACATCGTGCTCGTCCTGGACGACCTGTCCCTGCTGCCGGACTCGGTGCTCGCCAACCCGGAGGGCCTCCAGGGCGTCACGGTCCTGGAGGTGGTGCCGGGCGAGCTGACCACGGCGGGCGGCGACCTGTCCATCGTCGTCCAGCCCGGGCTGCTGCGCCTGGAGTCGGGGCACGGCGAGGTGTACGAGGGCACCCCCGACGCGCTGTCCTACGAGTCCGCCGAGGCGCTGGCCCGGCAGCTGGCGCCGCTGCGCATGGCCTCCGGCGGTGACGACGACGAGCCGCTGCTCGCCAACCTGGAGTTCACCGACCTGCTGGGTCTCGGCGACGCGGCCTCCGTCGACACCAAGCGGACCTGGCGCCCGCGCGCGCTCGCCGAACGCCTGCGGGTGCCGATCGGTCTCGGCGAGGACGGCCGGCCCGTGATGCTGGACCTGAAGGAGGCCGCGCAGGAGGGCATGGGCCCGCACGGCCTGTGCGTCGGCGCGACCGGTTCCGGCAAGTCCGAGCTGCTGCGCACCCTGGTGCTGGGCCTCGCGGTCACCCACTCCTCGGAGACCCTGAACTTCGTCCTCGCCGACTTCAAGGGCGGCGCGACCTTCGCCGGCATGGCGCAGATGCCGCACGTGGCGGCGGTCATCACCAACCTCGCGGACGACCTGACCCTGGTCGACCGCATGGGCGACTCCATCCGCGGCGAGCTGAACCGCCGCCAGGAGCTGCTGCGCGACGCGGGCAACTACGCCAACATCCACGACTACGAGAAGGCCCGCGCGGCCGGCGCCCCGCTCCAGCCGATCCCGTCCCTGGTCCTGGTGATCGACGAGTTCAGCGAGCTGCTGACCGCGAAACCGGACTTCATCGAGATGTTCGTGCAGATCGGCCGGATCGGCCGGTCGCTGGGCGTGCACCTGCTGCTGGCCTCGCAGCGCCTGGAGGAGGGCCGGCTGCGCGGTCTGGAGACCTACCTCTCCTACCGGATCGGCCTGCGCACCTTCTCCGCGGCCGAGTCCCGCGCCGCGCTCGGCGTCCCCGACGCCTACGAACTGCCGAACGTCCCCGGCTCCGGCTTCCTGAAGTACGGCACGGACGAGATGGTCCGGTTCAAGGCGGCCTACGTCTCGGGGGTGTACCGCTCCGGGGGCCGGCGGACGGACCTGTCCGGCGGACGGCTCCCGGTGGACCGCCGTCCGGTGCTGTTCACGGCCACCGAGGTGCCGGTGCAGTACACCGCGATCCCGCAGCAGCGCACCGAGACCGAGCCCGAGGTGGACGAGGCACTGGCCGACACCGTGCTCGACGTGATCGTGCGCCGGCTGGAGGCGCAAGGCCCGGCGGCCCACCAGGTGTGGCTGCCGCCGCTGGAGAGCCCGCCCGCGCTGGACGCGCTGCTGCCGGGGCTGGCTGCGGTGCGGGGCCGCGGCCTGACGCAGCCGAACTACGAGGGCGCCGGGCGCCTGGTGGTCCCGGTCGGCCTGGTCGACAAGCCGTACGAGCAGCGCCGCGACCGTCTGATGCTCGACTTCTCGGGCGCGGCCGGCCACATGCAGGTCATCGGCGGCCCGCAGTCCGGCAAGTCCACCCTGCTGCGCTCCCTGATCTGCGCCTTCGCGCTCACCCACACCCCGCACGAGGTGCAGTTCTACGGCCTCGACTTCGGTGGCGGCGGCATGGCCGCGGTGGACGGCCTGCCGCACGTCGGCGGGATCGCCTCGCGGCTGGACCCGGAGCGGGTGCGCCGTACGGTCTCCGAGGTGTACGGCGTCCTGACCCGCCGCGAGGAGTACTTCCGTACGGCCGGCATCGCCTCGATCGCCGACTTCCGCGCCCGGCGCGCCCGGGGCGGCATCTCGGTCACCGACCAGCCCTGGGGAGACGTCTTCCTGGTCGTCGACGGCTGGGGGAACTTCCGCACGGACTACGAGGGCCTGGAGCCGGCGGTCCTGGACATCGCCGCGCGCGGCCTCGGCTACGGCATCCACCTCGTCATCACGGCGTCCCGCTCGATGGAGGTCCGCGCGAACCTCAAGGACCATCTGATGAACCGCCTGGAGTTGCGTCTGGGTGACGTCATGGACTCGGAGATCGACCGCAAGGTGGCGGCGAACGTGCCCGCGGGCGTCCCCGGCCGCGGTCTGTCCCCGCAGAAGCTGCACTTCATGGCGGCGGTGCCGCGGATCGACGGCCTCACCTCCGACACGGACCTGGCCGAGGCCACGGCCGCGCTGACCACCGAGGTCGGACGGCACTGGCAGGCGCCGGGCGCCCCCAAGGTACGGCTGCTGCCGCGCCGGCTGGACGCGGCCGAGCTGCCGCCGGGCGACCGGTTCCCGCGGCGGGGCGTCGCGTTCGCGCTGGACGAGGAGAACCTGGAGCCGGTGTTCGTCGACTTCGACCAGGACCCGTTCTTCCTGGTCTTCGGCGAGAGCGAGTCCGGCAAGTCCAACCTGCTGCGGCTGCTGATCCGGCAGCTGTCGCTGCGGTACGGCGGCGACGAGGCGAAGTTCTTCGTGGTCGACAACCGCCGCGCCCTGCTGGACGTCACCCCCGCCTCCCACCTGGCGGAGTACATCCCCATGTCCAGCCAGATGGACCACCACATGGCGGCGCTGGCCGACCTGATGCAGCGCCGCACGCCGACGGCGGACGTCACGCCGCAGCAGTTGCGGGACCGCAGCTGGTGGCGGGGGCCGCAGGTGTTCGTCGTCATCGACGACTACGACCTGGTCTCCACCTCCAGCGGCAACCCGCTCAGCGGGCTGACGGAGATGCTGCCGTTCGCCCGCGACGTCGGCGTCCGCTTCATCATCGCCCGCTCCTCCGCGGGCGCGGGCCGGGCCTCGTACGAGCCGTTCATGCAGCGCATGAAGGAACTCGGCGCCCAGGGCCTGGTCCTGGCCGGCGACCCGGCCGAGGGCGACATCCTCGGCGGCGTCCGCCACCGCCCGATGCCCCCGGGCCGGGGCGTCTTCGTCTCCCGCAAGCGGGGCAAGCCGCTGGTGCAGACGGGGTTGGTGGAAGTGGAGTACTGAGGCGCACGGGACCCGAGGGAGGGGGAGCCGCCCGCCTGTCCGGCTGCGGCTTTCCCTCCGGGGGGCGTCAACGGTCGCCGGATGCCGGTCGCCGAGTGCCGGGTGCGGCACCGAGACGCCGCGGGCCGGGGCGGTCCACCCGGGCGACGGTACGAAGGTGTGCACGAGCTTCCGTCCGGCATGACAAAGGGTGGGCACCTCCCGTGCGTGCCCACCCCGTTGCCGTGCTGTGCCGGTCCGTGCTGTGCCGGTCCGGCTTACATGAAGTAGCTGGCGGCCTTGCGGTCGCCGCCCTGGTAGTCACCGCCGGCCGCGTGCACGACCTTGCCGATCTGGACCAGGGCCTCGTGGATGCCCTGCGCCTCGCGGTCCCAGGCGGCCTGCTGCTCGGTGTACGCGTTGTGGGCCTCGCCCTCCCACATGCTGGCGACGCCGGCGACCTTCTGCTTGATGGCCTCGAGGCCCTCTTCGAGCCGACGCGCGTGGTTGGCCAGCTGGGTGGCGGTCTCGTCGAGGCTGCCGTAGGAAACTTCGAGCTCGCCGCTGTTGTTGACGCCCATGATTGCTCCGTTGCTGAGAAGTGGTGACCTGGCGGGGATCAGTAACTGGACAGGGCCGAAGTCGAGCCGCCGACGCTGACGTCGATGCTCTGGACCTGCGCACGGACCTCGTCTTCCGTGCCGTCCTTGATCTTCCGCGTGGTGCTCATGGCCTCGATGAACTTGGCGAGGATGTTGCCGATGCGGACCATGCGCTCGTTGATCTCGGTCTGCTTGGCGTTGAACGCGCCGGCGCCGATGCCCTTCCAGTTGCCTTCGAGGCTGTCGATGAGGGCCTGCAGTTCCTTCAGCTGACCCTTGATGCCCTCGAAACGGTGCAGAAGCTCCTTTTCGAGGACGATGATGTCCTTGTCACTTACCTTCTGGCGCTGCGTCGCCATTTCCGTGCCTTTCTGTGTGAACTGACCTTGCCGGGCGCTGAGGCATGTGTCGGGCGTCGGCACTGCCGGCAAGCGGGTCTTCGCCCACTCGGTGAGTGGGCAGGTGTACGGGAGACCGCTCAGGCGTTACGGCGTGCGCGCAGCACGGCGAAACCGGCGCCTGCGATGACCAGTACGGCGGCTACGGCGCCGATGATCAACCAGATCCGGGTATCGCTGCCGGAGTCGGATTTTTTCGCGGCGGCGGAGGTGGGTCCGCTGGCGGAACCTGCCTCCTTGGTGGGCTTCACCGACGCCCCGGAGGAGGGTGCCGTCGACGGGCTCGGGGTAGCCGCGATGTCCTCGTCCGGGTCCGTTCCGTTCTCGGCGGCCAGCGGGTCCCTGTTGGCCGGGCCCGGGTTGATGTCCTTGTCGAGCAGGACGCGGCGCGGACGGACGATGCCGTAGCCGAGGTACTTGCTGGGCTTGTCCTTGGACCAGGTGCGACCGGCTGTGTCGATGAGTGAACGGAGAACCTGGTTCGCCGTCCAGTCGGGGTGGGCGGACCAGATCAGGGCTGCGGAGGCGGAGGCTATGGCGGAGGCGTTACTGGTGCCCTCGGTGGTGCAGTACTTGGTGAATGTGGTGTCGCACCAGCCCGGGATGTTCAGGCCGGGGGCCGAGAGGTCGACCTCGTTTCCGTACGTGGAGAACTTGCCGACTGTACCGGATTTGTCAACGGCGGCCACGCCGACGGCATAGGGATACATGGCGGGGTAATTCTTCTTGTTTCCCTTGTCGCCGTCATTCCCCATGGAAGCAAAAACCAACTTGCCCTTGGAGGCCGCGTATTTGACAGCGTCCTCCTCTTCGGATTCGTAGTACTCGCTTCCGTAGGACATATTGATGATCTTGGCGTCGCTATCGGCGGCGGCCCTGATCGCCTTGACCGAAGTGAGGGTCTTCGCCCGCTCCTCCTCGTCTTTCAGGGAGTCGTCGCCGACCCGGATCGGGATGATCTTCGCCCCAGGAGCAAGGCCCTTGATACCACCGCCAGCCCCTGTGCCCGCGATAATTTCTGCCATCGAGGTGCCATGGCCGTTGTAATCCCGGGTGACGTGGTACGTCGCGACCTTGGGTACCTCGTCGACCAGCACCTGCCCCTTGAGCGAAGGCGTGTCCGGGTTCACCCCGGTGTCGATGACGGCGACCTTCACCCCCTTGCCCGTGCTGTGCTTCCAGATCACGTCGGCGCCCATCGCGTCCAGATACCACTGCTTGGACTGAACGTCGTCCGCAGCCGCGGCTCCGGGAGCCAGCCCCGTCGACGCGATCACCAGCGTGCCCAGTGCCGAGCACACAGCAGACAGCCGTCTCGCGTTCCGCCTCGTCAGGAGGGCGGTCCTCGTGCCGCGTCGACCGGTCCCTGGCTTCATGCCGTGTATGTCCTCGCTCGTGTTCAGTCGCTCTTCTGAGGCACATCACGCCGCTGCTGCGACGAGCGGTGCTGTTCCGTCCGGGCGGTCCCGCCGGCACGGCCGGTCTCACCGGCCGGAGCCTGCCGACCGCCCACCGCACCGCGGCCCAGCCCCGTGGCACCGGCCTCGGAGCCCTTGAGCGGAGAACCGCTGGTGTTGCGCGCCCCGCCGATGACACCCTCGGGGTTGCTCGCCGAGCGCAGCACCGCCCGGCCCGCGCCGGGTTCGGCCTTCGCCGTGGGGGCGCCGACGACGCCTCGCTGACCGAGGGCGCCCTTCTGCTGCGTGGAGGAGATCGGCTCCTCGGCGCCGACGACCATACCGCGCGGGACCCGGGGACCGGCCGTGGATCCGGACGTACGACCCGTGACGGGCTTGCCGCCCACGACGCCGTTGCGCGCCGGACCCGTGGGACCGATTGCTCCAGGACGTCCACCAGGGGTCCCGGTCGTCCTCGGCGTACCGCCGGTGACGGGACGGCCTACCGGAGTGCGCCCGGACTGAACAGGGCCCCGTGCGCCCTGCTGGCCCGTCGGGGTCGCGCGTCCCGTGGCATGAGCCTGCCCCATCGGACCCTGCGGAACCCGGCCGCCCGGTACGGATCGCCCTGCCTGGCCGTTCGGCCCCTGCGGCACTCGACCGGTGGAGACGGTACGCCCCGACTGGCCCGCCGGTCCCTGTGACGTTCGACCGCTTCCGGTACCCACAGGGCCGGTCCGCCCTTGCGCCGTCACCGGGGGACGGCCGGCCGGTCCGTAGCCGGGAGTTCGGCCGGTCGGCGTGACGGGAGGCCCCATCGGTCCCGTGGGCAGCGGCGGCACCGGTCCCCCGCCGTTGGTCGTCGGCAGGGTGGGCGTCGGAGTGCTGGGCGGACTGGCCGGTGTCTGCGGGGGCAGGGTGGTCGTGGTGTTGATCTCCGTGCCGACGTCACGGCCGGTGGACGTGGACGTACCGGGGTCGTGGACTTCCTTCAGGGGCGGTACGTGACCACCAGTCCCTGTTCCGCGGGAGGTAACCGACTCCGCGTGCCCTCGTGTCGTGTCCCCATGGCTTCCCGCCACACCTCCACGCAAAGAGGAGGGCGTGGAGGATCCTGACCGGCCCGGCGAGGAACCCGTTTCATGCCCGAACGGCTTCGGCACCCCCACATCCGGAATCGGCTTGTAAGGCTTCGGATCGGTGTCCAGGGCCATCCCCAGGGCGGTGGCGGACACGGAGTAGAACGAGGCCAGCCGGTTCACCTGGTTGATCGCCTCTTGCCGGTCCTTCTCGACCTTGAGCGCGGCGGCGTAGTCCGGATCACCGTCGACCTGCTTGGCCTTGGGCAGGTCCTTGGGCCGCTTCTGTTCACTCGCGGGCCGCGTGTCCCGGGGCGGCATGGAGTGGCGCACGGAGGCCAGACCGGTGGCGGCGGCGGAGATCTCGGTGGCGGCGATGTCGGCGAAGGTCGCGAGCCCCTTGGTCCAGTCGATGAGACCGCTGGTCCACGAGTGGAACTGCTTGGCGCCCTCGCCTTCCCAGTCGACGCCCTTGAGGTTGGTCTCCAGGTCCGTGGCCGCGTCGTGGATGGCCTTACGGGCGTCCCACAATGCCTTGCTGGCCGTCTCCAAGTGCTCGGGATTGGAGTGGTGGACCAAGTCGATCATCGCGTTGAGATCGTGGTCCTCGAAGTCGGTCCTGCCGAGGGAGAGTGCCGCCCCCATGGGCGTGCCCCGGAAGCCGTTCTGCAGCCGACTGATCGTGTTGACGATGCCGACCTGCCGGTTGGCCTGCTCGACGTCGGCCTTGTACTCGGGCTTCTGCTGCCAGTTGTCAGTCACTAGAACTCGCCCTTCGCGGACGTGTGCTCGCCACCGTGCTCACCGGCCTCGACCGGCTTCTTCTCGGCGTGCTCGTCCTTCTGCGTCGCCGTCCGGTGCTCCTGGTCGAGATGGGAGTGGATCTGCCAGAACCGGCGCCGCACCTCGTCCTCCGTACCGTCGTACGTGACGTCGGCCGCGTGCGCCGCGAGCGTCAGGGCCTCGATCTGCAGGCCGAGGTTCTGCGACAGCGAGGTGAGGCGCTCGTGCACCTGCTCGTACTTGGAGTGCAGCTCGGTCGCCTCGTGGAAGGGGATGTTCGAGCCGCTGAAAGAACCGGCGCTGAGCGTGTGCTCCGCCAGCCTGGACGGACTGCCGGGGGCACCTTCGAAGGCCTTCAGCGCCTTGTCGACATCGTTCTTGAACTTGCTCAGCGCATCAACGCCGCGCCTCATGCCCGAGCCGCCACCGTCGCCCACCGCGACCCCTTCCCCGTTTCCCCGTTGGTAGTGCTGGACGGATCGAGCGGGAGCCGGCCGCGCCGTCGATCCATCGCGGACCACTGTAGTCACTGCCTAAATGGTGGCCAACTGAACTCTGCGACAGTTCAGTTGCGATGGTGTCCCAAAGAGACCGGCTCATGACGGAGCGGATGGCGACAAGACGGTCAATAACGACAGAAGAGTTTCGGTATCTACTCAGAAGCTTCACACGCGGGGGGCCGGCCAGTTGCCCCGGACCGGAACTCGGCAACCCTGAAACCGGCCTCCCAGGCGGCACTCTCCGCCGAATTTTCACGCCCGACAGGTCGCACATGGCGGACATGGCGCAAATTTTCCCTGCCGTTGGTTGCTAGGTTGACCCGGCACCGGACTAACCACGGGGGAAGGGGCCCTTCCATGGGATGGGACGAATGGGAGCGGCTCAAGGCGCAGGCTGCGCAGGGGCAGTCGGCACACATGCAGCTCAACCACGTCGACGGGGGCGGCGGCACCTACGGCCCCTATGTCCTCCCCAGCAAGACCGGTGACCTCAAGGTCGGCCACAAGGACCTGGAGAAGATCGGCAGCGCCGCCCACCACCTCTACGACCAGTTGTGGGACAAGGCCCGCGTGGCGACCCCGGGCAGCGACTCCGCGGCCGGCGACCTCACCCGGCAGGGCTTCGCCCTCGGCGCCGGCCTCCAGCACGTCTCGAACCGCTGGGAAGAGCAGCTGAAGTCGCTGATGGACGCCTGCGCCCAGATCTCCAACCACATGCAGACCACCAAGACCGTGCACGCGAACGACGAGCACTACATCCAGCGCCAGATGAGCAGCATCGACGCCCTGGACGACGGCTTCGACGAGCGGGTGGGGGCGCCGGGCGGGAAGAACGACTACGGCGACGACGGCAAGGGCAAGGGCAAAAAGAAGGAATAGCGGCGCCGGTTGTCGACGACGCAGACGATCACACCGCCGACACGCTCTCCCTGGGACGACCACCAATGGACTTCAACGCCCTCTACCACGCCAACTTCAAGCTGCTCGACGACGCCGTCGGCGACTGGTCGACGCTGGTGAACCACCTCGCGGACCTGAAGAAGGACGCCGAGGACGATCTGCACAAGGCCGCCAACGCGGCCGACTGGGCCGGCGTGAACGCCCAGGTCTCCAAGCAGTTCATCGGGAAGACGGCCGGCGAGTTCGGCGACGCCCACACGCAGGCCACCACCATCTACAAGATCCTGCTCGACACCCGGGACGAGCTGAAGACGTTCCACCAGCAGCTGACGGACGCCGTCTCGCGCGGCCAGAAGAAGAACCTGACCGTCACGGACGCGGGCGGCGGCAAGTTCACGGTCATGGGCAACACGCGGCCCGACTGGGGTTCGGACCCGAGCGGCAACAAGAGCGCGACCAACCAGAAGGACGTCGACGACCTCCGCGACGAGATCCAGGGCATCCTCAGCAAGGCCACGGAGAGCGACAACTCGGCCAAGGACGTCCTCATGGCGATCGTCGACCAGGCCAGGATGGGCTTCTCGGACGCCAGTTACAAGGACCGGGACACCGCGGCGGCGGCCGTGAAGGAAGCCGACGAACTGGCGAAGCTGGCCAAGAAGGACATCGACGACCTGTCGGTGGAGGACTTCGACCGGCTCAACGCCGGGCTGAAGAAGTACCACGACGACCCGCTGTTCTCGGAGCGCTTCGCGAAGGACCTCGGGCCGGAGAAGACCCTCTCCTTCTGGGCCAATGTCAGCGACCCCCAGGTGGCGTGGGACGTGAACCACGCACGGCGCGACCAGTTGGGCGAACTGCAGAAGAACCTCGGGCTCACGCTCGCCACGGCCAGCCAGAGCGACACGGCCGACATGACCGAGTGGAAGCGGCGCATGGTCGACCTCGGCGACCAGGAGGTCGGCGGCAAGCGCGGCGGCCTGCTCGGGTTCCAGGTCATGAGCAACCTCATGCGCGTGGGCGACTACGACGACGACTTCATGAAGCAGTACGGAAAGAGCCTCATGGAGACGGAACGGAAGTTCACGGATGACGGCAAGCACGGGGCCTGGCAGCGGATGGGGTTCAGCCCGTACCTCAACCACATGAAGGGCGACTCCGGTTTCGACCCCTTGTCCGGCTACCTCAAGGGCCTCTCGAACAACCCCGGCGCGGCGACCGACTTCTTCAACGACGACTTCATCCCGAAGGACGGCGACCACAAGCACGCGGTCTCCAACTTCAAGTACCTCTTCGAGGACCGGCACTGGCCGCACGAGAGCAACAGCGACCTGAGCCGCGGCGAGAGCACGGATGGCCGCGACAACCTCGCGTCCGCGTTGGAAGCCGCCACGACCGGGCATCCTGCGGGAGAGATCCCCACACAGGACACCGCACCGCACAGCGAGGAACAGGCCAAGCTGTTCAACGCCATCGTCTCGTCGGTGGGAGACGACCCGGAACGACTCACCGATCACAACGTCATGTCCGACAGCATGGGACAGATGGCTTCCGAGTATCTTCCGGACATCAACCGCGCCACGACTGACGTGAGCCGGGACTCGGAGGACTGGAAGCAGATCGAGAAGCTCTATCCGATCGCCGGCGCCGATTCCGAGGTCAAGCACCGGGATGTGAGCAAGTTCCTGTTCGCCGTCGGGCAGGATCCACGAGGATACGCAGCTGTCGAAGTGGGTCAGCAGGCATACATGTCCAAGCTGATGGAGTACCACCTGAATCCGGATCTGCCGGCGGATCAGCGCTTCTCTCAGGACCAGGAGACCACGGTCAAGTACATCGCCCAGCGGTCCGGCGAAGTGTCGGGCGTGCTCGGTCTCGGTCGACAGGAAGAGATCGCGAAGCCGGCCGGCGACAAGGATCACGACTTCGACTACAGCGTTTCCCAGCGCAAGAATCTCATTTCCGGCGGAGTGGGAACGGTCGTGGGTGTCGGAACGTCCTTCATCGCGACCCCTTGGATCGGCGCGGCTGCCGGCGGTGGGGCCGGTACGGCCACCAGCATGCTCCTGGAGCACATCTACAAGGATGCCGAAGGGCATGCGCTCGAGGAGGCCGCCGATGAAATGGGAAGTCGTTGGCAGGCCGGCCTGGAGAAAAACAACGAGTATGTGGCCATAGGCGCCCAAGAGGCCGCCAAGCAATATCACCTGGCGAACGTGGACGACATCGGCACGTGGTCGCGTGAAGGGGCTCGGCAGGGCTACATCAACGCGAATGACATTCTGCAGGGACAGGCTCCCGGCAGCAGAACGACCTCCTGACATCCAGCCGTGACGAGAATGCCATGAATGTAACTCCCGGTTCTTTCCGAGGCCGCCGAAGCGGGGCAGCCATCGCGGTCTCCGTTCTCCTTCTCACACTCGCGAGTTGCTCTGAGGACGAGCCGGAACGCGGGTACTCCCTCCCCCGGAGCGCCTGCGGAACCGCTGTCGACGCTGAGGCGCTCGCCGAGTTCCTCCCGCCTGGGAAGAAGGTCTCGACCGAGGTCACCATCGCTTCCGCCAAGGCCACTCGCTGTGCCGTCTCCGTCGACGGGAAGCGGGTCGTGTACACCGCGCGGGAGTGGTGGAACGACATGTCGGTACGCGAGTTCGCCAAAGGGCTGACCCTTGACAAGCTGGGTCAGCAAACAGAGGACGGTCGGTTCGTCTACTCCGGGAACCAGGCGTTCGGAAAGACGAACGGTTGTCGCAACGACCGGAACCAGGTTCTCTACACGGCTGTGCTGGCCTCGGGATCGGAACACAGCGATGCCGCGGCCATGAAACAGCTGATCACCACGTACACGGAGGCGGTGCAGCGATCCAGCGCATGCCACTGAGCGGACCACGCAGCATGCGTTGCCTGAAGGAGGCTCGGGGTTCGATGGCTCGGCTGGCCTTGGCCGCCACGGCGGTGCTCGCGGCGTTGGGACGGAACGTGGGCGGTGACGGCCGATCTGCAGTGGTGGGAGGAGGACGTCGACGTGTCGACCGTCGTCACCGCCAACCCGGAGACCGACAAGGCCGCGCAGTCGGCCGACGACGACTTCTTCTCCACCGGCACAGGCGCCGTCAAGCTGGTCAAGGGCTGCAAGAAGAAGCTGTCGGCCGCGTTCACCGAAGCCGTCGGGCGGTCCCGAGAATGCTCGTGAGGCACGACATCACCGCCATGCATACCGTCCGTCAGCACTCGCCCTTTCCCAGGGACGTCTTGAGGCGGTAGCCCTGGTATGTCAGGGTTCCCTCGCCGCCCGTGATGCCCGGTGGGGTGTAGTCGTCCTTTTTGGAGCGGGTGCGCTCGAGGTGGGTGCAGAAGGCGGTGTCCGTGCCGTCGGCGGTGATGGTGAAGGACGCCTTCGCCTTCGTGTTGGTCTCGGCCGGCTCGACCGTCACCCCGTACTCCGGGGCGTCGCCGCCGCCGTACCGGATGACCCTCTCCTCGATCAGCGACGCGTAGTCGGTGAAAGCCAGGGGCGTGCCCGCGTCGTCGGCCCGGAAGGTGTAGCCGTCCAGGTCGTCGGCCGTTCGGCGGACCGCGCCGGTCAGCTCGCCGTCGCTCCAGGAGCCGTCGTCGGAGACGCCGAAGCCCTGGACGGCCAGGTAGACGCCCATGCCCGCCATGCCGAGGAAGAGGACGCGGGCCACGACGAAGGCGGAGTCGGGCAGTTCCGGGGCCGACGGGTTGACGTTCGCGCGCCAGGAGCGGACCCGGTCCGACCTGACGCAGGCCATGGCCACCAGCACCGCGGACAGCACCAGCGACAGGACGTTCAGCTTGTTCAGCGCGTCCATGGCCTGCCTTCCCGCAGGCCGCGGCGCCGGCGGCGGGCGTCGCGGACCGCCACCGCTCCGCCGCCGAGGCCCGCCACCAGGACCGCCACGGCCACGGCGACGTACGTCGCGATGCGGGCCGTGCGTTCGCGCGGGGTCTCGCCGAGGGTGAGGCGGGCGGGGGTGGGGGCCTCCGCATGGGTGAGGCCCGCGTCGGGGTGCGGGGACTCGATGGGGTGGTCGTCCTCGGTGAGGGCCCTGACCGGGTCCACCACGCCCCAGCCGACCAGGGGATCGTGGCCGGCGATGGAGCGTTCGGCGGTCTGCTCGATCTGGGCCACGATCTGCCGGGGCGTCCAGTCCTGGTGCTTGGCCTTGATCAGCGCGGCCACGCCCGCCACGTAGGGCGCGGAGAAACTCGTGCCGTTGTCGGGGCAGTGCCCGCCCTTGGGGACGGTGGAGATCATGTCGACGCCGGGGGCCGCCACGCCGACGAAGTCGCCGGACTGGGAGAAGGCCGCGCGTTCGTTGTTGCGGTCCGACGCCGCCACCGCGAGGACTCCCCGGTACGACGCCGGGTACGTCTTCTTCCGGTTGCCGCCGAGGCCGTCGTTGCCGGCCGAGGCGACCACGACGATGCCGGCGGCCAGGGCCTCGTCGACCGCGCGCCGCAGGTCGTCGTCCGGCGGGACGGCGTTGGCCGTGTCCTGGGAGATGTTGATGACGTCGGCCTTGGCCTGGATAGCGTGCCGGATCGCCCGGGCGAGGGTGGCGGCCGTGCCGTTGCC
Source organism: Streptomyces sp. NPDC029296 (assembly GCF_055569255.1). Classification (NCBI taxonomy): domain Bacteria; kingdom Bacillati; phylum Actinomycetota; class Actinomycetes; order Kitasatosporales; family Streptomycetaceae; genus Streptomyces; species Streptomyces sp. NPDC029296. The sequence continues at coordinate 27,236 of NZ_JBVHXT010000035.1, forward strand.
GTCCGCGTCGTTCTGTTTGATCGGGATGATGGTGGCCTCGGGGGCGAGCCCGACGAATCCCGTGCCCTTCACGGGGCGGGCCGCGATGATGCCCGCGACCCGGGTGCCGTGGCCGACGGTGTCGGTCGTGCCCTTGCCGTTGCCGCGGTCGAGGGGCCGGCCCTCCTTGTCCTTGGGGGGCAGGAAGTTGGCGCCCCGGGACGCGTCGACGGCGTGCGCGAGCTGCGGGTTGGCCGTGTCGACGCCGGTGTCGATGACGGCGACCCTGACGTTCCTGCCCTTGGACTGGGTCCACAGCTCGTCGAGGTTGACGCGCTGCAGCGCCCAGGGCGTGCCGGCGTACTTGTGGTTGGTCTTGTCGAACGTGCACTGGTCGGAGGCGGAGTCCGCCGTGGCCGCGGGCGCCGTCAGCAGGGTGGCGGCGACGGCGGTGGCCGCCGCCAGGGCCGTACGGGCGCGGAGCGTGGACGTCATCGTCGCCCCCTCAGGAACCCTGCGGCTGGCGGGCCGCCGCCGTCGACAGGCGGGGGCCGGTCGGCAGGAACTTCGACCAGGGCGCGGGGATCGGGGCGGGGTCGACGTCGGCGTAGCCGAGGCGGGTCTGCGCCAGCTTGGCCTCCTGCTGGAGCTGCTTGCGCTGCTTGGCGGAGACGCCGATGCCCTTGTCGTCGCCGGCGCTGTCGTCGTTGGACTGCAGGGCGTAGCGCAGGCCGGTGTCGGTGACCAGGAAGACCGGGCCGGCCTTGGTCTCCCGGCCCTGGAACTGGCGGTAGAGCTGGCCGGAGCCGGCGGTGACGTAGGCGCTGGAGGAGCCGGTGGGCAGCACCGCCGGGAAGTCGGTGCCGGCCCAGGTGCTCAGGGTGGTGGCGCCGTCGTCGGGGTCGACGTGGTGGAGGACGTTGCACACGGTGTTGCGGCTGCCGTCGGCCGGGGCCGGGTCGTTGACGGCGCTGGGCTTCTCGGTGGGCCAGGTGTGGTCGGCGGCGAAGGGCGCGCCCCGGGTGATGGCGCCCGCGCTGACCTCCTGGGCGTGACCGTTCTGGCCGAGCTTCACGAGGTCCGTGCTGGCCAGCAGGAGCTGGGCGACGAAGTCGGAGACGGGGGCGACCCGGCCGGGCAGGACGACGAAGTACTGCTCGTGGCCGTTGACCGGGGCGCGCAGCACCATGCCGACGCGGTTGGCCCCCTCGTCGAGCTGGCCGGGGGCGTTCGCGGCGGCGGCGGGCACGCCGGTGACCGACGGGAAGCTGATCGGGTCGCCCGGGTGCAGAGTGTCGATCCACGCCTTGGTCACCCGCTGCGGGGTGCGGTCGGCGCCCACGATGGTCTGGAGCAGCAGGCTGTCGTCGGCGGCCACGGGGTAGGCCCGGCCGTGCGCGTCGACCACGTACTGCTTCCTGTCCGGGGTGGCGACGTAGAGGAGTTCGCCGCCGCGCAGCTTCTGCCGGCTGCCGCGGAGCTTGTCCCGGTCCCGTTCGGCGAGGACGAACGCGGCCTTCTGGACGGAGCCGCCGCTGCCGCTCGGGCGCTCGCAGACCGCCCACTCCTTGGCCGCGCCGGCCTCCTTGCCCGAGGGCAGCCGGTCGGGGGCGTAGGGGATGCCGATGGTGACGCCGTGCGGGATCTCGCCGTTGTCGAGGACCGACTCGTCGACGGTGACCACGTCGACGTCGCTCTGGGTGTCGAGGACGAGCTTGGCCGAGGCCATGTTGAGGACCGGGTGGAGCTGCACCTTGTCCTTGGTCTTCAGGACGACGTACCGGGTGGTGGACTTGCTGGCGATGATCACCTTCTGTCCGGGGGCGTCCCAGCCCTGCGGGGCCGTCGGCTTGAACATCCCCCAGGCACCGAAGGCCGCCAGCACCACCACGCCGACGATCGCGCCGGGCAGGATCGCGCGCAGTGGCCGGGGGGCTCCCTCGTCGGAGGCATCCGGTGACGACTGCACGAACGACGCGAGCATGCGGCGCTTCGCGAAGGTGTAGGCGTTGAGTTGGTCCCGCCGAGATGCCATCTGTGCCTGTTTCTCCCCGTGACTCACGCGGAGCGCGCCCGGGGACCACGCTCCCCCGCCCTCCGTTGTCGGACCCGGCCCCTACTATGCCTTCTACGGAGCGGGTCTCGTGGAGCGGGTAGGGTACCTGGGCCCTCAAGGGCCTTGTTCAGTGGCCTGGTTCCAGCGAGTTGTGAGCAAATCGGGGGGATGGAGTGATGGCTTCCGGAACGCGGACGCGAGCGCGCGGCCGGTCGGCGGCACGAGGCCGCGCGGCCGGGTCCGGATCCGCGCCGCGCGGTGCGTCCGCCCGGCGCGGCGGCGACCGCCAGCAGGTCACGCCCGGCCTCAGGCAACGCCCGGGCCAGGCCGCCTCGTTCCGTTTGCAACGGCTCGTGCTGGTGGAGCTGGCGGCGGCCGTGCTGCTCGTCGGCTGGGCGGTCGGCATGGCGGCCCTGGTGCCGGCGGCGGTGCTCGCGCTGGTGCTGGTCCTGCTGGCCTTCGTACGGCGGCGGGGCCGGTCCCTGCCGGAGTGGCTCGCCACCGCACGGGAGCTGCGGGCACGGCAGAAGCGGGCCGCGAACACCCCGGTGCCGCCGGGCACGGAGCCCGGACTGGTCCCGGCGGTGGAGTGCGAACCGGCCCTGCGCACGTACTCGTACGGCGCGCGGGACCGGCGGCCGGCCGGCATCGTCGGGGACGGCACGTTCGTCACGGCCGTGCTCCAGGTGGAGGCCGACGCGACCGCGCTGCGCGCCGAGCGCAGCCGCCAGCCGCTGCCGCTGGGGCTGGTCCGGGACGCGCTGGAGGTGGACGGGATCCGCCTGGAGTCCGCGCAGATCGTGCTGCACACGCAGCCGGCGCCCGCGCTGCACCTGCCCCAGCAGTCGGTGGCCGTCGCCAACTACATCCCGTTGCAGGAGCAGACCGGCGCCCCGGCCGTGCGCATCACCTGGATCGCGCTGAAGCTGGACCCCGAGCTGTGCGCGGAGGCCGTTGCCGCGCGCGGCGGCGGGCTGGAGGGCGCGCAGAAGTGCGTCGTACGGGCCGCGGACCATCTGGCGAGCCGGCTGACCGGCGCGGGCTTCCGGGCCCGGGTGCTGGACGAGGAGGAGCTGGTCGCCGCCCTCGCCACCTCGGCCTGTGCCAACCCGCTGGTCACCGCGGAGGCGGGGCGCAGCGAGACCCGGGAGCGGCGCACGGAGGAGTCGGGCCGCAGCTGGCGGTGTGACAACCGGCGGCACACCACGTACTGGGTGCGGCGCTGGCCCCCGCTGGGCGGCGGCCGGGCCGAGTCCCTGCCGCAGTTCGTCGCCCGGGTCACGGCGATACCGGCCCTGGCGACCACCTTCAGTCTGACGCTCGCCCCCGGGGAGCGGCAGGAGGTGTCGCTGTGCGGGCACCTGCGGGTGACGGGGCGCAGCGACGACGAACTCGTGGCGGCGCGGCGGGCGTTGGAGGCCGCCGCCCGGCAGTCCGGGGCGGGCCTGGCCCGGCTCGACCGCGAGCAGCTGCCCGGCATGCTGGCCACGCTGCCCCTCGGAGGTGCGCGGTGACGACCCTTCCGACGACTCCTGCCGGGGCGGGCCCGGCGGCCCCCGCGGCGCCGGGGACACGCGAGCCGTCCGGGCCGCGGCGAGCGGTGGACCGGCTGCGGCACGGGCTGGGCCTGATCGGGCCCCGGCACGGCCGGCACGGGCTGCCCGTGCAGCAACTGGACGCGCTGGCCCTGCCCATCGGGGACGACGGGGTGGTGGCCGGCGTCGACGCCGAGGGACAGCCGGCCGTGCTCGGCATCAACCGGCCCACGCCCTACGACGTCGTCCTGATCGGCGGCCTGTGGACCGCGCAGGTGCTGGCGCTGCGCTCGGCCGCCACGGGCGCCCGGGTCGCCGTGGAGACCGGCCGGCCGCAGGCCTGGATGCAGATGGTGCACGCGATGGGCGGCGGCCAGAACGGCCTGTCCGTGTACGACGTCGGGCGCGTCCCGCCGCAGGGCGCCTCCGCCGGTACGCCGGTGCTCGTGGTGCGGGACTGCGGCATGCGGCCCCCGCGCGGCCGGGTGGTGTCCGGTCCCTGGCAGTCGGTGCTGACGCTGCTGCCGTATCTCAGCCCGGTCGCGCCCCGGCTGCTGCGGCAGGCGCGGCTCGCCGGCATCCAGCGGGTCTCGCCGGACGAGGCGGCCGAACTGGGGCGCACGATGGCGCTGTCGCGGACCGAGGTGGAGTCACTGCCGGCGCTGCCCGACGGGGTCACCCTGTGGTGCTCCGACCGTGACCGGCAGTACGTGCTGACGCAGCCGACGGACGCCGAGATCGGATTGTTGGGCACCCCGCGCCGGATGGACTGAACTGCCCTTTCCCGTCCCTTTTGTCGGGGCGTCCTGGTGGCCTGGTGGGACGGGTGGGGCACCTCCGGGCGGGTGCCGGCCCGGTGGGCGGGCGCGGAGAGGCGGGCGGGCCTGCCGGGGTGCGGCTTCCGGTGATTAGGCTGGGAGCGGGCGCGATGGCAGGACCCGTGGGCCGGGCGTCGGTGTCCCGGGGGGGCCGGCGAGTCGGACCGCCCCGAACGACTACGGACGACTCGGTACGACACGACATGGTCGCCCCGGCACGGCATGAGGGTGCTCGACCACACCAGGAGGAATTGTGAGCAGCGATCGGGACGGGATGCGCGGGGGCTGGGACACACCCGGCGATGACCAGCCCGACGCGGAGGCCGTCGAGACCACCGGCGAGTTCACCATCGACTACGCTCCCCCCGCCTGGTACACGCAGAACGCCTCCGGCACGCAGGGGGGCTCCTCGGGCGCGGGCGGTTTCGCCGACCCGGCCGCCCCGGCCGGCTCCGGGGTGCCGTCGTTCCCGGCGAGCCCGCCGGCCCCGGGTGCCGTGCCGCCGCCGGCCCCCCAGCCGCCGGGCACGCCTGAGCAGGGCACTCCGTTCGCTCCGCCGCCGGGGGCTCCGTACGCCCCTCGGCAGGGCGCCGCGTATCCGCCGCCCGCTCCCGCGCACGGGGCCACGCCCGCGCAGGGGACGCCGTACGCCCCGCCCGCCCCGCAAGGTACGCCGTACGCCCCGCCCGCCCCGACAGGTGCGCCGTACGCCCCGGCCGCGCCGCCCGCGCCGCCGGCCGGCGGCCCCGTGCCGATGCCGCGGCTGCCCGAGGGCTTCGAGCCGCAGCAGCCGCAGTCGGCCGGGCAGGAGGTGCCGGCCGCCCCTGGCGCGGGTGAGCCGGAGACGGACAACACGGACAACACGGACAACGGGGATCTGGACAGCGGGGCGACCATGCGGTTCTCCGCGGGCGCCCTGAAGCGCGAGCTGGCCGAGTTCGCCGAGCGCGCGGCGGCCGAGGTCAAGCAGGCCGGGGCCGCGGGTGGTTCGGCCGAGGGCTCCGGGGCCGGGGCCGGAGCCGGTGCCGGCGATTCCCGGGACGGCGAGGGCGCCGCGGACGAGGGCGCGGAGGCGGGGGCCTCCGGTCCGGACGCCGTCACCGCTGGTGACACCGCGTCCGAGGCGGGCGAGGACGGCCGGGAGGACGCGGAACCGGCTGTCGCCGAGGGTTCCGCGGCGGAGGACGGCGCGGTCGGCGAGCCTGCCGGGGAGACCGCCGAGGAGTCCGTCGAGGAGAGCGGTGCCGGAGAGCGCACCGCCGGCCCCCCGCGCTCCGTCGCGCCGGAGCGGTCGGCCGCCGTTCCGGCGGACGGCACGGCTCAGGACGGCACGGCTCAGGACGGCACCGCGCAGGAGGACACGACTCAGGACGGCACGAGCCAGGACGGCACGAGCCAGGACGGCACGGCTCGGCAGAGCGAGCCCGGCGACAGCACGCCCGAGGACAGCCTTCCGGGTGAGGGCACCCCGGCCGCCGGCACCCCGGCCGCCGGTGCCCCGGACAGCGCCGCCCAGCAGCCCGCCGCGCCGCCCGCCACGGACACCCCGCAGCCCGGCCCTCCGCAGCCCACCGCCTCGCAGCCCGCTCCTCTCCAGCCCGGTGGCTACGGCTTTCCCCAGCCCTCGGTGACTCCGCAGCCCGGCGGTTACGGCTTCCCGCAGCCCCCGGCGTCCCAGCAGCCCCCCGCTCCCCAGCCCGGTGGCTACGGCTTCCCCCAGCCCCCGGCGACTCCGCAGCCCGGCGGTTACGGCTTCCCGCAGCCCCCGGCGTCCCAGCAGCCCCCCGCTCCCCAGCCCGGTGGTTACGGCTTCCCCCAGCCCCCGGTGGCCCCGCAGCCCGGGCCCGGCGCCCCGTACGGCGCCGTGCCGCCCGCTCCCCCGGCTCCGCAGGGTGCCCAGCCCGGCTGGACGCCGCCGCCTCCGCCGCAGGAGGGGCTGCCGCCGCTGCCGCCCGCGTACCAGCCCGCCGCCCCCGCGCCCGCCGCCCAGTGGCCGCAGCAGCCCGGACCGATGCCGGGCCGGCAGCCGCAGCCGCAGCCCGCGGACGGGCAGGGACCGGCCGGTGCGCCCGGCGCGCAGCCGCCGTTCCAGCCCCAGCCACCGCAGCCCGCGCCCGCCGCGTGGCACCAGCCGCACGACCCGAACCAGCCGCCCGGCAACCCCCACCAGCCGAACCAGCCCACCGCACCGGCGGCCGGGCCCCGGCCGGCTCCCCACGCCCCCACCCCGCCCGGCGGCTACGGCTTCCCCCAGCCCGGCGCACCCACCCCCCCGGCACAGCCCGGCGGTTACGGCTTCCCGCAGCCCCCGGCTCCCCAGCCGAACGAGCCCACCGCACCGGCGGCCGGTCCGCAGCCGGGCCCCAACGCCCCCGCCCCGCCCGGCGGTTACGGCTTCCCGCAGCCCCCGCAGAGCGCGCAGTCCGGTCCCGCCGGGCCCGGTGCCCCGCAGGCGCCGGTCGATCCGCGCACCGGGGCCGCGTGGCCGCAGCCCGTGCGGCACGACCAGCGGCAGCCGACCAACCCCGGTGCCGCGCCGCTCGGTTACACCGCCGCCGTGGAGCTGTCCTCGGACCGGCTGCTCAACAACAAGAAGCAGAAGGCGAAGAGCGGCCGGCCCACCGCGGCGGGCGGCCGGTTCAAGCTGGGCGGGAAGAAGGAGGAGGCCGAGCGGCAGCGGAAGCTGGAGCTGATCCGCACGCCGGTGCTGTCCTGCTACCGGATCGCGGTCATCAGCCTCAAGGGCGGTGTCGGCAAGACGACCACGACGACCGCGCTCGGCTCCACCCTGGCCACCGAGCGGCAGGACAAGATCCTGGCGATCGACGCCAACCCGGACGCGGGAACGCTCGGGCGCCGGGTGCGCCGGGAGACCGGGGCCACCATCCGCGACCTCGTCCAGGCCATCCCGTACCTGAACTCGTACATGGACATCCGGAGGTTCACCTCCCAGGCGCCCTCCGGTCTGGAGATCATCGCCAACGACGTGGACCCGGCCGTGTCGACCACGTTCAACGACGAGGACTACCGGCGGGCGATCGACGTCCTCGGCCGGCAGTACCCGGTGATCCTGACCGACTCGGGCACCGGTCTGCTGTACAGCGCGATGCGCGGGGTGCTGGACCTCGCCGACCAGCTGATCATCATCTCCACGCCGTCCGTGGACGGTGCGAGCAGCGCGAGTACGACGCTGGACTGGCTGTCCGCGCACGGGTACTCCGACCTGGTCTCCCGGTCTCTCACGGTGATCTCCGGGGTCCGCGAGACCGGCAAGATGATCAAGGTCGAGGACATCGTGGCGCACTTCGAGACCCGCACGCGCGGGGTCGTCGTCGTGCCGTTCGACGAGCACCTGGCCGCCGGTGCCGAGGTCGACCTCGACATGATGCGGCCGAAGACGCGCGAGGCGTACTTCAACCTCGCCGCGCTGGTCGCCGAGGACTTCACCCGGCACCAGCAGGCGCACGGACTGTGGACGAGCGACGGCAACCCGCCTCCGGTGGCCGCCCCGCCGATGCCGGGCCAGGCCGCGCCCGACCAGCAGTTGTACGGCGGCGGCCAGCCGTATCCCCAGGCGCCGGGGCAGCCGTACCCGCAGGCGCCCGGTCAGCCGTACGCCCCGCCGCAGCAGCCGTACCCGCCGCAGCAGGGCCAGCCGCAGCCGTACCCGGCCCAGCCGGGCGGTTACCCGCAGCCCGGGCAGCCGCAGGCACAGCCCCAGCCGTACCCGGGCCGGCAGCCGCCGCAGGCGCCGCCCGCGCAGCAGTAGGGACGCACGGAAAAGGGCGGCCGGTGCACCGGGCACCGGCCGCCCTTTCGCGTCGTGCGAGCCGACGGGAAGCGGACGGGCGGGGACTACCTCTCCGCCGCCACGATCTCCTTGCAGCGCTTGACGTCCTCGGCCATCTGCTCCAGCAGGGCGTCCAGGGAATCGAACTTCGCCTGGCCGCGCACGTAGGCGAGGAAGTCGACGGCGACGTGCTGGCCGTACAGGTCGAGGCCGACGCGGTCGATGGCGTACGCCTCGACCGTGCGCTCGGTGCCGTCGAACTGCGGGTTCGTGCCGACGGAGACGGCGGCCGGCATGGCCTCGCCCTGGGCGTGCAGGAAGCCCGCGTAGACGCCGTCGGCGGGGACGGCGGTGTGCGGGAGCGTCTCGACGTTGGCCGTCGGGAAGCCCAGTTCCCGGCCGCGCTGGGCGCCGCGGACGACGACGCCCTCCACGCGGTGCGGGCGGCCCAGGATCTCGCGGGCGCCCGCGACGTCGCCCTCGGCGACCAGGCGGCGGGTCAGCGTGGAGGAGAACGGCTCGCCGCCGCCCGCCGCGCCGGTGACGTACAGGTCGACGACCTCGACCTCGAAGTCGTAGGTCTTGCCCTGCTCGGTGAGGAACTCGACGTTGCCGGCGGCCTTGTGGCCGAAGCGGAAGTTGGGGCCCTCCACGACCGCCTTGGCGTGCAGCTTGTCCACCAGGACCTTCACCACGAAGTCGGCGGGCGACAGCTTGGAGAACTCGGTGGTGAAGGGAAGGACGAGGACCGCGTCGACGCCCAGCTCGGCCATCAGCTCGGCGCGGCGGTGGTGCGGGGCGAGCAGCGGCGGGTGGCTGCCGGGGCGGACCACCTCGCTGGGGTGCGGGTCGAAGGTGACGACGACGGCGGGTACGCCCAGTTCGCGGGCGCGGTCGACGGCGTGCTTGATGATCAGCTGGTGGCCGCGGTGGACGCCGTCGTAGGAACCGATGGTGACGACGCTGCGCCCCCAGTCCTGGGGGATGTCCTCCAAGCCACGCCAGCGCTGCACTGTGACCGCTCCTCGAACCCTTGTCCGTGTCTGTCTTGACCTCGTTGTGCAGGTCTAAGGGTGCCATGCCGGGTGCTCCGCGCCAGCATCGGCATGGGGGCTGTGACGGGGCGCACGTCGGCGGCGCCGCCCCGGCCGGTGCGCGTATGCCCCGTATCCGCCCAGGCCGGTCGGGGTCCGCCCGTGGTCGTCCCGCGTCCCCTCAGGCCGGTACGCGCACGTCCGCCGGTTTCTCGAGCACGCGGCGGGTGCCGGGGCCGACCACGGCGGCCCAGTCGTCGGGGGCGTCGGCCAGCCAGCGGGCCAGGCGCGCGGCGAAGCCGGGCACGTGCCGGAGGAGGCCGGACAGGGCCCGGTCGCAGCGGGCGGCGCCCTCGGGCGTGCGGACGAGGAGCAGGCCGGTGCGGTGGAGCAGGCGACGGGTCTCCTCCTCGTCCGGTCCGCCGCCGGTGTCGTCCCGGGCCGCCGCCGCGTGCAGGACGGCGTCCAGGACGGCCGGGTCCGCCTCCCGGTCGAGCAGGAACTCCAGCAGTTCGCGGCGGAGCGGGCGGGAGGCGGGCGTGCCGGCGCCGGCCAGGACGGTGGCGAGGGCCGCCCGGAGGGGTTCCGGACCGCCGTCGAGCAGGGCGGTGACGAGGGGCAGCAGGACGGGCCGGGCGGCGGGGCCCCGGTCGAGCCGGCGGTGGACGCGGCGGGCGAGCGGCCCGGCGGTCTCCGGGCGCAGCTCCACCGCCTCCCGGAGCAGCGCGGCGACCGGCTGGGCGAGGACGGGAGCGGCGGTGTCGGCGAGGGCGCGCAGGGCGGCGTCCGCGCAGCCGCCCGCGTCCGCGGTGCGCAGCCGGGCGCGGAAGGCCTCCAGGACCGGTTCGGGGTGGGTGGCGAGGGCCGGGGCGAGGGCGCCCGGCGGGATCCGCGGGTCGCCCTCGGCGAAGTGGCCGAGGGCCGCGGGCAGATGGCGGTCGCGGGTGTGCGGGTCGTGGACCAGTACGGCGCGGGCGCCGCCGTACAGGGCGTGGTCGGCGGGGCGGACGAGCACGGCGAGGGCGGCGCGGCGCAGCAGGGCGCGGTCGGCCGCCGTGCGGACGTGCGGGGCGGCGCGCAGTCCGAAGGCGACGGCCGCGGCCCGGCGGGCCGGGCGTTCGTCGTGCGCCCAGCGGTCGGCCGCCCGGCAGAGGGCCGGCGGTTCGTCCTCGGCGAGGGCGGCGAGCAGTTCCCGGGCGCGCGGGTGGGGGCAGTCCGCCAACGCCTCGGTGAGACCGTCGGGGGCGCGGTGGCGGTGGGTGTGCAGCAGTGCCTGCGCGGCCGTGGCCACGGTGGCGTGCGGGGTCGCGGGCAGCGGGCGCTCGTCGGTGAACCAGCGGGTGAGCAGGGGTTGTACGACGTCGGGTGCGGCGGCGAGCAGTGCGGCGACGGCGTCCAGGTGGCGGGCGGCCGGGGCAAAGGGTGCCGGGTCCGCCGGGAGGAGGCGGCGCAGCAGGTCCAGGCGTTCGGCGTCGGGGACGGGCAGCGCGGTCCAGAAGGCGGGGCCGAACTCGGCCGGGACGGGCCGCCGGGCGTGGTGCCAGGTGACGATCCGGTCGGCGAGCAGGCGCAGCACCCGGGTGTACGGGGTCGCGTCCGGGAGCCGGAGCAGGGTCCGGGCGAGCAGCCGGGCGGCCCACCAGGAGCCGGTGTCACGGTCCAGGGCGTCGGTCAACTCCTGTAAATGTGAGGCGAGCTGGCCAGTGCCGTGCCGGCGGGCGAGGAACAGCAGGGACTGGACGACGGGGCCGACGCGGTGGTGCGGCACGGGGTCGGTGCGGGGCGCCCCGGGCCGTTCGCCGGGCGGGGGCAGCAGGGCGCGCAGGGCCTCGTCGAGGTCCAGGTGCATGCCGTGCAGCCAGTCGGCCAGGTCCTCGTGGGCGAAGCGATAGCCGTCGCCGGCCGGGACGAGCAGGCCCTCGGCGAGGACGGCGGAGGCCCAGCCGGTGCCGGCCCCGAGTCCGGCCGGGGCGGGTCCCCACGGGAACACGGCCTCGAACGACTCCCGGTCCAGCCCGCCCTGGCCGGGGCCGAGGCTGCGCCGGGCCGCCTCGTGCACCTGCCCGGCCACCCGCGCGGCGAGCCGCCGTACGGCCGTACCGCGCAGCCCGCCGGTGGCGGCGAGGCGGACCGCGACGCGCAGGCACACCAGGTCGAGGTAGGCGGCGTAGACGTCGTGCCGGTCCAGGGGCGCGGGGAGCGGGGCTTCGGGGGCGGCGGCCCGGACCTCGGACAGCAGCCGGAGCGTGAGCGGGTGCCGGGCGTCCCGCTCGGCGAGCGCGCCGTCCGGGATGCCGTACCGGGCGCGTGCCCGGCGCCCCTCGTCGGCGGTGAGGTCTCCGAGGGGGAGGCACGGGGGCAGGTCGGTCCCCCGGCCGTCCGCCGGGGCGTGGAGCAGGTGGCCGGGGAACGCCCGCCCCGCGCGCTCCCAGTGTTCCTCCCGGCAGGCCACCACCAGGCGGGCACCGGCCCGGTGGAGCCAGTCGGCCGTGCCCCGGGCCCACTCGGGCAGCCGGTGGGCGAGGTCCGGGGGCATCTCCTCGGGGCCGTCGAGGAGGAGCAGCAGCGGGCGGCCGGCCCGGGCGGCGAGGCGGGCCAGGTGGTCGGGGCCGACGTCGCCCAGGTCCTCGGGGCGGACGGCGCGGGACGCGGCGACGATCCGGGCGGCGCGAGTCAGGGCGCGGCGCGCGGCGTCGGCCACCGAGCCGTCCCCGGCCGCCAGGTCGGCACCGCGCAGCCACAGCGTCGGCGCGGGCCGCTCGCCCCGGGCGCGGCGGGCGGCCAGCACCGCGAGCTGTGTCGTACGGCCGCTGCCCGGGGCGCCGACCAGGCCGAGCACGGGCCGGTGGCCGCCGGTGAAGGCGGCCAGTTCCCGGGCGGTGCCGGGGCGCTCGATCGGGTCGGCGGCGCCCGGGGGGCCGTCCTGGCCCACCGAGGTCGTGGTCAGCTGGAGGATGCCGGCGAGGTTGAGGTCGGCGCCGTAGGCGGGCACGGTGGCCGCGTTGCGGGCGAGCAGCGCGGCGAGGGCGCCGTCGGCGGGCCGCAGCGGGGCCGCGAGGACCGCCTCGCGGCCCTCGGTGCCGAGGGCGGTGCCGAGGACGCCGACGACCGCGCCGGTCCGGGCGTCGCACACCGGTCCCCCGGCCGCTCCCCCGCCGGGCCGCAGCGCGTCCCGGCCCGCCGTGCCGATGGCCAGCTCCAGCACGTCGTCGAGGAGGTGGGGGCCGTCCGCGGCGGTGTACGCGGCCCGGGTGGCGGCCAGTACCCGCGCCTGGCGCCAGCAGCCGGCGGCGATCCGTACGTAGCTGCCGGCGTCGATCCGTTCCCGTACGGTCAGCGGCAGCGGGTCCGCGCCGAGGCCCTCGGCGCGGATCAGGGCGAGGCCCAGGCGGGGCAGCGGGGTGACGGCGTCGGCGGTGACCGCGCGAGGGCGCTCACCGGGGGCTTCCAGCATGAGCCGGGGCCGGCCGTCGACGGTCTCGTGGCTGGTGAGCAGGGTGCCCTCGTGGTCGGCGAGGAAGCCGAGGCCGAGGGGGCGGCCGGCCGGGTCCCCGATCCGTAGGCGCCGGTGGGCCGGGCGACGTCGGGAAGGTCGCCGTGCACGGCCGGTGCGCCGGGTACCGGCTCGCCGGGCCGGTGTTCCTCCCGCTCCCGGCGCCCGCCTTCGGTGCGCGGGCCCCGTTCCGCCATGGCCGTACCTCCCCGCCCGTCCCCGTGCCCTGCCCCGACCGTAGGCACGCGGGGCGGGCCAGGACAGTTCTCGCGGTGAACGCGCCCCCTTCCGCTCCCCCGGTTCACTCCGAGCGCCCGGCCGGCCGGGTGAATGAACGGGGGCTGCGGGACAACCCTAGGGGTGGGGGAAGAGGGGGGGATCGTGGAGGGGGGGGGGGGGGGGGGGGGGGGGGGGGGGGGGGGGGGGGGGGGGGGGGGGGGGGGGGAGAAAGGGGGGCCCCCCCCCCCCCCCCCCCCCCCCCCCCCCCCCCCCCCCCCCCCCCCCCCCCCCCCCGGGGGCCGGCCGGGCTCAGCCGAAGACGGCCAGGCTCTTGGCCTTGCCCCGGTGCTCCTCGACGAGCGCGAGGAAACGGTCCTCGGGGCCGAACACGGCCACCGCGCCGGCGCCCGCGTACTCCTCGGGCATCTCCAGCCGGACGCCGTTCAGCAGCAGCCGGGCCCGCTTGGCGTCGACCTGCCAGCGCCGGAACGCGGCGTCCGCGGCCTGGGCGATCGGCATCACGGTCAGCTCCTGCTGGAGCTGGTCCAGGGTTCGGGCCTCGTCCAGTTTGTAGGGGCCGACCCGGGTGCGGCGCAGGGCGGTGAGGTGGCCGCCCACGCCGAGACCGGCGCCCAGGTCGCGGGCCAGGGCGCGGATGTAGGTGCCGGAGGAGCAGACCACCGACACCACCAGGTCGAGCACGGGCGTGCCGTCCTCGGCGACGGCGTCGCGCACGTCGTACACGGCGAAGGAGGAGACGGTCACCGGCCGGGCGGGGATCTCGAATTCCTCGCCCTCGCGGGCCCGTTTGTACGACCGGACGCCGTCGATCTTGATGGCGCTGACCTTGGACGGCACCTGCATGATCTCGCCGGTGAGCTGGGCGATGCCGGCGTCGATGCCGTCCCGGGTCACCTTGGAGGCGTCGGTGGACGAGGTGATCTCGCCCTCGGCGTCATCGGTGAGGGTGGTCTGGCCCAGGCGGATGGTGCCCAGGTACTCCTTCTCGGTGAGCGCGAGGTGCCCGAGGAGCTTGGTGGCGCGCTCGACCCCGAGAACCAGGACGCCGGTGGCCATCGGGTCGAGGGTGCCGGCGTGGCCGACGCGGCGGGTCCTCGCGATCCCGCGCATCTTGGCGACCACGTCGTGCGAAGTGAAGCCCGACGGCTTGTCGACGATGACGAGGCCGTCGGGCGTGGTGTGCTTCTGGGTCATTCGGTGGCGTCGCCGTCCGTGTCGCTGTCGTCGTCCGCCGGCTTGCGATAGGGGTCGGCGCCGGCGGCGTACGTGGCGCCGGTGGCCGCCTCGCGCACCTTCTCGTCGGACTGCCGGGCCTTGTCGAGGAGGTCCTCGATGGTCCGGGCGGTGTCCGGCAGGGCGTCCGCGACGAAGGTCAGGGTCGGCGTGAACTTCACCCCGGCCGCGCGGCCCACCTCGGAGCGCAGGACGCCCTTGGCGCTCTCCAGGCCCGCCGCGGCGGCGTTCCGCTCCTCTTCGTCGCCGTAGACCGTGTAGAAGACGGTCGCCTCCCGCAGGTCACCCGTGACCCGGGTGTCCGTGATGGTGACGTGCGAGCCGAGCCGCGGGTCCTTGATCCCGCGCTGCAGCTTCTGGGCCACCACCTCCCGGATGAGGTCCGCCAGCCTTTTCGCCCGCGCGTTGTCGGCCACTGGTCCGTCTCCCGTTCTTTCTTCTTGCTTGCGTTCTGTGGTCTGGTCGTCGTCAGTCGTCTTCGCCGTGGATACGGCGTCGGACCGACAGCAGCTCCACCTCGGGGCGCGCGGCGACCAGCCGTTCGCACCGGTCCAGCACGTCGGTGAGGTGCGCCGCGTCGCCGGAGACCACGGCGAGGCCGATGACCGCCCGCCGATGGAGGTTCATGTGATCCACCTCGGCCGCGCTCACCGCGTACTTCCGCTGGAGCTCGGCGACGATCGGGCGGACGAGGGAGCGCTTCTCCTTCAGCGAGTGGACGTCGCCGAGGAGGAGGTCGAAGGACAGAGTCCCCACGTACATGTCGGTGCCGGTTTACCCGCCGGTACGGGATCGATGGCCTGGAGCCACCGTACCGCGTGCCCGCCGGCGGCTCGACCGGGTTTTCCGGGGGCGGCGCCCCGGGTTCCCGCTCGCCCACCCGAGCGATCGGATGGGCGGAAACGGCGCGCTGGCCGGCGGGACCGAAATCCCGCCGGCCAGCACGAACCAGGGGCTGTTACGCCCGCGGCTTCTCGCGCATCTCGTACGTCGCGATGACGTCGTCGACCTTGATGTCGTTGAAGTTGCCGAGGTTGATACCACCCTCGTAGCCTTCGCGGATCTCGGTGACGTCGTCCTTGAAGCGACGCAGGCCCTCGATGGTGAGGTTCTCCGCGACGACCTTGCCGTCGCGGATGAGGCGCGCCTTGGTGTTGCGCTTGACCTCGCCCGACCGGATGAGCACACCGGCGATGTTGCCCAGCTTGGACGACTTGAAGACCTCGCGGATCTCCGCCGTACCGAGCTCGACCTCCTCGTACTCCGGCTTCAGCATGCCCTTCAGGGCCGCCTCGATCTCCTCGATCGCCTGGTAGATGACCGAGTAGTACCGGACGTCCACGCCCTCGCGCTCCGCCATCTGCGCGGCACGGCCGGCCGCACGGACGTTGAAGCCGATCACGATGGCGTCCGAGCCCATCGCCAGGTCGATGTCGGACTCCGTGACCGCACCGACGCCGCGGTGCAGGACGCGGATGTCGACCTCTTCGCCGACGTCCAGCTGGAGCAGGGAGGACTCGAGGGCCTCGACGGAACCAGAGGCGTCACCCTTGATGATCAGGTTCAGCTGCTGGACCTCGCCGGCCTTGAGCACCTTGTCCAGGTCCTCCAGCGACACGCGGCGCGTGCGCTTGGCGAACGCGGCGTTGCGCTCGCGGGCGGCGCGCTTCTCGGCGATCTGACGGGCCGTACGGTCCTCGTCGACCACCAGGAAGTTGTCGCCCGCACCCGGGACGTTGGTCAGGCCGAGGACCTGGACCGGCGTCGACGGGCCGGCCTCGGCGACGTTGTTGCCGTTGTCGTCGAGCATGGCGCGCACCCGGCCGTAGGCGTCGCCCACGACCATCGTGTCGCCGACCCGCAGGGTGCCTCGCTGGACGAGGACCGTCGCCACGGCACCGCGGCCGCGGTCGAGACGGGACTCGATCGAGATGCCCTGCGCGTCCTGGTGCGGGTTGGCCCGCAGGTCGAGCGAGGCGTCGGCCGTGAGGACCACGGCCTCCAGCAGCGAGTCGATGTGCAGACCCTGCTTGGCGGAGATGTCGACGAACATGGTGTCGCCGCCGTACTCCTCGGCCACGAGGCCGTACTCGGTCAGCTGACCGCGCACCTTGGTCGGGTCGGCACCCTCGACGTCGATCTTGTTGACCGCGACCACGATCGGCACGTCGGCCGCCTTGGCGTGGTTGAGCGCCTCGACCGTCTGCGGCATGACGCCGTCGTTGGCCGCGACGACCAGGATCGCGATGTCGGTCGACTTCGCACCGCGGGCACGCATGGCGGTGAACGCCTCGTGACCCGGGGTGTCGATGAAGGTGATCTTGCGTTCTTCGCCGTTGACCTCGGTCGCGACCTGGTAGGCACCGATGTGCTGGGTGATGCCGCCGGCCTCGCCCGCGATGACGTTCGTCTTGCGGATCGCGTCGAGCAGTCGGGTCTTACCGTGGTCGACGTGACCCATGACGGTCACCACCGGCGGACGGACGACCAGGTCCTCCTCGGAGCCCTCGTCCTCGCCGAACTCGATGTCGAAGGACTCGAGCAGCTCGCGGTCCTCCTCCTCGGGGCTGACGATCTGAACCGCGTAGTTCATCTCGCCGGCGAGGAGCTGCAGGGTCTCGTCGGAGACGGACTGCGTGGCCGTGACCATCTCGCCGAGGTTCATCATGACCGCGACGAGCGACGCCGGGTTGGCGTTGATCTTCTCCGCGAAGTCGGTGAGCGACGCGCCGCGGGAGAGACGGATGGTCTCGCCGTTGCCGCGCGGCAGCATCACGCCGCCGACGCTCGGGGCCTGCATGGCCTCGTACTCCTGGCGCCTCTGCCGCTTCGACTTGCGGCCGCGGCGCGCGGGACCACCGGGACGGCCGAAGGCGCCCTGCGTGCCACCGCGGCCACCGGGACCACCGGGACGGCCACCGAAGCCGGGACGGCCACCGCCGCCACCGCCGGGACCACCCGGACGGCCGGCGAAGCCACCGCCGCCGCCACCGGGACCACCGGGACGGCCGGCGAAGCCGCCACCGCCGCCACCGGGACGGCCGGCGAAGCCGCCGCCACCGGGACGACCGCCGCCGCCACCGGGACGTGCACCGGCACCGGGACCGCGGCCGCCGGGGCCACCGCCGCCCGGACGCGGGCCGGCAGCGGGACGCTGCGGCATCATGCCGGGGTTCGGGCGCGGACCGGCCGGGCCGGGACGCGGGCCGCCCTGCGGGCGGGGCATGCCGGCCGGCGACGGACGCGGACCGCCCGGAGCCTGCGGACGCGGACCGCCGCCCTGGGCGCCGGCCGCCTGGGGGCGCGGAGCGCCGCCGGGACCGCCGGGACCGGGACGCGGGCCGCCCTGCGGGCGCGGGGCCTGCGGACGGGCCATGCCGGCGTTGCCGCCGGAGGTGAAGGGGTTGTTGCCCGGGCGCGGACCGGACGGACGGGCACCCGGACGCGGGGCCTGGCCGCCGGGACGCTGACCACCCTGACCCGGACGGGGCGCCTGGCCCTGGCCGGAGGCCGGACGGGAACCGCCGGGCTTCGGGGCGCCGGGACGGGAGCCGCCGGGACGCGGGCCCTGGGCGGCCGGAGCCTGCGGGGCCTGCGCGGCCGGAGCGGCCGGCGGAGCGGTGAACTCCGGGGCGGCCGGGGCCGGACGCGGCGCGGGCTTGGGACCGGGCACCGGGCGCGGACCCGGGGCGGCCGGGGCCGGCGCGGACGCCGCGGGGGCCGACGGGGCGGCCGGCTGCGGGGCGGCGGGCGCCGTCGGGGGCTTGGGAGCCGCCGCCGGCCGCGGGGCCGGGGAAGCCGGACGTGCCGCCTGCGCCGGAGAGGGCGCGGCGGGCTTGGGGGAGGCCTTGCGCGGGGCGGGCTTCGCGGACTTGCCGCTGCCACCGCCCTGGAAGGCGTCGGTCAGCTTGCGTACAACCGGCGCTTCGATGGTCGAAGACGCCGAACGGACGAATTCACCGAGTTCCTGGAGCTTGGCCATGACGACCTTGCTCTCTACACCGAACTCCTTGGCGAGTTCGTATACCCGGACCTTAGCCACTTCGCTCCTTTGAGGTCCGGGTTGAAGCCGGACCGTCGCTAGTTCATGGGCGTACTCATCGCGTACTCATCGAGTGCTCATCGCAATCTCGACCTGCTTTCGACTCGCGAGGTACCAGACCGTACGGGGTTCCGTACGGCACGTCTTACTGCGTTGCCTGCTCGGCAACTGTCGTCCGCTCGACGTATCGACGCAACGCCTTTGTGTCGAGCGCTCCCGGGACGCGCAGTGCCCGCGAGAACGCCCGGCGGCGTACCGCCTGGTCGAGACAGACCAGGGCGGGGTGCACGTAGGCACCCCGGCCGGGCAGCGTACCGCGAGGATCGGGGACGCATGCGTCCCCGCTCTCCACGATCCGCAGGAGATCGTTCTTGGCCGCCCGCTCCCGGCACCCCACACAGGTGCGTTCAGGGCATGTTCGGGCGTGCGTCCGGCCAGACACGGTTAAGTCTACCTCCCCGTACCGACCTCACTCCTTTGGGGCAAGAATCGAACGGCTGTTGTCGTGATCTCAGCGTCGGGCGGCCGGTATCTATTCCCCGGCCGCGGCTCCGCTCCCCCGGGTCCGGTCCTGGTCCCGGCTCCCCGGGGCGTTCTCCCGGCTAGGCGCCGGCCTGCTCGGTGTCCGGCCGGATGTCGATCCGCCAGCCGGTGAGGCGGGCGGCGAGGCGGGCGTTCTGGCCCTCCTTGCCGATCGCCAGCGACAGCTGGTAGTCCGGCACGGTCACCCGTGCGGAGCGGGCGGCCATGTCCACGACCTCCACCTTGCTCACCCGGGCGGGTGACAGGGCGTTCGCGACCATCTCGGCCGGGTCGTCCGACCAGTCGACGATGTCGATCTTCTCGCCGCTCAGCTCGCCCATCACGTTGCGCACCCGGCCGCCCATGGGGCCGATGCAGGCGCCCTTGGCGTTCAGGCCCGAACGGGTGGACCGTACGGCGATCTTGGTGCGGTGACCGGCCTCACGGGCGATCGCGGCGATCTCCACGGAGCCGTCGGCGATCTCCGGCACCTCCAGGGCGAAGAGCTTCTTCACCAGGTTCGGGTGGGTGCGGGAGAGGGTCACGGACGGACCCCGGACGCCCTTGGCCACGCGGACGACGTAGGACCGCAGGCGCATGCCGTGCGGGTACGTCTCGCCGGGCACCTGCTCCTGCACCGGCAGGATGGCCTCCAGCTTGCCGATGTCCACGAGCACGTTCTTCGGGTCGCGGCCCTGCTGGACCACGCCGGTGACGATGTCGCCCTCGCGGCCGGCGTACTCGCCGAGCGTCGCGTCGTCCTCGGCGTCGCGCAGCCGCTGCAGGATCACCTGCTTGGCGGTGGTGGCGGCGATACGGCCGAAGCCGGACGGGGTGTCGTCGAACTCGCGGGCCGCCTGGCCCTCCGCGAGGTCCTCGGGGTCCTCCTTCGCCCACACGGTCACATGCCCGGTCTCCCGGTTGAGCTCCACGCGCGCGTGTCGGCGGCTTCCCTCGGTGCGGTGGTAGGCGATGAGGAGGGCCGACTCGATCGCCTCGACCAGCAGGTCGAAGGAGATCTCCTTCTCCCGGACCAAACCCCGCAGGGCGCTCATATCGATGTCCACGGCTACGCCTCCTCCTCTTCCTTCATGTCCTTCTTGTCCTTCTCGCTGTCCTTGCGGTTGAACTCGACCTGCACGCGCGCCTTGGCGATCTCCGGGAAGCCGAGCCTGCGGCGGGTGGCCTTGCGGCCCTTCACGCCGGGCACCTCCACGTCGATCCCCTCGTCGTCGGCCTCCAGGATCCGCGCGAGCAGCTCGCCGCCCTCCGTGAGCTGGAACTTCACGAGCCGGTCGACGGCGCGCACGAAGTGCCGGTGCTCGGTGAGGAGGCGCTCCGCGCCAGGGGTGCCGACCTCCAGGTCGTACGCGCCCTCGCCCATCGCGTCGGTCTCGTCCAGCTTCGCCGAGAGCGCGCGGCTCACATCGGCGATCCGGTCCAGGTCCGCTCCGGTGTCGGAGTCGACGACGACGCGCAGCACCCGCTTGCGTCCTACGGAGTCCACGGCGATCTCTTCGAGATCCAGCCCATGGGAGGTGACGAGCGGTTCCAGCAGCTCTCGCAGCCTCTCGCTCTGGGTGGTGCTCATCCGGGTGACTCCTCGGCCGCGTGTGCTGTTGTGGGATGGGTCGCGTGTCTGGACAAAGCCTACTGCCTCCCGCGGGGGGTGCTTCGCAGCGGCGGGCGGGTCCGCTGAGCCGGTGACATGCGGCGAGCGGATGCGCGGGTACCGTGATCAACGGCGGGCGCCGTTCCCGCCCGTGTGTTCGTACGAGCCCCGAGGACGTCAGCCGTGCCGTACCCCTCGCCGTCGCGCACCCCCTCGGGGCCGCGCAGAAGAACCCTGCTCGCCTCGGCCGCCGGCGTCACCCTGCTGGCGGGCTGTTCGGCCGGAGCGGACCCGGCCGGCGACGGGCCGTCGGCCACCGCGCGGGCCCGCGCGCGTGCGGCGCTCGACAGCCGGGGGCTGCTGGCGCGGTACGACGCGGTGCTCGCCGCGCATCCCGCCCTGGCGGACCGGCTGCGGCCGCTGCGGGCGCAGGTCGCGGCGCACGCGGCGGCGTTCGAGGACGGTACGCCCACGCCCACGCCGTCGGTGTCGAAGTCCTCGGCCGCGCCCGTGCCCGCCGGGGAGAAGGACGCCGTCGCCGGGCTGGCCGCCGCCGAGCGCGCCCTCGCCGACCGGCGGGCCCGGGACCTGCTGGAGGCGCCGGACGAGGTGGCCCGGCTGCTGGCGTCGGTCGCGGCGGCCGGTGCCGCGCACGCGTACCTGCTGACGGAGGGAGCCCGGTGAGCGAGGAGACGGAGCGGGCCGAGGTGACCGCGCTCCAGGCGGCGCTGGCCGCGGAGCACGCGGCGGTGTACGGCTACGGGGTCGTCGGCGGCCGGATCGGCGAGCGGCGGCGGGCGGAGGCACGGACGGCGTACGACGCCCACCGGGCGCGCCGGGACGCGCTGGTGCGCGCGGTACGCGACCTGGGCGCCGCTCCGGTCGCGGCGAGCGCCGCGTACGCGCTTCCGTTCGCGGTCAAGGACGGACCGGCGGCGGTGCGGCTGGCCGCGCGGCTGGAGGAGGGGGTGGCCGGCGTGTACGCGGACCTGGTGCGGGCGGCGACCGGGGCGCGGCGGGCCGAGGCGGCCGGGGCGCTCAGGGAGGCGGCGGTGCGGGCGGTGCGCTGGAGCGGGGAGAGCGTAGCCTTCCCTGGGCTCGCCGAGCGGTCCGGCGGACGGACCGACGAGCGGACCGGCGCGGCCGGCACGACCACGTCGGCTTCCGCTTCCGCGACGGCCACCACGGCCCCGGCGAGGCGCTGAGACGCTGGTCCGCGGCTCGTACGCCGGTGCCGTCGGGCCGCACGGGCCGGGCGGGGCCGCCCGGCCCGACGGCAGAACGGCAGGACGGCGCCGGGGAGGGGGCGCGGGACCGCGCGTCCGGCCCCGGACGAAGGGACCGGAAACGACCGGGCCAGGATCGGATACCGGCCCGGGCCCGGGCCGGATCGGGACCGGATCGGGCTCGGCCCGGGCCCGGGCCGGATCGGGACCGTATCAGGGCTGGACCGGATCGGGCTCGGCCCGGGCCCGGGCCGGATCGGATCGGATCGGGACCGGATTGGTACAGGTCCGGACCGGGCAAGGCCGGAGACGGACCGGGACGGGATCGGGCTCGGCCCCCAGTGGGCTCGGGCGGTGACCGGACATGGACCCCACACGAAGGGAACGACTCGCGCATGGCTTTGGAACCGCCGCCGCGCCTGGTGCGGGCGCTCGGTGAGACGGCACCGGCCGGGGACGACTGGCTGGCACGGCTGCCCGCGGCGGCCGAGGAGGCCGTCGCCCGGCGCGGGTTGACCGTCGAACGGGTGCAGGTGCCGGGCGGGCGCAGCAGCCTGGTGATGCTGGTACGGCGGCCGGACGGCACCCCGGCCGTGCTGAAGCTGGTGCCGCCCCGGTCCCGCCCGGAGAGCGAGCGGGCGGCGCTGGCGCACTGGGCCGGGCTGGGTGCCGTACAGCTGCTGGAGGACGGCGCGGGGGACGGGGCGCTGCTGTTGGAGCGGCTGCACCCGGATGTGTCGGTGCGCTCCCTGCCGGAGGCGAAGGCGCTGCTGGAGGCGGCGGGGACGCTGCGCAGGCTGTGGGTGGAGCCGCCGGCCGGGCACGTCTTCGAGACCGTCGCCGAGCGCACCGGGCGGCAGGCGGCGGCCATGCGGGCGAGTGCCGGGGCCGATCCCGAGGTGGCGCCGCTCGTGGAGTCGGCGCTCGCCGCCCGGGAGGCGCTGCTGGCCGCGCCGCCCGAGGACCGGCTGCTGCACGGCACGTTCCGGCAGAGCAAGGTGCTCTCGGGCGAGCGGATGCCGTGGCTCGCGGTGGGGCCGGACCCGGTGGTCGGGGACAGCGCCTTCGATCTGGCGCGGCTGGTCCGGGACCGGGTGGAGGACCTGATCGCGCAGCCGTCCGGCCCGGCCACCACCCGGCGCCGGATCAAGCGGCTCGCGGAGTCGCTGGAGGTCGATCAGGACCGGCTGCGCGGCTGGACGCTGTTCAGGGCGGTGGAGTCCGGGGTGCGGGCGCTGCGGGTGGGCCGGCCGGCGGACGCGGAGCTGCTGCTGGAGTTCGCGGGCTGGCTGTAGCGACGACGCCCCCGGGGGACCCGGGGGCGTGGTCGGCGGGCCCGGTGCCTACGCGGTCAGGCGGGCGATCGCTTCCTCGACCGTCAGCTCCTCGCGCTCACCGGTCTTGCGGTCCTTCAGCTCCAGCACGCCTTCGGCGGCGCGGCGGCCGGCCACCAGGATCTGCGGGACGCCGATCAGCTCGGAGTCGGTGAACTTCACGCCCGGGGAGACCCCGGCCCGGTCGTCCACGAGGACGCGGACGCCCGCGGCGGCGAGCTTCCCGGCGACGTCGAGCGCCAGCTCGGTCTGGAGTGCCTTGCCGGCGGCGACCACGTGCACGTCGGCGGGGGCGACCTCCTTGGGCCACACCAGGCCCTTGTCGTCGGCGGTCTGCTCGGCGAGCGCGGCGACGGCGCGGGAGACGCCGATGCCGTAGGAGCCCATGGTGACGCGGACCGGCTTGCCGTTCTGGCCGAGGACGTCCAGCTTGAGGGCGTCGGCGTACTTGCGGCCGAGCTGGAAGATGTGGCCGATCTCGATGGCGCGGTCCAGCTGGAGGCCGGTGCCGCACTTCGGGCAGGGGTCGCCGTCCTGGACCACGACGACGTCCACGTACGCGTCGACCTCGAAGTCGCGTCCGGCGACGACGTTCTTCGCGTGCGTGTGCTCCTTGTTGGCGCCGGTGATCCAGGCGGTGCCGGGGGCCACGCGCGGGTCGGCGATGTACGTCACCTTCTCGCCCAGGCCCTGCGGGCCGACGTAGCCGCGGACCAGCTCGGGGTGGGCGGCGAAATCGGACTCGGTGACCATCTCGACGGCGGCCGGGGCGAAGTGCGCCTCGACCTTGTCCAGGTCCACCTCGCGGTCGCCGGGCACGCCCACGGCGACGATCTCGCCGTCCACCTTGACCAGCAGGTTCTTCAGCGTGGCGGAGGCCGGGACGCCGAGCGAGGCGGCCAGCGTCTCGATGGTCGGCGTGTCGGGGGTGGGAATCTCCTCCAGCGCGGGCACGGCGGAGCCGTCCACCGGCGCGAGCTGGTAGGCGATCGCCTCGGTGTTGGCGGCGAAGTCGCAGTTCGGGCAGTCCGCGAAGGTGTCCTCGCCGGCCTCGGCCGGGGCGAGGAACTCCTCGGACCTGGAGCCGCCCATGGCACCGGCGGTGGCCGCGCAGATGCGGTAGTCGAGGCCGAGGCGGGCGAAGATCCGCTGGTAGGCCTCGCGGTGCAGGGCGTAGGAGGCGCCGAGGCCCTCGTCGTCCAGGTCGAAGGAGTAGGAGTCCTTCATCAGGAACTCGCGGCCGCGCAGGATGCCGGCGCGGGGGCGGGCCTCGTCGCGGAACTTGGTCTGGATCTGGTAGAGGATCACCGGCAGGTCCTTGTAGGACGTGCACTGGTCCTTGACCAGGAGGGTGAAGATCTCCTCGTGGGTGGGGCCGAGGAGGTAGTCGCCGCCCTTGCGGTCCTTGAGCCGGAACAGCTCCTGGCCGTACTCGTCCCAGCGGCCGGTCGCCTCGTAGGGCTCGCGGGGCAGCAGGGCGGGCAGGGTGACCTCCTGGGCGCCGATGGCGTCCATCTCCTCGCGGACGACGCGTTCGACGTTCGCGAGGACCTTCTTGCCGAGGGGCAGCCAGCTCCAGATGCCGGCCGCCGTGCGGCGGACGTAGCCGGCGCGGACGAGGAGCTTGTGGCTGAGGACCTCGGCGTCCGCCGGGTCGTCGCGCAGCGTCTTCGCCATCAACTGGGACATGCGCTGGACCGGTGCGTTGGCCATGGTTCTCGTACTCCTGCCGGATAAAGGTGGTGGCATGGAGGTTATCCGGGCCGCCCGTGCCGGTGGAAATCGGTTAACGCCTGCGCAGCGGCAGCGGGGCGCCCATCACGGCGTAGGGGCGCTGTGCGCTCGGGAAGTGCACCTGGCGGGCGAGGTCGGTGTAGCCGAGGGAGTGGTACAGGCCGCGGGCGGGGCTGTCGACGTCGATCGCGGAGAGGATCGAGCGGGGCTCGGCGGCGGTGTCGGTGATGGTGGTGATCAGCTTCCGGCCGATGCCGCGGTTCTGGTGGTCGGGGTGGACGTGCAGCTCGGTGATGACGAAGGAGTCGTCCAGCCAGTGGGCGTTGCCGCCCGCGCGCAGGTAGGGCTCCACGACGGTGGACCACCAGTGGGTGCGGCTGTTGGGCATGCCGTACACGAAGCCGACGAGCCGGCCGCCGACGGTCGCGCCGTAGGCCCGCGCGCCCTGGTACTGCATGTGGCGCTGGACGATCTGCCGGCGTACGGCGACCTCCTCCGGGCCGAGGCCGAAGGCGACGGCTTGGACAGCCAACGCCTCGTCCACGTGGGCGGTGAGGTCCAGGGGGCCGATCACTGGGTCCATGCGGGGAGCGTACAGGGGTGTCAGAAGAGCACACTCATGAAGGCCCCGGTCTCCCGGAAGCCGACGCGCCGGTACGTCCTTCTCGCCGCGGTGTTGAAGTCGTTGACGTAGAGGCTCGCGACGGGGGCGACGTCCGCGAGGGCGTAGCGCAGCACCGCGGCCATGCCGGGGGCCGCCAGGCCCCTGCCCCGGTACTCGGGGGCCACCCACACGCCCTGGATCTGGCAGGCCTGGGGGGTGGCGGCGCCGATCTCCGCCTTGAACACGACCCGGCCCCGCTCGTCCACGCGGGCGAAGGAGCGGCCGGAGCCGACGAGTTCGGCGACCCGGGCCTGGTAGAGCAGGCCGCCGTCACCGGAGAGCGGGGAGACGCCGACCTCCTCGGTGAACATCGCCACGCACGCCGGCATGATCGTCTCCATCTCGTCCTTGCGGACGCGACGGACGTACGGGTCGGGGGCGATGTCGTCGGGCATGCGGTCGGTGACCATCAGCGGCTGGCGGGCGCGGACGTCCCGGGCCGGGCCCCAGTGCGGCTCCAGCAGCCGCCAGAGCTCGGCGGTGGCGTCGGCGGGGCCGACGATGGAGGAGCAGCGGCGGCCGGCCCGGCGGGCGCGGTCGGCGAAGGCGCGGACGGCGCGGGGGGTGGCGCAGATGGGGACGAGGTTGGCGCCCGCGTAGCACAGGGACGTGAGCATGCCATCCTCGTACCAGCCCCATATCTCGCCGCCGAGCCGCCAGGGGTCGAGGCCGGCGACCTGGACCCGGGAGGCCACGAAGGCGTTGGCGACCGGCTCACGATCGAGCACGGCGAGCGCCGCGTCCAGGTCACTCGGTTCCAGGACCCGGGTTGTGGTCTGGGTCAACACTACGGGGCCTCACGGTGGGGTTCTGCTGGTCCCGGCACTGTACCTCCTGGACCTGCGCAGCGCCTCGCCGCGGGAGCGAGATCGATTCACGGACGCCGGACGAACCCGACGAACGCGTCCCAGGCCGCCGTCGGCACCGCGAGGGTGGGGGCGGTGGCGGGGTCGTGCTCGGAGTCCCGGACGTGGATGGTGGTGGGGCAGGCGGCCACCTCTACGCATTCGCCGCCCTCGCCGTCGCTGTAGCCGCTCTCGAACCACGCCGGCCCGTTCATACCTCTTCCAGCATTTCCTCTGCGAGGGCCAGTGACTTCCGTGGCGACAGGGCCTCAGCACGTACGAGACGTACCGCCCAGTCGCCGCCGTAGTACCGCTTCCTCGGACCAGGCACGGTCTGCACACCGAAGAAGTGCACCGCCACCGCCTTCTTCTCCAGCACCGCCGCGTCCTGGAAGAACGCCGGATACCGCGCCCTCTCCCTCTCCTCGACGAAGTCGGTCAGCGCCCTGCTCGAACGACGCGAGGGTCGCCGCCGAGTAGCCGGTGAGGCGGCCCAGTTCGGCGCGTTCCGTGGCCGCCTGTGTCCGCACTCGCTTCGACAGCCGCCCGAAGACCGGAAGCGTGTCCGACACGCGGGCCGAGCGGCTGCCCGAGGTGCGGGAGCCGTGTGACGAGTCCGGCCGCTCGCCGACAAGTGGGGCGTCGCGCCGGGGCAGCCGGGCAAGACCTGTGGGCCGGGGTACGGCTGAGTCCCGCCACCGGGCGGTGACGGGACTCACGGGAACAAGGGCGGGTACGGGGGTCAGCCCGCTACCGACACCGACGGCTCGCCCGAGGCCACGCCGTCCTGCTCCATCTGCTCGGCCAGCTTCATGGCCTCCTCGATGAGGGTTTCCACGATCTTGGACTCGGGGACGGTCTTGATGACCTCGCCCTTGACGAAGATCTGGCCCTTGCCGTTGCCGGAGGCGACACCGAGGTCGGCCTCGCGGGCCTCGCCGGGGCCGTTGACGACGCAGCCCATGACGGCGACGCGGAGCGGGACCTCCATGCCGGTCAGGCCCGCCGTGACCTCTTCGGCGAGCTTGTAGACGTCGACCTGGGCGCGGCCGCAGGACGGGCAGGAGACGATCTCCAGGCCGCGCTGGCGCAGGTTCAGGGACTCCAGGATCTGGATGCCGACCTTGATCTCCTCGACCGGCGGGGCCGAGAGGGAGACGCGGATGGTGTCGCCGATGCCCTGCGACAGCAGCGCGCCGAAGGCGACCGCCGACTTGATCGTGCCCTGGAAGGCGGGGCCGGCCTCCGTGACGCCGAGGTGCAGCGGGTAGTCGCACTGCTCGGCGAGCTGGCGGTAGGCCTCGATCATCACGACCGGGTCGTTGTGCTTGACGGAGATCTTGATGTCCCGGAAGTCGTGCTCCTCGAAGAGGGACGCCTCCCACAGGGCCGACTCGACCAGCGCCTCGGGGGTCGCCTTGCCGTACTTCTGGAGCAGGCGCCGGTCCAGGGAGCCGGCGTTGACGCCGATCCGGATCGGGGTGCCGTGGTCCTTGGCGGCCTTGGCGATCTCCTTGACCTTGTCGTCGAACTGCTTGATGTTGCCGGGGTTGACGCGGACCGCGGCGCAGCCGGCCTCGATGGCGGCGAAGACGTACTTGGGCTGGAAGTGGATGTCGGCGATGACCGGGATCTGCGACTTCTTCGCGATCGTGGCGAGGGCGTCGGCGTCGTCCTGGGTGGGACACGCCACACGGACGATCTGGCAGCCGGAGGCGGTCAGCTCGGCGATCTGCTGGAGGGTGGCGCCGATGTCGGACGTGCGGGTGGTGGTCATCGACTGGACCGAGACCGGCGCGTCCCCGCCGACCGCCACGCTTCCGACCTGGATCTGCCGGCTCTTCCGACGCTCGGCGAGCCTGGTCGGAACGGACGGCATGCCGAGAGAAATCGCAGTCATCTGCTGTGCAACCCCAAGTCGTGGTTCAGGATCCGGTCCCGTATACGGCGGGCTCCAGGGTCCGAGATTACGGCACCGGGCCGGGCGCCACACATCACACCCGTGATCCGGCGCGGTCGCACGCGGCCCGGGACCGGAAGGGGTTCCGGGCCGCGTGAACACCGGATGGCTAGGAGATCTTCACCGGGTTGACGAGGTCCGCGATCAGCACCAGGACGGTGAAGCAGACGAAGATCCCGGCCACCACGTACGCCACCGGCATCAGCTTGGCGACGTCGAACGGGCCGGGGTCGGGCCGGCGCAGCACCCGGGCCAGGTTCCGCCTGAGGGCCTCCCACAGGGCGCCCGCGATGTGCCCGCCGTCGAGCGGCAGCAGCGGGAGCATGTTGAACAGGAAGAGGGAGAGGTTGAACATCCCGAGCATCATCACGAACATCGCCACCTGCTGGGAGGCGGGGATGTCCAGGGTGGCGATGTCGCCGGTGATGCGGGCGGCGCCCACGATGCCCACCGGGGAGTCCGGTTCGCGCGGGCCGTCGCCGAAGGCGGCGTCCCACAGGGCGGGGATCTTGCCGGGCAGGTCGGCGAGGGACGCGACGGCGTCGCCGACCCGGTCGGTCATCCAGGCCACGGAGTCGTCGAAGTCCATCGTGACCACGCCGGTGGCGGCGCCGAAGCCGAGGAAGCCGGCCTCGACGTACTTGCCCTGGACGTAGCCGCCGCCGGCGTCCTTCTTGGCGACCAGGTTCGTGGCGATCCTGGCGTGCAGGGTGAGCTGCCTGCCGTCGCGCTCGACCACGATCGGCACGGTCTTCCCGGCGCTGTCCCGGATGAGGTCGGAGAGGGTGTCCCAGTCCTTGGTGGGCCGGCCGTCGAAGGAGACGATCCTGTCGCGGGTGCGGAGGCCGGCGGCCTGGGCCGGGGAGGGCTTGTCGGTCTTCGCGCAGGTGTCGCGGTTCTCGCTCTGGGCGATGACGCAGGGCGAGACGGAGGCGACGGTGGTGGTCTGCTGCTGGACGCCGAAGCCCATGAGCACGGAGAAGAACAGGCCGATCGCGAGGACGAGGTTCATGAAGGGCCCGGCGAACATGACGATGACCCGTTTCCACGGTTTGCGCGTGTAGAACATGCGCGTCTCGTCGCCGGGCTTCAGTTCCTCGAAGGACGCCGCTCTGGCGTCCTCGATCATGCCGCGCCAGGGGGAGGTGGAGCGGGCGGTGACCCGGCCCTGGTCGTCGGGCGGGAACATGCCGATCATGCGGATGTAGCCGCCGGCCGGGATGGCCTTGATGCCGTACTCGGTCTCGCCCTTCTTGCGTGACCAGATGGTCGGGCCGAAGCCGACCATGTACTGCGGGACGCGGATGCCGAAGAGCTTGGCCGTGGACAGGTGCCCCAGCTCGTGCCAGGCGATCGAGACGAGCAGGCCCACCGCGAAGACCACTATGCCGAGGATGAACATCAAGGTCGTCATGCACGCGCCTCCGCGGTCGCCGTCGTGGCTGTGAGTTCGCGGGCCCGGGCGCGGGCCCAGGTCTCCGCTTCGAGGACGTCCGACACGGTGAGCGAGGTTCCCGTGACCGGGGTGCCGTGCTCCTCGACCACCCGGGTGACGGTCTCCACGATCCCGTTGAAGGGCAGCGCGCCGTCCAGGAAGGCGGCGACGCACTCCTCGTTGGCCGCATTGAACACCGCCGGGGCCGTGCCCGCGAGCCGCCCCACGTGCCGGGCGAGGTTCACCGAGGGGAAGGCCTCGTTGTCCAGCGGGAAGAATTCCCAGGTGGACGCCTTGCTCCAGTCGAAGGCGGGGGCGGCGTCGGGGACCCGTTCGGGCCAGCCGAGGCCGATGGCGATCGGCCCGCGCATGTCGGGGGGCGTCGCCTGGGCGATCGTGGACCCGTCGGTGAACTCGACCATCGAGTGGACGTACGACTGGGGGTGCACGACCACCTCGATGCGGTCGAAGGGGATGTCGTACAGCAGGTGGGCCTCGATGACCTCCAGTCCCTTGTTGACCAGCGTCGCGGAGTTGACGGTGATCACCGGGCCCATCGCCCAGGTGGGGTGGGCGAGGGCGTCGCGCACGGTGACACCGGCCAGCTCGGCCCTGGTCCGGCCGCGGAAGGGGCCGCCGGAGGCGGTGACGACGAGCTTGCGGACGTCGGCCCGGGTACCGGCGGCGAGAGCCTGGAACAGGGCCGCGTGCTCGGAGTCCACCGGGATGATCTGGCCGGGCTTGGCGAGCGCGGTGACCAGCGGGCCGCCGACGATCAGCGACTCCTTGTTGGCGAGCGCGAGGGTGCGGCCCGCCTCCAGGGCGGCCAGGGTCGGGGCGAGGCCGATGGAGCCGGTGATGCCGTTGAGGACGGTGTGGCAGTCGGAGGCGGCGACCTGGGTGGCCGCGTCGGGCCCGGCGAGTATCTCGGGCAGCGGCTCGGTGCCGTACGCGGCGGTGAGCGCCTCGCGCAGCGCGGGTACGACGTCCTCGCGGGCGACCGCCACGGTCCGCACCCGCAGCCGGTGCGCCTGCTCGGCCAGGCGGGCCACCCGCCCGCCGTTCGCGGACAGGGCGGTGACCCGGAAGCGGTCGGGGTTGCGCAGCACGAGGTCGATGGCCTGGGTGCCGATGGATCCGGTGGAGCCGAGGATCACCACGTCCTTGGGTCCGTCGCCGGCGGCGGGGTCGTAGACGAGGTGCGGGTCGGCGAGGGGTGCCGGATGGGCGGGACTGTCGGTCATCCTCCCATTGTTGCGGCAAGCGGCGGCGGCCCGGACAGCGCGTCCCCCGGGTGGGTGCGCCGGCCGGGATTCCCCTTGTGAAACCGCCATGAAGATCATGTGATAAACACTTCGTTCCGCATGACTTCACGGACGACATCCTGGGGGGATATCTCCATGCGCACTGTGCGCCTCCGCGCCGCCCTGCCCGCGCTCGCCGGCGCGGCCCTGCTCACCGGCACCCTGCTCAGCACCCCGGCCGAGGCCGCCGGGGGCGTGAAGATCCACCACGTGTGGTTCGACAGCCCCGGCAAGGACAACCGCTCCAACAAGAGCCTGAACGGCGAGTGGGTGCAGCTGAAGAACACCGGCGGGCGGGCCGTCTCGCTCAAGGGCTGGGTGCTGAAGGACGCCTCCAACCACAAGTACGTCTTCCCGAACGTCAAGATCGGCGCCGGGAAGTACCTGAAGATCCACACCGGCAGCGGCTCGGACACCGCCTCCGACAAGTACCAGGGCCGCCGCGCCTACGTCTGGAACAACGACAAGGACACGGCCACCCTGACCAAGGCGAACGGCGGCAAGGTCGCCTCCTGCTCCTGGACGACCCGGGACCCGAGCGACAAGTACTGCTAACTCCCGTACGGACGGCGGGCGTTCTCGTGTTCCGAGGGTCCGGGGGTCGCGCTGGCGATCCACGGGCCCTCGCCCGACGGGTCGAGGACGCCCTCCTCCAGCCAGGTGTGGGAGCCGGCGAGGACCGCTCCGACCAGCCTTCGGTCCGGGTCGTCGGTGTTGGTCCACAGCCGGGTGAACAGTTCGCCGACGCGGATGCGGGCCTGGCGGCAGAAGGCGTCGGCGAGCTGGTAGGCCTCGCGGCCGTGCGGGCCCTCGGCGCGCAGCCGCTCCGCGCGCACGCAGGCCGCGCTCATCGCGAACAGCTCGGCGCCGATGTCCACGATCCGGCCGAGGAAGCCCTGCCTGGACTCCAGCCGGCCCTGCCAGCGGGACATGCCGTAGAAGGTGGAGCGGGCGAGTCTGCGGGCGGTGCGCTCGACGTAGCGCAGGTGCCCGGACAGGTCCGTGCCGTGCCGGAACTCGCCGTACGACCGGGGTAGCTGGCCGGGCCCCGCGAGGAGTCTCGGGAGCCATCCGGCGTAGAAAACGCCCGCGTGCGCGCCGGCCCGCGCCTTGTCGGCCAGGGACGTGTCCGGGTCGATCAGATCACCGGCGACCGAGAGGTGGGCGTCCACGGCCTCCCGGGCGATCAGCAGGTGCATGATCTCCGTGGAGCCCTCGAAGATGCGGTTGATGCGCAGGTCGCGCAGGATCTGCTCGGCCGGGACCGGGCGTTCGCCGCGCGCCCGCAGGGACTCGGCGGTCTCGTAGCCGCGTCCGCCGCGGATCTGGACCAGTTCGTCGGCCATCTTCCAGGCCATCTCGGAGCCGTAGAGCTTGGCGAGGGCGGCCTCGATGCGGATGTCGCGGCGGTCCTCGTCGGCCATCTGCGAGGAGAGGTCGAGGACGGCCTCCAGGGCGAACGTGGTCGCCGCGATGAACGCGATCTTCGAGCCGACGGCCTCGTGCAGCGCCACCGGCTTGCCCCACTGCTCGCGCTCCGCCGCCCACTCGCGGGCGATCTTCAGACACCACTTGCCGGCGCCCGCGCACATCGCGGGCAGGGACAGCCGGCCGGTGTTGAGCGTGGTGAGCGCGATCTTCAGACCGGTGCCCTCGGGGCCGATCCGGTTCGCCGCCGGGACCCTGACGCGGTGGAAGCGGGTGACGCCGTTCTCTATGCCGCGCAGGCCCATGAAGGCATTGCGGTGCTCCACGGTGACGCCCTCGGAGGCGGCCTCCACCACGAACGCGGTGATGCCGCCCGGATGCCCCTCGGACTTCGGCACCCGTGCCATCACGACCAGCAGATCGGCGACCACCCCGTTGGTGGTCCACAGCTTCACCCCGTCGAGGACGTACGCGTCGCCCTCGGGCACGGCCGTGGTGGCGAGGCGGGCCGGGTCGGAGCCCACGTCCGGCTCGGTGAGCAGGAACGCGGAGATGTCGGTGCGGGCGCAGCGGGGCAGGAAGGCCTCCTTCTGCTCCCGCGTGCCGAAGAGCTTCAGCGGCTGCGGCACACCGATCGACTGGTGGGCGGAGAGCAGCGCGCCGACGGCGGGGCTGACGGAGCCGACCAGGGCGAGGGCCTTGTTGTAGTACAGCTGGGAGAGGCCGAGACCGCCGTACTCGGGGCCGATCTTCATGCCGAGGGCGCCGAGTTCCCTCAGGCCCGCCACGACCTCGTCGGGGATGCGGGCCTCGCGCTCGATGCGGGCGGGGTCGATCACCGTCTCGCAGAAGGCGCGCAGTCTCGCCAGGAACTCCTCGCCGCGCCGGACGGACTCCTCGTCGGGCAGCGGGTGGGGGTGGATGAGGTCGAGCCGGAAGCGCCCGAGGAACAGCTCCTTGGCGAAGCTGGGGCCCCGCCAGTCCCGCTGCCGGGCGGCCTCCGCCACCTGGCGGGCCTCGCGCTCGGTGACGGTGGTGCGTGGGGTGGTGGTGGCGGACATCGAGGCTCACCTCGCCGCGAAGAGGGACGGCCGGGACCGTTCGGCACCGACCGGTGCCCTTGGATCGTTGGTACCCGAAACGGGCGGCCCCCGCCACCGGGGCGGGGGTCGCCCGGCGTTAGCGTGGAGCCCCGGTGGCCGTCGCCCGGCGCGGCGGCGACCGCCCCATGGCCGGGAAACGCTGTCGAAGCGCTTCGACAGCCTCTGGACACCCCGGGTTCCCTGAAGCTAGGGTCGATCGCACCCTCACCCACCCTGTCGGCAATGGCGCAGTGTCGAAGCGCTTCACAAAGCTTGGAGAGCGGATGGTCACCCTCGCCGAGGTCGCCCAGCACGCCGGAGTCTCGGCGAGCACGGTGAGCTATGTCCTCAGCGGCAAGCGGTCCATCTCCGCCACCACCCGGCACCGGGTCGAGCAGAGCATCCGGGAACTCGGCTACCACCCGAACGCCGGCGCCCGCGCCCTGGCCGGCAAACGGTCGAACATCATCGCCCTCATGATCCCGCTGCGCACCGACATGTACGTACCGGTGATGATGGAGATCGCCATCGCGGTGGCCACCACCGCCCGCACGCACGGCTACGACGTCCTGCTGCTCACCGGCGAGGAGGGCCCCGACGCGGTGCGCCGGGTCACCGGCAGCGGGCTGGCCGACGCGATGATCCTGATGGACGTGGAGCTGGAGGACGAGCGGCTGCCGCTGCTCAGGGGCACCGACCAGCCGTCCGTGCTGATCGGCCTGCCCGCCGACGCGGGCGGTCTGACCTGCGTGGACCTGGACTGGAGCGCGACCGGCGCGCTGTGCGTGGAGCATCTGGCCGGCCTCGGGCACCGTGACGTCGCCGTCATCGGCGAGGCCCCGGCGGTCTACGAACGGCACACCGGCTTCGCCGAACGCACCCTGGACGGGCTGCGCTCCGGGGCCCGCCGGGCGGGCGTGCGGCTGCTGCACCGGCCGTGCGAGGGCGGGTACGACGCGATGGCCCTCACCCTGGCCCGGGTCTTCGACGAGCGCCCGGCGACGACCGGGTTCGTGGTGCAGAACGAGTCGGCGGTGGAGCCGCTGCTCGCGCTGCTGCGCCAGCAGGGCCGGGCCGTCCCGGAGGACGTGTCCGTGGTGGCCGTCTGCCCGGACCAGGTCGCCGTGCAGGCCTCGGTGCGGCTGACCTCGGTGGCCATCCCCGCCCAGGAGATGGGCCGGCGGGCCGTGGAGCACCTGGTGGCCAAGCTGGACGGGCGCGGCGGCGACGAGGTCGTGCTGCTCGCGCCCGAGCTGACGCGCCGGGCGAGTTCGGGACCGGCCCCGGCCGCGCCCTGACGCCGAGGGGGCCGGCCCCCGCCGGAGGGGCCGGCCCCGGCCGCTCAGCCGCCGCTGACGGTCAGGTTGTTGGTGGTGAAGTCCAGGCCGCCGGACGAGGACGTGATCTCGTAGCCGAACTGGACATCGCCGATGGTCTCGTTGCCGAACCAGCCCTTGGTGTCCTTGATCCACTTCAGGATCGGGAGGATGTTGACCGTGCCCGAGCTGGAGTTGGAGGTGCGGATGAAGGAGAAGACCTCGTTGGCGCCGTTGCTGCCCTTGTAGACGGTCCAGGTGTGACCGCCCAGGGTGACGTTGCCCTGCGAGGTGCCGAGGGGGCCGACGGGGCCGGTCTTGTTGACCCAGAGCATGATCTCGTAGTCGTAGTCCGTGTCCCAGATGTCGTACGACGTGTTGTACGCGCCGGACGCCGGAACGGTGACGTTGTAGGCGCTGGTGAGCGAGGTCAGGGAGGTGATCGGCTTGTTGATCACCTTCTTGGCGTTGGGGTAGGACTTGATGCCGCCGGTGTTGGGGTGGTCGGCGTGCACGCCCCAGTTGGTGCCGGAGTTGGCCCAGACGCACTGGCCGCCGGCGCCGGATCCCCAGATGTTGTTGTAGAGGGTGTAGCCGTTCAGCGTGGTGTTGCCCCACTGGTCGCAGGTGCTCCAGACGGCGGCGGAGGCGGGCGCCGAGGCCAGGCCGACGGTGGCGCCGAGGGCGAGTGCGGGGGCGAGCAGGGCCTTGGCGACCCTGCCGATGGTGCTCGTTGCCATGGTGTCCCTTCCATGGGTGGGGGTGTGGGGAGGTTCACCGCGTCCTCAGGGTGAGGACGCGGGCTTCTCCGGCGACCAGGTCGAGGGGTTCGGTGCCGGAGGAAGTCCGCAGTTCGACGCGGTGGGTGCGGCCGGGCCGGACGACCGCCCGGGCACCGTCCGGGCCCCAGGCGAGGTCGACCTCGGCGCCGAACCGGGTGCGGACGCCGCGCAGTTCGCCGCGCGGGCAGCTGTCCGGGACCGCCGGGAGCAGGATCAGGCGGTCCGGGGTGGACTGGACGAGCGTCTCGATGAGCACGCCGGGGAGGGTGTGCGCGGCGTCCGCGTTGTAGACGTCGCGGCGGGGGTAGTGGGCGCTCATCAGGGAGGCGTGGAAGAAGTCGCCGTCGAGGACCCGGCGCAGGGCGTGTCCGGCGCGCTCGGGGTCGCGGAGCCGGGCGGCGATCAGGGCGTGGTGGAGATGGCCGTGGGCGGAGTCGTTCTCCGCGCCGCGCAGCTGAAGCGCCCGGTGGGCGGCGGCGGCCAGGCGCGGGGTGTCGTACGGGGTGATCTCCTCCAGGGGCCAGACGCCGTACAGGTGGCTGAGGTGGCGGTGGTCGTAACGGTCGTGCAGGCCGGGCCAGGCCCATTCGGCGAGGGCGCCGTCGGCGTTGATCCGGTGCGAGGGCAGCCGGTCGGCCAACGCCCGCCAGCCGTCCGCCCGTTCGGGGTGGTAGCGGGCGGCGGTGTGCAGGGTGTGGCGGGCGGCGGAGAGGTCCATGGCCGCGTTGACCGCGCCCCAGCTGCCGTTCGCGGGGCGGTTCTCCGGCGAGTAGGAGGGCACGATCGCCAGGTGGCCGTCGGCGTCGGTGCGGGTGAGGAAGTCCTCGTAGAAGAGGGCGGCCTCGGCGAGGGCGGCGGCGGTGCGCGGGTCCCGCGTGCCCTGGATCTCGTCGTGGTCGACCAGCGGCTTGAGCAGCCAGTCGGCGCCGGCGGTCCACAGGTGCAGCGGGTACTCGCGGCTGAAGTGGTACGTCAGCCCGGACTCGCCGTCGCTGTGCGCGGGCGCGACCGCGCCTCGGGTGCCGAAGACCGCGCGGGCGTTGGCCCGCCAGTCCGGCAGCTGCCGGGCGACGAAGCCGGCCAGCGCCTCGGTGACCTCGGGCAGGGCGGCGGCGGGCGCGGCGGCGGTCTGGAGATTGAGGTTGGCGTTGGTGGTGAACGCGCCGGACCAGGCGGTGTCCCAGTCGCCGGTCCACAGTCCGGTGAGCCGGGGCGGGTGGTGGCCGCTGCTGGAGAGCAGGTGGTAGCGGCCGGCCGCGAACAGCCGCTCCAGCAGGGCCGGGCTGTGCGGGCGCCGCAGCAGCTCGGAGCCGGGCAGGGCGCGTTCGTCCGGGTCGGCGCCGAGGTCCAGGGTGACCCGCAGGTAGGCGGCGCGGTGCCGGTCCAGGTGGCGGGCGAGCAGGCCGTCGTAGGGGCGTTCGGTGCCGTCGAGCAGGTCCTGGAGGTGCCGGGACTCGGCGCCGACGTCCGCCTCGCCGGTGTGCCGCAGCACCCTGGTGAGCAGGAGTGCGGAGCGGCAGCCGGTGACGCGGACGCCGGGCGGGGTGAGTTCCGTCCGGCCGCCGGTGACGGCGACGAGGGTGACGCCGGTGTAGGCGCGGTCGCTGTCCGGGTACCTGACGCGCAGGCTGAGCACGGCGCCCTCGGGGGTGAGCAGCACGCCGTGCCCGACCCGCAGCCCGGCCGGGGCGCCCGGCAGCCGGTGGTCCAGGGTGAGGTGGAGGTCGCCGGCGCTGACCTCGTGCACGATCACGTCGTCGGCGCGGGAGACGAAGACGCGGCTCACGGCGCCGCGTCCCGCCGCCGTGACCTCGCCGCTGGCGAAGTCGACGGCCCGGCGCACCTCGCGGCCACGGCCCGCCGGCCGGCGCACCCGGACCTGGAAGGCGGGGTGGAAGGGCTGCACCCACTGGAGCGGGCGGCCGTCGGTGAGCGCCTCGGCGGCGGTGAGGTGCCCGGCGAGCAGCCGGTCCTGGACCTCCGGGAGGGCGGCGGCCAGCCGGGGCGGCCGGGCGTGTTCGCCGCCGTTGGGCCGCACCAGGGTGTGCTGGGTGACGATGACCCGCTCATCGGCCGGATCACCGGACACGAGGGCGCCGTGGTGGCCGTTGCCGCTCAGGAAGGCGTCCTCCCAGCGCGCGGCCGGAGCCGGCTCCCAGGTGCCGTGGACCGGGGTGGCGCTCATGACCGCAGCACCGCCACGCCGTAGCGGCCGAGGGTGACCGTGTCCGTGACATCCGCGTCGCCGAGCAGGTCGCGGTGGGTGCCCGGGACCGGGACGGTGACCGGTTCCCGCCCGTGGTTCAGCAGGAACAGCAGGTCGCCCCGGCGCACCGCCTCCACCCCCCGCGGCAGCCCGTCCAGCACCGGCCGGACCCCGGCCCCGGCGGCGATGCCGGCCAGCAGGGAGCGCAGCGCCTCCGGTTCGGGCAGCGTGGACAGGTACCAGGCGCGGTTGCGGCGCAGCACGGCGGGCAGCCCGTCGAGTTCCCCGCCCCGGTAGGGCACGGTCTCGGCGGCGCCGGGCTCCGGCTCGATCTCCTCCGACCACAGCGTGCCGCGGAAGCCCTCGCACTCGACGGTCTCCCCCGCCTGGAGCGGCCACCACTCGTGCAGGGTGCGGATGCCGAACAGCTCGCGCAGCCGGGCGTCCATACCGCCGGGGCGGACCCGGTCGTCCTCGTCGACGATCCCGGTGAGGAAGCCGCAGACGAGGGTGCCGCCCTCAGCGGTGTACGCGAGGAGGTTCGCCACGGCGGAGTCGGTGAGGAGGTACAGCTGCGGGGCGACGACGAGCCGGTAGCCCGACAGGTCGTCCTCCGGGTGGGCGAAGTCGGCGGTGAGGTGGGCCTCCCACAGGGCGCGGTGCCAGGCGGTGAGCACCTCGGGCAGGTCGCCCCGCGTCGACAGGCGCCCTTCGTGGTCCCCGGCCCACCAGGAGTGCCAGTCGTGCAGGATCGCCACGTCGGCGGTGATCCGGGTGCCGGACACCTGGTCCGCGATGCGGGCGAGGTCGGCGCCGAGCCGCTTGACCTCCTGGAACGTACGCCCCTCGGGTCCCGCGTGGCTGACCATCCCGGAGTGGAACTTCTCGGCGCCCTGCCGGGACTGGCGCCACTGGAAGTAGCAGACGGCGTCCGCGCCGCGGGCGACGGCCTGGAGGGACCACAGCCGGTTCAGGCCGTGCGGCTTGGGGTGGTTCACCCCGCGCCAGTTGACCGGCCCGGCCGCCTGTTCCATCAGCATCCACGGCCCGCGCGCCTGCGACCGGGTGAGGTCCTGCACCAGCGCGCCGGCCTGCGCGCCCAGCGGGTCGCGCGGGTCGGGGTACAGGTCGACGGAGACGACGTCCTCCTCGCGGGCCCAGCGCCAGCCGTCCTGCCCGGTCCACAGCGGCATGAAGTTGGTGGTCACCGGCAGGTGCGGGGTGTGCCGGCGGATGATGTCCCGTTCGGCGGTGCAGCACTCCAGGAGCATGTCGGAGGTGAACCGCCGGAAGTCCAGCACCTGGCCGGGGTTCTTCAGGTAGTGCGGCCGGCGCGGCGGCAGGATGCCGTCCCACGTGTCGTAGCCCTGGCTCCAGAAGTCGGTGCCCCAGGCCGCGTTGAGGGCGTCCAGGGAGCCGTACTTCTCCCGCAGCCAGCGGCGGAAGGCGGCGGCGGCCTCGTCGCCGTAGTCGAAGGTGCAGTACTCGTTGTTGATGTGCCACAGGGTGAGCGCCGGGTGGCCGCCGTAGCGGGCGGCCAGGTCCTCGGTGATGGCGGCGGCGTACCGGCGGTAGGTGGCGCTGGAGTGCGAGAAGTGCTGCCGCCCGCCCCACCATTCGGTCCGCCCGTCGGCGTCCCGGGGCAGGGTGTCCGGGTGCAGCCGGCCCAGCCAGGGCGGCGGGGCGGAGGTGGGCGTGGCGAGGACGACCCCGACGCCGTGCTCGTGCAGGAGGTCCATCAGCCGGTCGAGCCAGCCGAACTCCCTGGCGCCCGGTTCCGGTTCGAGCCGGGACCAGGAGAACACCCCGACCGTCGCGGAGTTGACCCCGGCCTCCTTCATCAGCCGGACGTCCTCGTGCCAGGTCTCCTCCGGCCACTGCTCGGGGTTGTAGTCGCCGCCGAAGAGGATGCGGCCCCGGGTCGCGTCGGCGAGGGTCGGCTTCATGCGGGCTCCCCGTACTGGATGCCCCGCCCGTTGGTGGCGAGGTAGACCCGGCCGTACCGGCGCGGGTCGCCGGTGACGGCCTGTCCGGTCCAGCCCCACTGGTGGGCGTCGTCGTTGATGCGGACCCAGGTGCGGCCGCCGTCGTCGGAGCGCAGGACGGCCACGCCGGAGCCGGTCGGCGCGCCCACGTGGTAGACGGCCGGGTGGCGGGCGCCGGGGGCGGCCTTGCCGAACCCGACGGTGTACGAGGCGCGGATCCCCTCGGCCTTGGTGAAGGCCGTCCCCGCGTCGGTGGACCGGTACAGCCCGTTCTCCTTGCCGCTCACCCACAGGTCGCCCGTCCGCCCCGGCGCCACGGCCAGCTGGAACTGGCTGTCCCCGGACGGCAGTCGCCCGTACCGGGCGGTGAAGGTACGTCCGTGGTCGGTACTGCCGTACAGGGTGCCGGTGGCGGTGTCGTAGGCGTAGAAGGCGGCCGGGTCGACGGGGTCGGCGACCGGGGTGGCGCCCTTGGGGAAGGAGGGCACCTCGGCCCAGGTGCGCCCGCCGTCCGCCGACCGGTGGGCCGGATACGTGGTCCCGTCCCCGTGCACGAAGGTCCACAGCAGCACGCTGCCGTCGGCACCGACGGCGATGGGGCCGGGGGCGTCCTTGGCGGGGGCGGGCTGGGCCGGGAAGGGCGTCCAGGTGCGTCCGCCGTCGGTGGAGGAGGCGCCGTTGCCGTGGTCGCCCCATCCGGTGCGCACGACGTACGACGGTTTCGCCGCGGCCAGCGCGAGTCCGGTCGCCGTGCCGAAGACGGGGTTCGTGGCCATGCCGGTCCTCGGGGACGCGGTCAGCCGTTCGTGGTACAGCACCCCGATGTCCCCGTTGCCGCTGATCAGGTGGGCCTGGCCGGCGGGCGGCGAGATCAGCTGCCGGACCGAGGTCTCCTCCAGGCCGCGCACCCGGGGCGCCCAGTGGACGAGGTCGCGGGTGCCGAAGACGGTGGCGCCGGTGCCGTAGAGGATGTGCGCGCCGTCGTGCGGGTCCACGGCGACGGCCTGGATCCACCACCCGAACTTCGGCTCGTCCGCGCCCCAGTCGAGGTACGGCGTCTCGGACACGTCGACGACGGCGGTGTCCTTCAGGGAGACCCAGCTGCGGCCGCCGTCGGTGCTGCGGTACAGGGTGTCGACCGCCGACCAGCGGTTGTTGGTGGACACGACGACCGTGCCCGGCCGGCCGGCGGCCACGGCGATGCCGCCGTAGCCGAAGGTGTCGGTGGGGCCCGGGACGACCGGGGTGACGTCGGTCCAGGCGCCGGTGGCCGTGTCCAGCCTGTGCACGCTGCCGGTGCTCTGCCCGTTGGGGCCGGCCGCGTCGGCGTAGGTGACGTACAGCGCGTGGGCGCGGGCGTCGTGGGCGGCGCGGACGGGGATCCTGGCGGAGGCGCCGGCGGGCTGTCCGGGGACGGCCTCCCAGGTGGTGCCGTCGGTGGTGCGGTACAGGTTCGGGTGCGCGGGGGTGCCGTCGCCGTCGCCCCAGCCGGCGTAGAGGGTACGGCCGGCGGCGACGAGCAGGGTGACGCCCTGGCCGCTGCCGCTCGGCGTGCCGGGGAACCCGGACTGCCTCTGCCAGGACTCGCCCCTGTCGGTCGACTTGAGCAGGCCGTCATGGCGGGTGCCGAGCCACAGGGTGTCGCTGTCGCGGGGGTCGACGAGGAGCCGTTCGCCGGTGCCGCGGCCGTCCTCGTTGGCGCCGAGCGGGACGGGGAGGCCGGCGCGGTGCCAGGTGCGGCCGCGGTCCTCGGAGCGCAGGAGGGCTCCGTTGCCGGCCCAGGGCTGGGTGTACGTGCCGAGCGCCAGGTACAGCCGGCCGGGGTGGGCCGGGTCGACGGCCAGGGCCTCCACGCCGAGCAGGTTCCAGTCGTCCCAGCCGAGGTGGTCGGTCAGGGGGGTCCAGCGGTCGGTGTCCCGGTCCCAGCGGTAGGCACCGCCGATGTCGGTGCGGGCGTAGGCCAGGCCGGGGGTGGTGGGGTGGAAGAGGAGGCCGGTGACGAATCCCGTGCCGCCGATCACCGCGGTGCGCCAGCGGTACGTGTGCCTCTTGGGCTCGGCCGCGTGTACGTGGGTGGGCATGCCTGCCAGTGCGGCGGCGGCCGCCGCCGCGGCGAGGACGGTTCTGCGGGTGGGCATGGGATACCTCGGCTGGGGAGTCTTGGTGGGTGGTCCGGTACGGGGGCTGGGGTGGGGGTGGGACGCTTACCGGCGCTGGCGGGGTCCGCTGCGCCCACCCGTGCCGCCCCTAGCGGCACGGCTGCCCGCAGCCAAGTGGGGCCGTGCCCCGTAAGGGGCGCGGGGAACCGCGCGATCAGCCACGACGGACCCGCAGTCGCCGACGCACCGCACCGCCCCCTTCCATAGGCGCCCCGGTTACCCCTTCACCGCTCCCGTCAGCATCCCCTTGCGGAAATGCTTCTGGACGAACGGGGAGAGGACGGCCACCGGCAGCAGGGCCAGCACCATCACCGCCATCTGGATGGCCAGCGGCGACAGCTGCCCGGTGTTGATCTGGGCCGACAGCCCCACCGGCCGTTCCTGCTTCTGCACCAGCTGGATCATCACGTTCTGCAGCGGCATCTTCTTCTGGTCGGTCAGATAGATCGACGCGTTGAACCAGGCACTCCAGTACCCGACCGCGTAGAACAGCGTGATCACCGCCAGCACGGCCCGGGACAGCGGCAGCACGATCCGCCACAGGATCCGCCAGTCCCCCGCCCCGTCGATCCGCGCGCTGTCGACGAGTTCGGGCGAGATGCCCATGAAGAACCCGCGCAGCACCAGGATGTTGAACACGCTCACCGCGCTCGGCAGGATCAGCGCCAGATAGGTGTCGGTGAGCCCGAGCGCCTGCACCAGCAGGTACGTCGGGATGAGCCCGGCGCCGAAGAACATCGTGGCGAGCAGGGCCATGAGGATCCACCGGTGGCCCAGCGAGTCCCGCCGGGACAGGCCGTACGCGCACAGCACCGACACCGTCATGCTGAACAGCGTGCCGACGAGGGTCACCCCGATGCTGACCAGCGCGGCCCGCTGCACCTGGCCGCCGCCGAGCAGTTCCTGGTAGGCGACGAACGTGATGCCCTTGGGGACCACCACGAGTCCGCCCGTCTCGTCGATGACCTTCTTCGGGGACAGGCTGGTGACGACCACGATCCACAGCGGGAACAGCACGGCGAAGCACGCGATCCCGAGGACCAGTCCCTTCCCGGCGAGCCCGGCCTTCGCCGGCTCCTCCTCCCAGACCGGCCGGGGCGGCGCGGCCCACCGGTTCCGCTCGCGCACGCCCTCCGGCGCCGGCCGGTCGACCACGGCGCTCACTTCTCGTACACCCCCTGCTCGCCCATCAGGTGGGCCACCTTGTTCGCCACGAGGACGAGGGTCAGTCCGACGACGCCCTTGATCAGGCCGGCCGCCGCCGCGTAGCTGAAGTCCTGGTTGCGGATGCCGTTCCACCACACGTACGTGTCGAGCACCTCGGAGGCGTCCGGGCCGACCGCCTGCCGCTGGAGCAGGAACTGCTCGAAGCCGACGGTGAGGGCGTCGCCGACGCGCAGCACGAGCAGCAGGGCGATCACCGGCCGCAGCGCGGGCAGCGTGATGTGCCACATGCGGCGCCAGCGCCCGGCGCCGTCCATCGCGGCGGCCTCGTACAGGTCGTGGGAGACGGCGGCGAGGGCCGCGAGGAAGACGATGACGCCCCAGCCCGCGTCCTTCCAGACCATCTCGGCGGTCACCAGGTACTTGAAGACCGACGGGTCGGTCATGATGTCGAAGCCCGGGTGCCCGTGTTCGCGCAGGGTCTGCGCGAGGACGCCGGCGCCGCCGAAGATCTGCTGGAAGACGGTGACGACCAGCACCCAGGAGAAGAAGTGCGGCAGATACATGATCGCCTGGGCGACCGCGCGGACCCGGGGCCGGATCACGCTGTTGATCAGCAGGGCCAGCGCGATGGGGATGGGGAAGAACAGCACCAGCTGGAGGAAGAACAGGACGAACGTGTTCTGCACGGCGTGCCAGAACCCGGAGTCCTCGAAGACGCGCTGGAACTGCTCGAAGCCGACCCAGGGGCTCTGGAAGACGGCGACGAAGCCGTTGTCGCTGAGGTAGGGGTCGTAGTCCTGGAAGGCGACGACGTTGCCGAGGATCGGCACGTAGTTGAAGAGCAGGAGCAGCAGCACCACGGGCAGGGTCATCAGGATCAGGGTGCGGTCGCGCCGGAACCTGTTCCGCAGACCGAGTCCCCGGGTGCGCTCGCGGCGTCCGGTGGCGCCCCCGGACGCCGCCGGGGTGCGCTTCGCGC
Organism: Streptomyces sp. NPDC029296; assembly: GCF_055569255.1. NCBI lineage: Bacteria > Bacillati > Actinomycetota > Actinomycetes > Kitasatosporales > Streptomycetaceae > Streptomyces > Streptomyces sp. NPDC029296. Next base: position 71,196 of record NZ_JBVHXT010000035.1, read on the forward strand.
CGGCCCTGCTGCGGGGCACGGTGCTGGTCACTTCGCCGATCCGGTGTCGTCGAGCAGCTCGCGGTACCAGTCGCGCAGGTCGTCGCCGCCCCGCTTCCTCCATTCGGAGACCGCCTGCTGCACGTCGCCGATCTTCTTCCGGCCGCGTACGACGTCGTCCTCCAGCTGCTCGAAGTCGTCGGCGAGGTTGGACCAGCGGCCGGGTTCCGTGATCGTCAGGCCGTAGAAGGAGGACTTCCTGGTGAAGGCGCCCATGCGCTGCTGCCACTCGACCATGCCCCGGGTGACCTCGGGGAAGTCGGGGTGGGCGACGTACGCGGCGGGTTTGCCGGTGTAGTCGAAGGCGCCGAGGACCTCGTTGACACCCTTGGTGGTCTTGGTGGGCACGCCCTTGTCCAGGGTGAAGTCGGTGCCCTCGACGCCGTACTCGGCGAGCAGGCGCTCCTTCGTGCCGTAGGGCGCGGCGCAGAAGTTGGCGATGGCGAGGAAGTCCTTGATCTTCTGCTCGGACGCCTTCTTGTTGACGAAGGTGAAGATGTTGGAGGGCTGGACGGCCCACAGCAGGGGGTCGCCGCCGTCGTGGGTGAAGACGTCCATCGCGGCCATCTCGAAGTCCGGGTTCTGCGCGCGCTGTTCGGAGGTCTTGCCGAACCAGTCGGACAGGTCCTGGTTGTAGACGAGGAGTTTGCCGGCGGTGAAGCGGGTGCCGGCCGGGTTGGTGGTCTTGCCGGCCTTGTCGTCGGGGTGGACCACACCGGCGGCGAACAGCTTGCGGGCCCACTCCAGGGCTTCGAGGTACTCCTCGGTCTCGACGCGGTTGACCAGCTTGCCGCCCCGGAGGTTCCACCACAGCGCCTTGTCGCTGCCGTTGAAGACGCCGAAGGCGTTGAACGCCGTCCACTTCATGTCGGAGCAGGCCCACACCCCGCCCTTGGCGTCGGTGGCCTCCTTCGCCCAGGCCAGGAACTCGTCGGTGGTCCTGGGCGGCTGCCAGCCGTGCTTGTCGAAGACGTCCTTGCGGTAGAAGGGCGCGATGTTGGTGACGTAGGGGGCGGGCAGCGGGACGGCCCGCAGCCGGCCGCCGAAGAGGGAGCGCTGCCAGGCGTCGGTGGGGACGGCGGCGAGGTTGGGGTAGTCCTTGACCTTGTCACCGGACAGGTACGGGCCGAGGTCGGCGAACTTGGCGTTGACGGCGCTGGGGATCTTGCCCATCAGGTTCCAGCCGGGGACGACCACGACGTCCGGGATGTCGCTGGAGGCGAGGATCGCGCCGAGCTTCTCGTCGTAGGTGTTGCCGTCCTGGTTCTGCCACCTGGCCTGGACGCCGATGGCCTCGTTCATGGCCTTGTAGTACGGGTTGCCGTTGTCCGGCGGGGTGCCCCACAGCGGTGCCATGATCGTCAGCTCGCCGCCGCTGCCGAGCTTCTCCGGCACGGAGGTCTTGAGCCGGTCCGGGGCGATGGCCTTGGTGAAGCCGGCGGCGGAGCCGTTCTTCGCGGGGATGTCGGGGGCGACGACGCTCGATGCCACGTACGCGGGGAGCAGCTTCTGGGCCGCCTTGCCCGAGGTGGTGCCTTCCTTGCGTCCCTCCTGCCCGCCACCGCAGGCGGTGAGCAGTGGCAGTCCGCCGGCCACCGCCGCGGCGGCGACCGCGGTGGAGGCGAGGAAGCTTCTCCTGCTGGGGGCGGAGGAGGCGGCGTTCGGCGTCATTGCGTCAACCCTTCATGGCGCACCAGGACACCCGGCGGTGGGCCGTCGGCTGCGGTGTCTTCAGTGGTTCGGCTGAGCGGAAGCGCTGTGGTGCGTGGGCAGCAGTCGAAGCGCTTCGATGTTGCTGCGAGGTTAAGTGAACACTTGGGGGTACACAAGGGCCGATTCCAAGTTTCCTCGGATGTCCGGGGCGCCCCGAACCCGTGGTCGCGCCTCGTCGTGTCGCGGGGATGTCGGCCCCGTTTGCGCCCGGCACCTTGACACTCCGGCTGCCGCGCATCGAGCATCGAAGCGCTTCGAAAGCGTCAGCCGCTCCATGCGCAAGGGGACCCTCTCGTGACCGTTGACTCGCCGCCCACCCCGCCGTTCCGCGATCCGCGTCTGCCGTTCGCGAAGCGCGTCGACGATCTGCTGGCACGGCTCACCCCGGACGAGAAGATCTCCTTCCTGCACCAGTTCGCGCCCGCCGTGGAGCGCCTCGGCGTCGCCGCCTGGCGCACCGGCCAGGAGGCGCTGCACGGGGTGGCGTGGATGGGCCCGGCCACCGTGTTCCCGCAGGCCGTGGGGCTCGGCGCGACCTGGAACCCGGAGCTGGTCCGGCGCGTCGGCGAGGCGGTCGGCCGGGAGATCCGCGCGATGCGCGCCCGGGACGCCCGCGTCGGCCTGAACGTCTGGGCCCCCACGGTCAACCTGCTGCGCCACCCGCTGTGGGGCCGCAACGAGGAGGGCTACGCGGAGGATCCCCGGCTGACCGGCGCCGTCGCCACGGCGTACACCCGGGGCCTGCGCGGCGACCACCCCCTGTACTGGCGTACCGCGCCCGTGCTCAAGCACTGGCTCGCGCACAACAACGAGACGGACCGGGCCACTTCGTCGGCCTCCGTGCGCCCGCGCGTGCTGCACGAGTACGACCTGCGCGCCTTCCGGGAGACGGTCGAGGCGGGCGCGGTGGCCGGGGTGATGCCGGCCTACAACCTGGTCAACGGCCGCCCCAACCACGTCTCCCCGTACCTGCGCGAGCACCTGCGCACCTGGACCGGGGAGGACCTGCTCGTCTGCTCGGACGCGGGCGCGCCGTCCAACCTGGTCGACGCGGAGCACTACTTCGACACCCACGAGGAGGCCACCGCGGCGGCCCTGCTGGCCGGCGTGGACAGCTTCACCGACCACGGCACCGACGGCTCGACGATCACCGCACGGGTCAAGGGGGCCGTGGAGCGGGGCCTGCTGACGGAGGCGGACGTCGACGCCGCCGTGCGCCGCCAGCTCTCGGTCCGGTTCCGGCTCGGCGAGTTCGACCCGCGCCACGATCCGCACGCGGACACCGGCGCGTTCGACACCCCGGCGCACCGGGCACTCGCCCAGGAGGCCGCCGAGCAGGCGATCGTGCTGCTGAAGAACGACGGCGACCTGCTGCCGCTGGCCCCGGACACCCGGATCGCGGTCGTCGGCTCGCTCGCCGACGAGTGCAAGCTCGACTGGTACAGCGGCAGCCTCATCCACCGCTCCACCCCGCTGGAGGGGCTGTACGAGCGGTTCGGCGCGCAGCGGGTGGAGTTCGCGGAGGGCGTGGACCGGATCCGGCTGCGGACGGCGTCCGGCGCGTTCCTGTCCGTGCCGCGGGCGACGGTGCCGGACCGGGCGCACGGCGCCGAGGGCGCGCTGGACCCCGCGCTGCTGTCCGGGCGCACCGATCTGCCGCCGCTCACCGCCGACGCGACGGGCAGCGAGTTCGCGCTGACCGACTGGGGCGAGGGGGTGCTGACCCTGCGCGCCCCCGACGGCCGCTACCTCTCGGTCGCCGAGGACGGCTTCGTACGCGCCTCCGCCGACCAGCCCGGCGGCTGGGTCGTGCAGGAGACGTTCCGCCTCGTACCGCACGCCGGTGGTCACCTCCTTGCGCACCTCGGCACGGGTCTGCGGGTACGAGTCGCCGCCGACGGCGTGAAGGTTGCCGAGGAGGGCGATGTCTTCGAGGTGGTGACCGTCGAGCGGGGCGAGGAGGCCGTGGCCCGGGTGGCGGCCGGGGCGGACGTCGTCGTGGTGGTGGCGGGCAACGACCCGCACATCAACGGCCGGGAGACCGAGGACCGCACCACCCTGCTGCTGCCGGAGCACCAGCGGCGGCTGCTCGACGCGGCCCGCGCCGCGGGGACGCGCACGGTGCTGGCGCTGGTGTCGTCGTACCCGTACGCGGTGGACACGGCCCGGCTGCCGGCGGTGCTCTGGACGGCGCACGGCGGGCAGGCGGCGGGCACGGCCCTGGCCCGGGTGCTGGCCGGCGACGTCTGCCCGGCCGGCCGGCTGCCCCAGACCTGGTACGCCGCCGACGCCGACCTGCCCGACCTGCTGGACTACGACGTGATCGGCGGCCGCCAGACCTATCTGTACTTCGAGGGCACCCCGCTCTTCCCCTTCGGCCACGGCCTGTCGTACGCGTCCTTCGCCTACGCCGGCCTGGACGCCCGCGTGACGGACGGTACGGTGCGCGTCGACTGCACGGTCACCCACACCGGGGACCGCACGGCGGACGAGGTGGTCCAGCTCTACGGCCGGGCGGTCGAGGGGTCGGTGCCCCGTCCGCGCCGCGAGCTGCTGGCGCACCGCAGGGTCACCCTCACCCCCGGCGAGACGGCCGCCGTCTCCTTCGAAGTCCCGCTGTCGGCACTGGAGTTCTGGGACGTGCGGCGGGGCGCGTGGCGGCTGGAGGAGGGCCCGTACGAACTGCTGCTGGGCGCGTCCAGCGAGGACGTGCGGCTGCGCACGACCGTGCGCCTCGACGGCGAACCGCCGGCCCCGCGCGCGGTGCGCGAACACGGCCTGCCCGCCGCGGACTTCGACGAGCAGTCCGGCGCGGCGATCGTGGACCGCACGAAGACGGCGGGCGACGCGGTGACCCCGGCCCACGCCACGGCCGCCGAACTGGTCTACCACGCCTGCGACTTCGGCACCGGCGTGCGGGAGGTGTCCGTGCGGGTGGCGGGCGAGGGCACGGTGGAGGTCTCCCTGGACGGCGGCCCGGCGCTCACGGCGCTCACCCTGGACGCCCCCACGGCGGGCCCGTACGCCTACACCACCCTCACGGCCGGTCTCACCGCCGAGGGCGTCCACGACGTCCGCCTCGGGCTGCGCGGCCCCGTCCGGCTCGCGCACGTCGGCTTCTCCGGTTGAGGGTCCGGAGGAGTCCGGCACCAGGAAGGGGCCCGGCACCGGAAGGCAGCGGTGCCGGGCCCCTTCGCCAGGCCGGCTGAAATCGGTTCCCGTCAACCAGGGTCCGGTGCCCGGACACGCGGACGGCCGCAGCCCCCGCACAGTGGGCTGCGGCCGTCCGGTTTCCGACCTGTCCGTGGCAGGTCAGAGCGCGACGCCGGTCAGGACCAGTACGCGCTCGTAGGTGTAGTCCTCCATCGCGTACCGGACGCCTTCACGGCCGACACCGGACTGCTTGGCGCCGCCGTACGGCATCTGGTCGGCGCGGTAGGACGGGACGTCGCCGATCACCACACCGCCGACCTCGAGGGCGCGGTGGGCACGGAAGGCGGCCTGGAGGTCGTGGGTGAACACGCCCGCCTGGAGGCCGAACTTGGAGTCGTTGACCGCGGCGAACGCCTCCTCCTCGCCGTTCACCTTGCGTACGGTGAGGACGGGGCCGAAGACCTCCTCGCAGGCGATCGTGACGTCCGCCGGCACGTCGGCGAGGACGGTCGGCGCGTACGAGGCGCCGTCCCGCTTGCCGCCGGTGAGCAGGGCCGCGCCGGCCGCGACCGCCTCGTCCACCCAGGACTCCACGCGCTTGGCGGCGTCCTCGCTGACCAGCGGGCCGACATCGGTCTTCGGGTCGGACGGGTCGCCGGTGGCCTGGGCCTCGACGGCGGCGACGATGCGCGGCAGCAGCCGGTCGTACACGGACGCGTCGGCGATCACCCGCTGCACCGAGATGCAGGACTGGCCGCCCTGGTAGTTGGAGAAGGTCGCGATGCGGGTCGCGGCCCAGTCCAGGTCGGCGTCGGAGGAGAAGTCGCCGAGGACGACCGCGGCGCCGTTGCCGCCCAGCTCCAGCGTGCAGTGCTTGCGCGGCACCGAGTCCATGATCGCGTAGCCGACCTTGTCGGATCCGGTGAAGGAGATGACCGGCAGGCGCTCGTCCCGGACCAGGGCGGGCATGCGGTCGTTCGGGACCGGGAGGATCGACCAGGAGCCGGCCGGCAGCTCGGTCTCGGCGAGCAGGTCACCGAGGATCAGGCCGGACAGCGGGGTGGCCGGGGCCGGCTTCAGGATGATCGGGGCGCCGGCGGCGATCGCCGGGGCGACCTTGTGGGCGCACAGGTTCAGCGGGAAGTTGAACGGCGCGATGCCGAGCACGACACCCTTCGGGAAGCGGCGGGTGAGCGCCAGCCGGCCCTGGCCGCCGGCGTCCGTGTCGAGCCGCTGGGCCTCGCCGCCGTTGAACCGGCGGGCCTCCTCGGCGGCGAACCGGAACACCGAGACCGCGCGGCCGACCTCGCCCCGGGCCCACTTGGACGGCTTGCCGTTCTCGGCGGAGATCAGCTGGGCGATCTCCTCGGTGCGCTCGGCCAGCCGCTTGCTGACGTGGTCGAGGGCGGCGGCGCGCACGTGCGCCGGGGTGGCGGCGAACTCGTCCCGCACGGCGTACGCGGCGGCCACGGCCTCCTCGACCTGCGCCTCGGTCGGCACGCCGACCGAGGCGACGAGCCGGCCGTCCCACGGGGAGGTGACGTCGAAGCTGTCCTCGCCGGTGACCTGGCGGCCGGCGAGCCAGAAGGCATGGGTGGAAGTCATGTACGAGTCCCGGCCCTTCCGCGTTGGGGGTGTGCTTGGCTTGCGTGGTCCACGGTAGGGCGGCGGCGGCCGGGGGTCGTTTGTCCGAGTCGTAGCAGTCGGGGCGGGGGCTGCGCCGGTTTGGCGAGGTGGCCGGCCGGGCGGGGGCCCCTCGGTCACTCCGCCGCCGTCGCCTTCAGGGCGAGCCACAGCTCCATGCGGACGTCGGGATCGTCCAGGCTGCGGCCGAGTATCTCCTCGACCCGCCGCATCCGGTACCGCAGGGTGTGCCGGTGGACGCCCAGGTCGGCCGCGGCGGCGTCCCACTGCCCGTGCCGGGACAGCCAGGCCCGCAGCGAGGCGACGAGGTCGCCCCGCCCGGTGGCGTCGTGCTCGTGCAGCGCCCGCAGCAGCCCGTCGGCGAACGCCTTCACCGCGTCGTCGGCCAGCAGCGGCAGCACCGACCCGGCCGCGAGCTGCTCGTGCTCCACGAACACCCGGCCCCGCCGCCGCGCCACCGACAGCGCCTGTTCGGCCTGCCGGTACGCCGCCGACGCCGCGGTCGGCCCGGTGGGCGCCGAGAGGCCGACGACCAGGTCGGCCTCGTCCGCGCGCCCCTGCTCCGGCCGCGCCCGCCCGGCCTCGCGCGCGGCGGCGTACGCGGTGCACGCGGCGACCGCCGCGCCCTCGTCGGCGGCCAGCACCACCAGCCGCTCCCCCTCGGGCACGACCAGCACGGCCTCGCCGGCCCGGGCCGCGGCGGACTCCACGGTCTCCGCGAGTTCGCCGAGGTGCTCGCCCGCCGGGCCCGTCCCGGACTCGGCGACGGCCATCCGGAACGGGGCGTCCAGCAGCGCGCCATAGAGATCGCCGGCGACGGCCCGGGCGTGGTCCGGTTCCCCGGCCAGCAGCATGCGCAGCACCGCCGTGCCCACGCGCTGCTCGGCCGCGCGCAGGGAGCGGGAGCGTTCGGTGGTGAGGGTGAGCAGGGCGATGGCGGAGTGCACGGCGTAGCGCTCGGCGGTGCCGAGGGCGGCGGCGGTGCCCACGGCGAGCGCGGCGCGGGGGCGGCGGCCGGTGCCGAGGCTGTGCAGCTCCACCCGGTCCTCGTGGTCGGGTCCGCCGACCACGGAGGAGGCGGGGGCGGGCCGCTCGCGCAGCCGCTCGACCTCGGTGGTGAGCCGGGCGGCGCGGCGGCCGGCCCAGTCCGGGGCGGCGGCGACGACGGCGCCCGAGGCGTCGTAGAGCGCCGCCCAGCCGTCGACCTGGGCGGCGAGCGCGCCGAGCAGTCCCTCGGGGCCGGCGCCGAGGGCCTGTCTGGTCAGCTCGCGCTGGGCGGCGAAGCCGGCCGTGACGGCGCGGTACTGGTCGGCGGCGATGGCCGCGGAGACGGCCTTGCTGATGGCGAGGAACGGGGTGCGGCGGGGCACCTCCAGCAGCGGCAGGCCCTCCTCGGCGCAGGCGTCGACGAGCGGGCCGGGCGTCTCGTCGTAGTTCACGCCGACGGCGAACCCGAGCCCGACGACGCCGGCGCCGACCAGCCGGCGCACGTACCGCCGCATGGCCTCCGGGTCGTCCGCGTCCAGCTTGAGCGCGGTGATCAGCAGCAGCTCGCCGCCCTCCATGTAGGGGACGGGGTCGGCCAGCTCGCTGACGTGCGCCCAGCGGACCGGCACGTCGAGACGGCCCTCGCCCGCGCGCACGGTGAGTTTGAGCGCGGAGTGCTGGACGAGCGAGGCGAGAGTCGGGGGCATGGGGCCTTCACGGTGAGGGGAGCCGGTGATCTTTTGGCCGAGGTGTATGAACGGCCCATCCCGATTCTGCCTCACCGTACGACCGCTCACCCCCGCAGATCGACCAGCAACGGCGGCGCGTGCTCCCCCTGCACGGTGGTCAACGACAACACCGCGTGCCCCGGCGGCACCCCATGAGCCAACTCGGACGCGGACCACCGCTCCCGCTCGACTTGACGGACGGTGACGGCGCGGGCGGTGGGCGCCTGGCCGGTGATGACCCGGCGCAGCATGTGCACGGCCTTGCCGGCCGGGGTCTCCGCGATGATCTGCCGGTCGGTGACGTCCCGGGTCTCGGTCCACTCCTTGCCCCACACCTCGGCGAAGTCCTGTCCGTCCCAGGGGGTGAGCCCGGACAGCGCCATCCTGCAGCCCGTGGCACCGAGCAGCGGACCGCGCAGCGGCCGGGGGACGTCGTCCAGGGTGCGCAGGGTGAGCACGGTACCGGCGTTGGCGCTGCGCAGCCGCTGGATGCCGCGCACGGCCTCCGGGGTGACGACCCCGGAGGCGTCGTCGAGCAGCAGGCAGGCGAAGAGCGAGCGGTCCTCCCGCACCGTCACCGAGGCGGTGAACTGGGCGAGCACCAGCCGGGCCAGGATGCGCGAGGCGTCGGCATGGCCGCGCTGGGGCAGGTCGATGCGGACCCGGACCGGGTGGTCGAGGGCCCGCAGCGAGAACGGCCGGCTCTGTCCGGAGGTGTCGAAGAAGGCGGCGAAGGCGGGCCGGTCGAGCAGGGCGATCCGGTCGGCGAGCACGGAGCCGACGTCACCGGGGTGGGCGAGCTGCCGTTCCCGGGCGTCCAGCTCGCGGAGCAGGGAGGCGTGGCCGGTGTCGGTCAGTGCCTTGCGCAGCGCGGCCAGCGGTCCGGGCGCCCCGTCGAGCAGCTGCCGCAGCTCCGGCACGGAGGGGAAGCGGTCGTGGACGGCGCGGAAGGGACCGAGCAGCTGGGCGAGGACGGTGGTGGAACGACGGCTGTCGCTGCCGGGGTGCGGGTCGGCGAGGTCGCCGACGAGGGCCTCGGCGAGTATGGCGGCGGCCTCGTCGGGGTCGGTGGTGCCGCCGTAGAGGTCGAGGTCGTAGACGGAGTCGGGGTGGCCGACGCGGACGACGACGTCGTAGGCCTCCGCCGGGCCCAGTCCGGCGCCCGCCGCGCCGACCACCACGACCGACGTGCGGCCGGCCAGGGCTTGCAGGCACAGGGACTCGGCGAGCGGTCGCAGCAGGGCGCCGGTCTTGCCGGAGCCGGCCGGGCCGACGGCGAGCAGGGAGGTGCCGAGCAGGTCGGGGCCGAGGGCGAGGCCGGCGCCGCGGTAGTGGTAGGGGTTGCGGGGGTCGTCGGCGGTGGTGCCGAGGCGGACCTGGCCGGTGAGCAGGTCGTGCCGGGCGTGCCGGGCGGGCAGGTCGCGGGCGCCGGAGGGGTGCGGGCAGGCGGCGGCGCCGTCCTTCAGTACGGCGCCGGTGAAGGCGGCGAGGCTGTGCCGGCCGGACCGCACGCCCTGCCACGCCCGGCTGAGCCGGGCGTGGTCCACGTCCCGCATGAGCCCGGCCTTCGCCTCCACCGCAAGCCGCTCCGCAGCCTCGTACGCCCCGACCTGCCGCAACTGGGGCCACTCGGCGGGGTCCTGGTCGGGGGTGGGCTGGGGCACCGCCGCGGGTGCGGCCGCACCCCAGGTACGCGGTCCGTAACGGCGCCAGACCTCACCCCAGCGGCCGAGGCGGCCGACCACCAGCAGGATGGCGAGAGCGATGACGGCGTAGTACGAGTACCAGAGGATCGCGCTGCCGACGCGGTCGTCACTCTGGCGCCAGGAGTCGGGAGTGAACAGGTCCAGCGGCAGCACCCACCAGGTGCCGAAATAGCCGTTCCACAGCAGGGACCACACCAGCCAGCCCACGAGGAAGGCGATCAGGGCCCCGCTGAGCAGCTGCCGGGTCGGGATCTGCTCGGGCTCCTGCTCGGGACGGGGACTGTGTCCGAAGCGCCAGATGCCGGGCGCCGCCTCCGGGCGGGGAGCCCGCAGCCAGGTCAGGAAAGGGGACGTCTCCGGTTTCGGGGGCACGCCGGGCAGCGTCGGCGGCAGCCCCGGCGGCATGGGCGGCACCCCCTCCGGCGGTGCCGTCGGGTGGGGTACCGGTGTCGTAGGGGTTTCGTGTGTGGCCCCCGTGCCGTCGGTGTCCATCGACCCTGCCCCCTGACCAGCCGTTCCGTCCGCCATCGTGTCCCCGTCGCGTCCACTGTCAGCGAGCCAATCTAGCGAGCCAATCTAACGCTCCGGCAAGGGGAGTTCACCGCTTACGCGGCCGAAGCGGGAAAGGGCCGTCCGGGCGGGCTATGTCCACCGCGGACAAGGGGGCGCGCCGACAACGCCCACATGGAGCATGCCCACCCCCCGGAACCGGTCTTAGCCTGCGAGAAAAGAAGGTATGCGTCCGTAAACGCACCGCCCGGAACCGCCCGGGACCGCCCGGTACGCAAGATCATCAGGGAGCCCCCATGACCGCACTTCCGCAGGAGCGCCGCGTCGTCACCGCCATCCCCGGCCCGAAGTCGCAGGAGCTTCAGGCCCGCCGTACCGCCGTGGTCGCCCAGGGCGTGGGCTCCACGCTGCCGGTCTTCGTCACCCGTGCCGGCGGCGGCGTCATCGAGGACGTGGACGGCAACAGCCTCATCGACTTCGGTTCCGGCATCGCCGTGACCTCCGTCGGCGCCTCCGCCGAGGCCGTGGTGCGCCGCGCGAGCGCCCAGCTCGCCGACTTCACCCACACCTGTTTCATGGTCACCCCCTACGAGGGCTACGTGGCGGTCGCGGAGGCGCTCGCCGAGCTGACCCCGGGCGACCACGCCAAGAAGTCCGCGCTGTTCAACTCCGGCGCCGAGGCCGTCGAGAACGCCGTCAAGATCGCGCGTGCGTACACCAAGCGGCAGGCCGTCGTCGTGTTCGACCACGGTTACCACGGCCGGACCAACCTGACCATGGCGCTGACCGCGAAGAACATGCCGTACAAGCACGGCTTCGGCCCGTTCGCCCCCGAGGTCTACCGCGTGCCGGTGGCGTACGGCTACCGCTGGCCGACCGGCCCGGAGAACGCGGGCCCGGAGGCCGCCAAGCAGGCCATCGAGCAGATCACCAAGCAGGTCGGCCCGGACAACGTCGCCGCGATCATCATCGAGCCGGTGCTGGGCGAGGGCGGCTTCATCGAGCCCGCCAAGGGCTTCCTGCCCGCGATCCGCCAGTTCGCCGCCGACAACGGGATCGTCTTCGTCGCCGACGAGATCCAGTCCGGCTTCTGCCGGACCGGCCAGTGGTTCGCGTGCGAGGACGAGGGCATCGTCCCCGACCTGATCACGACCGCCAAGGGCATCGCCGGCGGTCTGCCGCTCGCCGCCGTGACCGGGCGCGCGGAGATCATGGACGCCGCGCACGCCGGCGGCCTCGGCGGCACCTACGGCGGCAACCCCGTCGCCTGCGCCGGTGCGCTCGGCGCCATCGAGACGATGAAGGAGCAGGACCTCAACGGCAAGGCCAAGCGCATCGAGGAGGTCATGAAGGGCCGCCTCACCGCCATGGCCGAGAAGTTCGACATCATCGGCGACGTGCGCGGGCGCGGCGCGATGATCGCCATCGAGCTGGTCAAGGACCGGGCCACCAAGGAGCCGAACCCGGAGGCCACCGCCGCGCTCGCCAAGGCCTGCCACGCCGAGGGCCTGCTGGTCCTGACCTGTGGCACCTACGGCAACGTGCTCCGCTTCCTGCCCCCGCTGGTCATCGGCGAGGACCTGCTGAACGAGGGCCTCGACATCATCGAGCAGGCGTTCGCGCGCGTCTGACCCGCGCGCCGGACCGGCAGGTCCGTACCCGTGGAGGGCCTGCGGCAGGCGGTGTGAAGAACGTGTGCGGGGTGGATGACGGGAGGGGAATCCGTCTGCCCAACCGCCCCGGCCTGCCGTAGGTTCTCTCCGGATGAGAGATACACCCCGTCCACGGGGGACCGTGGACGGATCCGGGACGAGGCCTCCCCAGCTTCGGTCCGGTCGTGCCCTCGCGCACACCACCGGGGCCTCGCGGCTCCGGGATCTCCTCACCGATCGGACGGTCGCCGCCCCAAACCCCCCGGGGCGCGCGGCGTTCCGGTCCGGACGGCCGCCTCGGAACCACCCCCCCTGTTCCGGGGCGGCCGACCTCCTCCCCCGGCGCTTCCCGTGAGCGGACCTGCGAAGCTGGGCGCATGCTTCTCCTGGTCCTCCCGGTGGTCGTCCTCGCCCTTCTCACCTGGCAGGTCGTCACCGACGGGCCGCTGCTGCGGCCGGACGCGGAGGCGAGCCGGGCCCTGGTCCATCCGGACGGCTTCTCCCAATTCCTCTCCGACCTCGGCAACGTCCAGGTCGCCGTCCCGGCACTGGTCCTCGCCCTGGCCGCCGCCCTGTGGCTCGGCCGGGTCCACGGCGTCCGCCACTGGTGGCCGGCGCCGCTGACCGCCGCCGTGCTGATGGCGCTGGTCCCGGCGGTCGTCGTGCCGCTGAAGGAGTGGACCGACCGGCCGGGGACACCGGCGGTGCCCCCGGCGACGGGCTACTTCCCGTCCGGTCACACGGCGACGGCGGTGGTCGCCTACGGTTCGGCGGCCCTGCTCCTGCTTCCCCGGCTCCGCTCCCCCGCCGCCCGCCGCGCGCTGACGGCCGGCTGCGGGGTCCTGGTCCTCGGGGTGTCCTACGGCCTGGTCCGCCACGGCTACCACTGGCCGCTGGACGTGGTGGCCGGCTGGTGCGTGGGCGCCGTGCCGCTGGCCGTCCTCGCCCGGGTGGTCAGCCGAAGTACGCGTCGAAGTTCTTCTGGAACTCCCAGTTCGCGTACCGGTCCCAGTTGACCGACCACGTCATCAGGCCGCGCAGGGCGGGCCAGGTCCCGTGGGTGGCGTACGAGCCGCAGTTCGTCTTCTTCGTCAGGCAGTCCAGGGCCTTGGTGACCTCGGCCGGGGAGACGTGGCCGTTGCCCGCGTTCGTGGACGCCGGCATGCCGATGGCGACCTGGTCGGGGCGCAGCGGCGGGAAGACGTTGTTCTGGTCGCCGGCGACCGGGAAGCCGGTGAGCAGCATGTCGGTCATGGCGATGTGGAAGTCGGCGCCGCCCATGGAGTGGTACTGGTTGTCCAGGCCCATGATCGGTCCCGAGTTGTAGTCCTGGACGTGCAGCAGGGTCAGGTCGTCGCGCAGGGCGTGGATCACCGGGAGGTAGGCGCCGCAGCGCGGGTCCTGGCCGCCCCACTTGCCGCTGCCGTAGTACTGGTAGCCGTTCTGCACGAAGAACGTCTCCGGGGCCATGGTGAGGACGAACTTGGATCCGTACTTGGCCTTCAGGGTCTTCAGTGCCGAGATCAGGTTGACGATCACGGGCGTGGCGGGGTTCTTGAAGTCCGTGTCGCCCGTGTTCAGGGACAGCGAGTGGCCCTCGAAGTCGACGTCGAGGCCGTCCAGGCCGTAGGTGTCGATGATGTGCGAGACCGAGGAGACGAAGGTGTCGCGGGCCGCGGCGGTGGTCAGCTGGACCTGGCCGTTCTGGCCGCCGATGGAGATCAGCACCTTCTTGCCGGCCGCCTGCTTGGCCTTGATCGCCGCCTTGAACTCGGCGTCGCTCTCCACGTTCGGGCACTCGGTGACCGGGCAGCGGTTGAAGCGGATGTCCCCGGAGGTGACCGAGGTGGGCTCGCCGAAGGCCAGGTCGATGACGTCCCAGCTGTCGGGGACGTCGGCGAGCCGGGTGTAGCCGGCGCCGTTGGCGAAGCTGGCGTGCAGATAGCCGACGAGGGCGTGGGCGGGCAGGCCGGACGAGCCGCCGCCGTCCCCGCCACCGCCGCCGGGGCTGGTCGTGGCGGTGACGACGGCGGACTTCGCGGACTCGCCGGCCTCGTTCACGGCGGTGACCTGGAAGCCGTACGCCGTGGCGGCGGTGAGTCCGGAGACGGTCGCCGAGGTGCCGGTCGCCGTCTGGACCTTGACCCCGTCGCGGTAGACGGCGTAGCTCGTCGCGCCGGTCACCGCCGACCAGGACAGGCCGACGGAGGAGGAGGTCACGGTGGTGGTCTTCAGCCCGGCCGGGGCGGCGGGCGGCTGGGTGGTGCCGCCGCCGGGGCCGACGAGGGTGATGTCGTCGGCCTGGTAGGTGCCGGTGCCGTACCAGCCGTGGGTGTAGATGGTGACCTTGGTGGTGGCGGCCCCGGTGCGGAAGGTGGTGCTCAGCTTCTGCCAGTCGGGGGCGGACTGGGTCCAGGTGGAGACGTCGGTGGTGCCGGTGCCGCTCGCGCCGAGGTAGGCGTAGGAGCCGCGGACGTATCCGGACAGCGTGTACTGGGCGCCTGGCTGGACGGTCACCGTCTGCGAGCACTGGGCGTTGTCGCCGCCGGCCGGGGTGGCCTGGAGGGCGGACGTGCCGCTGTGCACGGGCGAGTTCACCGTCGTGCCGGTGGTGCAGGTCCAGCCGGTCAGGCCGGACTCGAAGCCGCCGTTGACGGCGACGTCCGCGTCGGCCGCACGGGCGGCCGACGAGAGCGCGGTGATGCCGGGCACGGCCAGGCTCACGGCCGTGAGCGCGGCGAGGACGGGTCCGGTGCGTCTGGCGCGTTCCACAAGGGCCTCCGGGGTCGGGGGAGTTGGAGGAGCGGGAGCGCACACAATTTGGTCCAGACCAATCCTGCTGTCAAGGTGTCCGGCCGTTACCCGTGCCCGTGACCGCGCCGGGCCCGCTCCGCCACCGCCTCGTGCATCGCCAGTTCCAGCAGCGCCGGATCGGTCAGCGTGCCCGAACCGTCCGGCGGCACCAGCCAGCGCACGCCCCGGGCCGTCCGGCCCGGATACGGCACGACGATCCAGGTGCCGGCCCCGGCGGCGCGGATGCCGGTGCCGAGCCAGCGGGCCGCGGTGCCCGCGGGCACCAGGAACCCGATCCGGCTGTCGCCGGGGCCGGCGAGCACCGGGCCGGGCCGGGCCGGCATGCGGGTGAGCACGTCCAGGGTCGGATGACCGAGGTCACCCGGCAGGATCAGGACGTCCCAGGCCTTGCCGGCGGGCAGCAGGGCGACCCCCAGGGGGTTGCGTTCCCACTCCCGGCGGCAGGCCTCGGGATCCGGTGCGACGGATGCGAGCCATGTCACGGCCGTCTTCGCCCCAGTCATCGAAAAAAGCCTCCCTCTCTCTCGTGGACGCGGGTGCGTCACGAGGTGAGAGGGAGGCCGCCCGCCGGCATTACGCGGGTCCGCCCGGCCCGCCGAGTGACGTGCGTCACGTCAGCTGTCGAAGCCCAGCCCCAGCCGGTCCATCGTCCGCAGCCACAGGTTCCGCCGGCCGCCGTGCGCGTCCGCGCGGGCCAGGGACCACTTGGTGAGGGCGATCCCGGTCCAGGCGAACGGCTCCGGCGGGAACGGCAGCGGCTTCCTGCGGACCATCTCCAGTTCGGTCCGCTCGCTGCGCTCCCCGTCCAGCAGGTCCAGCATCACGTCCGCGCCGAACCGGGTGGCGCCGACACCGAGGCCCGTGTAGCCGGCCGCGTAGGCCACCCGGCCCTGGTGGGCGGTGCCGAAGAACGCGGAGAACCGGGAGCAGGTGTCGATCGCCCCGCCCCAGGCGTGGGTGAAGCGGACGCCCTCCAACTGGGGGAAGCAGGTGAAGAAGTGGCCGGCCAGCTTGGCGTACGTCTCGGGCCGGTCGTCGTACTCGGCGCGCACCCGGCCGCCGTAGGGGTAGACCGCGTCGTAGCCGCCCCACAGGACGCGGTTGTCGGCGGAGAGCCGGAAGTAGTGGAACTGGTTGGCGCTGTCCCCGAGGCCCTGCCGGCGCCGCCAGCCGACCGAGGCGAGCTGCTCGGCGGTCAGCGGCTCGGTCATCAGGGCGTAGTCGTAAACCGGGACGGTGTACGAGCGCACGCGCCGCACCAGGTTCGGGAAGATGTTGGTGGCGAGCGCGACCTTGCGGGCGCGGACGGCGCCGTACGGGGTGCGTACGGCCATCCCGGCGCCGTAGGTCTTCAGGGTGAGGGCGGGCGTGTGCTCGTACACCCGCACCCCGAGGCTCAGGCAGGCCCGCTTCAGGCCCCAGGCGAGCTTGGCCGGGTGCAGCATGGCCACGCCCCGGCGGTCCCACAGGCCCGCCTGGAAGGTGGGCGAGTTCACCTCGGCGCGCACGGCGTCGGCGTCCAGGAACTCGATGCCGTCGGCGAGGCCCTCGTCCTGGAGTTCCCGGTGCCAGTCCCTCAGCTCCCGGGCCTGGTAGGGCTCGGTGGCCACGTCGATCTCGCCGGTGCGTTCGAAGTCGCAGTCGATGCCGTACCGGGCGATCGCGGCCTCGATCCCGTCGAGGTTGCGCCGGCCCAGCTCCTCCAGCCTGTGGATCTCGCCGGGCCAGCGGGTCAGGCCGTTGGGCAGGCCGTGCGTGAGGGAGGCGGCGCAGAAGCCGCCGTTGCGGCCGGAGGCGGCCCAGCCCACCTCGCGGCCTTCCAGCAGGACGACCTCGCGCCCGGGGTCGCGCTCCTTGGCGTTCAGGGCCGTCCACAGCCCGCTGTAGCCGCCGCCGACCACCAGCAGGTCGCAGGTCTCGGCGGTGGTGAGGGCGGGCTCGGCGGCCGGCTTGCCGGGGTCTTCCAGCCAGTACGGGACCGGCTGGGCTTCGGAGAGAGAGGCGATCCAGTTGTCTTTCCCACGGCTCATGGCGCTTGGGGCCATGATTTCAACTCCCTACAGAGGCTTTCCGAAAGGGCCTAGGAGAACGGCCTATGCCTTGTGCTTGTTCCGGCGGTTTCCGGCGGCCATCGCGACCAGGACGAACAGGACGGCGAGGAGGAACATGGCCGTGCCGATCACGTTGATCTGCACGGGCGTTCCGCGCTGCGCCGAACCCCACACGAACATCGGGAAGGTGACCGTCGAGCCGGCGTTGAAATTGGTGATGATGAAATCGTCGAAGGAGAGCGCGAACGACAGCAGCGCGCCCGCGGCGATTCCGGGTGCCGCGATGGGCAGGGTGACCCGCCAGAAGGTCTGCACGGGACCGGCGTACAGGTCCCGGGCGGCCTCCTCCAGGCGCGGGTCCATCGACATCACGCGCGCCTTGACCGCGGTGACGACGAAGCTCAGGCAGAACATGATGTGGGCGATCAGGATCGTCCAGAAGCCCAGCTGGGCGCCCATGTTGAGGAAGAGGGTGAGCAGCGAGGCGGCCATGACCACCTCGGGCATCGCCATCGGCAGGAAGATCAGCGAGTTGACGGCGCCGCGTGCGCGGAAGCGGTAGCGGACCAGCGCGAAGGAGATCATCGTGCCGAGGGCCGTGGCGCCGACCGTCGCCCAGACGGCGATCTGGAGGCTGAGCGACAGCGAGCCGCACATGTCGGCGACCCCGCACGGGTCCTTCCAGGCGTCCGTGGAAAATCGCTGCCATTCGTAATTGAAGCGCCCCTTCGGTTTGTTGAAGGAGAACACCGTGACGATGACGTTCGGCAGCAGCAGATAGGCGAGCGTCAGCAGTCCCGCGATGACGACGAGTCGGCGCTTGAGCCAGTTGAGGAAGGGCATTCAGACCAGGTCCTCCGTCCCCGACCGGCGGATGTAGAGGGTGACCATGGCCAGGATGGCGGCCATGAGGATGAAGGAGAGCGCGGCGGCCGTCGGATAGTCCAGGACGCGCAGGAACTGCGTCTGGATGACATTGCCGATCATGCGCGTGTCGGTGGAGCCGAGGAGTTCGGCGTTGACGTAGTCGCCGGTGGCCGGGATGAAGGTCAGCAGCGTCCCGGAGACCACGCCCGGCATGGACAGCGGGAAGGTGACCTTGCGGAAGGTGGTCCAGGGCCTGGCGTACAGATCACCGGCCGCCTCGTGCAGCCGTCCGTCGATCCGCTCCAGCGACGTGTACAGCGGCAGGATCATGAACGGCAGGAAGTTGTACGTCAGCCCGCACACCACGGCCAGCGGGGTGGCCAGCACCCGGTCGCCCTCCGTCCAGCCGAGCCAGCCGGTGACGTCCAGGACGTGCAGCGTGTTCAGCGCGTGCACGACCGGGCCGCCGTCGGCGAGGATCGTCTTCCAGGCCAGGGTGCGGATCAGGAAGCTGGTGAAGAACGGCGCGATCACCAGGATCATGATCAGGTTGCGCCAGCGGCCGGCGCGGAAGGCGATGAGGTACGCCAGCGGATAGCCGAGCAGCAGGCACAGCACGGTCGCGGCGGCGGCGTAGCCGACGGAGCGCAGGAACTGCGGCCAGTACGCGGACAGCGCGTCCCAGTAGGTCGCGAAGTGCCAGGTGACCTTGTAGCCCTGCTCCAGGGAGCCCTGCTGCACGGAGGTGGAGGCCTGGTAGATCATCGGCAGCGCGAAGAAGACGATCAGCCACAGCATGCCGGGCAGCAGCAGCCAGTACGGGGTGAGCCGGCCGCGCCGGCGCGGAGGCTTCTCCCCGGGCGGGGCGGGGCTGAGCGGCGGGGGCGCCTCGGTGAGCGTGGACATCAGGCGGCGACCTCTTCCTCGGTGCCCGCGTCGATGGCCTGGGCCGCGTCCAGGGCGAAGGTGTGGGCCGGGCTCCAGTGCAGGACCACGTCGGCACCGGGCACCAGCCGGCCGTCGCGCTCGACGTTCTGCACGTACACCGACAGGTCCGGGCAGACCGGGCTGTCGATGACGTACTGCGTGGAGACGCCGATGAAACTGGCGTCGGCGATCTTCCCGGTGAGGCGGTTGCGGCCGGCCGGGATGCTCCCCGCGTCGTCGGCGTGCGTGAGCGAGATCTTCTCCGGGCGGATCCCGACCAGCACCTTGCCGCCGGCCGTCGCCGGGGCGGTACACCGGGCGCCGGGCAGCACCAGCTTGCCGCCGCCCGCCTTGAGCACGATGTCGTCGCCGCTGCGGGAGTCGACCTCGGCCTCGAGCAGGTTGGAGGTGCCGAGGAAGTTCGCGACGAACGTGGTCCGCGGGTTCTCGTACAGGTCGGCCGGCGCGCCGAGCTGCTCGACCCGGCCGCCGTTCATCACGGCGACCGTGTCGGCCATGGTCATGGCCTCCTCCTGGTCGTGCGTGACATGGACGAAGGTGATGCCGACCTCGGTCTGGATGCGCTTGAGCTCCAGCTGCATCTGGCGGCGCAGCTTCAGGTCCAGGGCGCCGAGCGGCTCGTCCAGCAGGAGCACCCGGGGGTGGTTGATCAGGGCGCGGGCCACGGCGACCCGCTGCTGCTGGCCGCCGGAGAGCTGGTGCGGCTTCTTGCGCGCCTGCTCGCCCAGCTGGACCAGCTCCAGCATCTCCTCGACCTGCTTCTTCACGCTCTTGATGCCGCGCCGGCGCAGACCGAAGGCGACGTTCTCGAAGATGTCGAGGTGCGGGAAGAGGGCGTAGGACTGGAAGACCGTGTTGACCGGCCGCTTGTACGGTGCCAGGTGGGTGACGTCCTGGTCGCCGAGCCGGATCGTGCCCGTGGTGGGCTCCTCCAGGCCGGCGATCATGCGCAGGGTGGTGGTCTTGCCGCAGCCGGAGGCGCCGAGCAGGGCGAAGAAGGAGCCCTCGGGCACGGTCAGGTCCAGCGGGTGTACGGCGGTGAAGGAGCCGTAGGTCTTGGAGATACCGGAGAGGCGGACGTCGCCGCTGTTGTCTGGTGTCGTCTTCATCGTCGTCACGCCCCTGTGAGCTTCGCGAACTTTCCTTCGTAGGCCGTCTCTTCCTTCTGGCTCAGGGAGCGGAAGGCATGGGACTTCGCCTGCATGGCCCGGTCGGGGACGATCAGCGGATTGTCCGCCGCGTCCCGGTCGATCTTCGCAAGGTAGGGCTTCACCCCGTCGACCGGTGTCACGTAGTTGATGTACGCGGCGAGCGCGGCGGCCTGCCGCGGCTCGTAGTAGAAGTCGATCAGCCGTTCGGCGTTCGTCTTGTGGCGCGCCTTGTTGGGGACGCACAGGTTGTCGGTCGACGTCACGTAACCGCTGTCGGGGATGACGAAGTCGATGTGCGGGCTGTCCGCCTTGAGCTGGACGACGTCACCCGCCCAGGCGATACAGGCGGCGAGGTCGCCCTTGGCCAGGTCGGAGGTGTAGTCGTTGCCGGTGAAGCGGCGGATCTGGCCCTTGTCGACGGCCTTCTGGAGGCGGGCGATCGCCGCGTCGTAGTCGTCGTCGGTGAACTTCGCCGGGTCCTTGCCCATGTCGAGCAGGGTCATGCCCACGCTGTCGCGCATCTCCGACAGGAAGCCGACGCGCCCCTTGAGCCCCGGGTTGTCGAGCAGGTCGGAGACCGAGCGCACCTCGATGCCGTCCAGCGCCTTCTTGTTGAAGGCGATGACGGTGGAGATGCCCTGCCAGGGGTACGAGTACGCACGCCCGGGGTCCCAGTCCGGGTCGCGGAACTGGGCCGAGAGGTGGGTGTAGGCGTGCGGCAGGTGGGAGGGGTCGAGTTTCTGGACCCAGCCGAGGCGGATCAGCCGGGCGGCCAGCCAGTCGGTGAGGACGATGATGTCCCGGCCGGTGTCCTGGCCCGCGGCGAGCTGCGGCTTGATCTTGCCGAAGAACTCGTTGTTGTCGTTGATGTCCTCGGTGTAGTCGACCGTGATCCCGGTCCGCTCGCGGAAGGTCTCCAGGGTCGGGTGGTGCTTGCCGCTGTCGTCGACGTCGAGGTACTCGGTCCAGTTGGAGAAGTTGACCACCTTCTCCGTGGCCGAGTGGTCCTGGGCGGAGGTGCCGCCCTGGCTCCTGCCCGCGGCCGGGATGCCGCAGGCGGCGAGCGTCCCGAGGCCGCCGGCCGCGAGGGCGCCGCCCGTGGCGGCCCGCAGCAGGGACCGGCGGGTCAGGGCGGCCCTGCCGCCCCTCAGGCTGCGCCGCAGGGCGGCCGCTTGGGGCGGGGTCAGGCGGTCGGGCTCGTACTGCTCCATGCGCGTGGTGCCCTTTCGGGAGGGATCGGCCTGGTCGACGGCCTGGTCGGTCTCTAGCGGTCCCCGAAGACGGTGCGGTGCCAGTCCTTGGCGGCCACCGCGGTGTTGTCGAACATGACGTGCTTGATCTGCGTGTACTCCTCGAAGGAGTAGGCGGACATGTCCTTGCCGAAGCCCGATGCCTTGTAACCGCCGTGCGGCATCTCGCTGATGATCGGGATGTGGTCGTTGACCCAGACGCAGCCCGCCTCGATCTCGCGGGTGGCCCGGTTGGCGCGGTAGACGTCGCGCGTCCACGCGGAGGCGGCGAGCCCGTAGGGGGTGTCGTTGGCCAGCCGCAGGCCCTCCTCGTCGCTGTCGAAGGGCAGGACGACCAGGACGGGTCCGAAGATCTCCGCCTGGACGATCTCGCTGTCCTGGGCCGCGCCGGCGATCAGGGTGGGCCGGTAGTAGGCACCGTCCGCCAGCTCGCCCCCGGGTGCCTCGCCGCCGGTGACCACGCACGCGTGGGCGCGCGCCCGGTCCACGAACGCGGCCACCCGGTCGCGCTGCGCATGGGAGATCAGCGGCCCGAGGTCGGTGCCGGGCGCGAAGGGGTCGCCGAGCCGGACGGTCTCCATCAGCGCCGCCGTCCGCTCCACGAACGCCTCGTACAGCGGACGCTGCACGTACGCGCGGGTGGCGGCCGTGCAGTCCTGCCCGCTGTTGATGAGCGAGCCCGCGACCGCGCCGTGCGCGGCGGCCTCCAGGTCGGCGTCGTCGAAGACGACGAAGGGCGCCTTGCCGCCCAGTTCCAGGTGGAGCCGCTTGACGGTGGCGGTGGCGATCTCGGCGACGCGCCTGCCGACGGCGGTGGACCCGGTGAAGGAGGTCATGGCCACGTCCGGGTGCCCGACCAGGTGCTCGCCGGCCTCCTTCCCGGTCCCGGTGACGATGTTGACCACCCCGTCCGGGATGCCCGCGTCCGTGGCCGCCCGGGCGAACATCAGCGAGGTCAGCGGGGTGATCTCGGCGGGCTTGAGCACGATGGTGTTGCCCGCGGCGATCGCCGGGAGGATCTTCCAGGCGGCCATCTGGAGGGGGTAGTTCCAGGGCGCGACGGACCCGACCACCCCGATGGGCTCACGCCGGACGTACGACGTGTGGTCCCCGGAGTACTCGCCGGCGGACTGCCCCTGGAGGTGCCGGGCGGCGCCCGCGAAGAAGGCGGTGTTGTCGACGGTGCCCGGCACGTCGAACTCGCGGGTGAGCTTGAGCGGCTTGCCGCACTGGAGGGATTCGGCGCGGGCGAGATCCTCGGCGCGCTCGGCGAGCACCCCGGCGAACCGGTGCAGGGCGTCCGAGCGCTCGCCCGGGGTGGCGGCGGCCCAGCCCGGGAACGCCGCGTGCGCGGCGGCGACGGCCGCGTCGACGTCGTCGGGGCCGGCCAGTTCGTAGCGGTACACCTCCCGGCCCGTGGCGGGGTCGACCACGGCGTGGTGGCGGCCCGAGGTGCCCTGGGCCGGCCGGCCGGCGATGAACTGCGCGCCGTCCGCGAACCGGTCCTGTGCGGGGAATCGTTCCGGGGTGGCGGTGCCCGGGTTGTGCATGTCGCTCTCCTCCGCCGTACGCCCCCTCCCGGGGGGGTGGCGTAGCTCCAGCTCGATTTGAGTGCCGATCCTGACAGAGCCATAGGGCACCAACAAGTGATTCCGTTGTTGCCTTTTGGTTACGCGACGGAATCTGTCGACCAGGTGTCGAGTCGGGGGGCGAAAGGACGGACGGAGTGTCAGTGGTGCGTGCCAGACTCGCGTGCATGGGAAGGATCGACGGGGTGGATTCGCTGATCAGGGAGGTCCGCGCGGGCCGCCGGCTGAAGTACCTCTGCTTCTGGGGGCACCGGCCGCGGCCGGACGGGCGGATCGGCGCGAGCTGTCTGAGCCAGTGGTGGCCGTCACCGTTCGTGGTCGACGGGGTGGAGTACGCGACGGCCGAGCACTGGATGATGGCCGGCAAGGCCCGGCTGTTCGGTGACGCGGAGGCGGAGCGCCGGGTGCTGGCCGCGGAGCATCCCGCGGCGGCGAAGACGGCGGGGCGGCTGGTCCGGGGCTTCGACGAGGAGACCTGGGAGCGGGAGCGGTTCCGGATCGTGGTCGAGGGCAGCGTGCACAAGTTCGCGGCCGACGACGGACTCCGGGACTTCCTGCTGAACACCGGGGACCGGGTGCTGGTGGAGGCGAGCCCCCTGGACCGCGTGTGGGGCATAGGTCTGGCGGCGGACGACGAGGCGGCCGCGGACCCGGAGCGGTGGCAGGGCCTGAACCTGCTGGGCTTCGCCCTGATGGAGACGCGGGAGCGGTTGGCGGGGGCGGGGGCCTGAACGACTGCGAACGGCGTGGCATGACCGGCCGGGACGGCTCGGACCGGCCGTGATCGGCTCGGGCCGGCCGGCAGTGTCGGTCCGCGCCGCCGGTACCGGCTTGCGGGCCGGAAAGTCACCGCACGGCACCGAGCGGGGGCGACTTCCGGTGCGGGCCTGCCCCGTGCGCGACCGGCGGGCCCTTGCGCGTGCGCCGCACGGCGCGGGGCGCACAGGACCGGCGGGCCGGCAAGTTCAGCCGTACACCGCGATGATCACGGCGAACAGGCCCAGCACCAGGACGATGCCCGTCGCCCCGCAGATGAGACCGGCCAGGGCCACCCCGGGGTTCGTGGCCTCGCCGCGCTTCGCCTTCCCCCGGCCGAGCGCTCCGAAGATGACGGCCAGGACGCCCAGCACCAGGGCGAGCGGCCACGCGAGGAAGCCGATCACCGAGATGATGCCCAGCACCAGGGAGGCCGTCCCCATGCCGTTGCTCGGGGCGGGCTGCATGCCGGGCCAGCCGTAGCCGTTGCCGACCAGGTAGGCGGCGTCGGCGTACGGGGCGTGCGGCGGGCCGGGGTGGCCGTAGGCGGGCAGGGTGCCCGGGTAGCCGTACGGCACCTGTCCGGGACCGTCGGGGGCGATGGGCGGCGGGGGCACCGGGCCCGGCCCCGCGGGCGGGGGGAAGGCGTGGGCTTGGGGGGTGGGGGGTGCGTACGGGTGGGGGGTCGCGTAGGAGGCGGGGGGTGCGAAGGGGTTGGGGGCCGGGTTCGGGGCGGGGCACGCAAAGGGATGCGCCTGGGGCGTCGCCTCGGGGGCCGGCGGGGCGAACGGGCCGGGGGCGGGGCTCGCGTTCCGGGGGGCGAAGGGGTTCGGCGGAGGCGGCGTGGGCGTGGGCGGCGCGAAGGGGTTCGGCTGCGGGACGGGGGCCTGGGGCGCGGCGGGGTGCGGCGCGGGGGCCGGTGACGCGGTGCCGTCGGCGGGGCCGGCCCAGGGGGCGGGCGCGGTGCCGGCGAGGGCCGTCGGGGCCGTCGGCGGTGAGGTGAGGGTCCGCTGGTCGTGGACGGAGGCGGGGGCCCAGGGCGCGTCCCGGACCGGCGTCCCATCCGCGCCCGGTGCCGCGGACGCCGGTGCCTGGTCCGCCCGGGGTTCCGCGGGCTCGGGTATTCGGCCCGCCATGGCTGCCGTCGGCTCCGGTATCCGGTCCGCCGTCGACGCCGCCGCCCCCTTCTCCAGGGACACCGGGGGTGTCGCGGAGTCCTCCGGGCCCGGCGGTGTCGCGGGCGCGGGGGCGGCGGTCCGCTCCCCCGGCGTGGTCTGCGGCGCGTCGTCGGACATGGTGAAGGGACCCCTCTCCTGGACGTCCCGTCATGCTACGGGCCGCTCGGGACACCGCGGCCCGGGGCCTACGATGAACCCGCGCCACCGATCAGCCGATCACCGCGCCCGGGCCGTGTACCGCGGTCCACGGGCGCCGTTCCCGGGGAGGAACCCTTGACCGCCACCTCCGTACCCGCCGCCGGCACCGCCGACCGCGACCTGCGCGCCTTCATCGCGGGGCTGCCCAAGGCCGAGCTGCACGTCCACCACGTCGGCTCCGCCTCCCCCCGCATCGTCTCGGAACTGTCCGCGCGCCACCGCGACTCCAAGGTCCCCACCGACCCCGAGGCGCTGGCCGAGTACTTCACCTTCACCGACTTCGCGCACTTCATCGAGGTGTACTTGTCGGTCGTGGACCTCATCCGCACCCCGGAGGACGTCCGGCTGCTCACCTACGAGGTGGCCCGCGACCTGGCCCGGCAGCAGGTGCGGTACGCGGAGCTGACCATCACCCCCTTCTCCTCCACCCGGCGCGGCATCGACGAGCGGGCCTTCATGGACGCGATCGAGGACGCCCGCAAGGCCGCCGAGGCGGAGTTCGGGACCGTGCTGCGCTGGTGCTTCGACATCCCCGGCGAGGCGGGTCTGGAGGCGGCCGAGGAGACCACGCGGCTGGCCACGGAGGACCGGGTCCGCCCGGAGGGCCTGGTGTCGTTCGGGCTCGGCGGGCCGGAGATCGGGGTGCCCCGGCCGCAGTTCAAGCCGTACTTCGACCGGGCCATCGCCGCCGGGCTGCGCTCCGTGCCGCACGCCGGGGAGACGACCGGTCCGGAGACGGTGTGGGACGCGCTGCGCGACCTGCGGGCCGAGCGCATCGGGCACGGCACCAGCTCCGCCCGGGACCCGGAGCTGCTGGCGTACCTCGCCGAGCACCGCATCCCCTTGGAGGTGTGCCCGACCTCCAACATCGCCACCCGCGCGGTCCGCACCCTGGAGGAGCACCCGATCAAGGAGTTCACCCGGGCCGGGGTGCTGGTGACGGTCAACTCCGACGACCCGCCGATGTTCGGCACCGACCTGAACAACGAGTACGCGGTGGCCGCCCGGCTGCTGGAACTGGACGAGCGGGGCCTCGCCGCGCTCGCGAAGAACGCGGTGGACGCCTCCTTCCTGGACACCGCGGGCAAGGCCCGGCTCGCCCGGGAGATCGACGACTACACCACCGCCTGGCTCGCCGGCTGACCCACCGCGCCCGTCGCGAGCTCCCCGCACCGGGGCCCGGGCCGATCGGCCTGCCGCCGGGCCTCCCGCCGGGCCCCGAGGCCGAAGCCGCTCACGGCCCGGACACAATGGGCCCATGCAGACCGTGACCGCCGTGGCCCACCGCGGTGACCCCTACCGCTTCCGTGAGAACACCCTCGACTCGCTGCGGTCCGCGCTCGGCCAGGGCGCGGACGCCGTCGAGATCGACGTACGGCTCACCCGGGACGGCGTCCCCGTGCTGCTGCACGACGAGACGCCGCGCCGGCTGTGGGGGGTCGACCGGCCGCTGGCCGCGCTGTCCGCCGAGGAGCTGCGCGGGCTGACGGCCGGCGGGGTGCCGACGCTGGCCCAGGCGCTGGCCGCGACCGGTGACAGCCGGGTGATGGTGGACCTGTGCGGGCCGGTCGGGCGCCGGACGGTGGCCCGGACGCTGGACGTGGTCCGGCAGAGCGGGGCCCGGGACCGCGTCTACTACAGCGCGGGCGCCGAGGCGACGCTCGCCCTCCGGGCCGCCGACCCGGCCGCCGAGATCGCCCTGACCTGGACGACCCTGGCCCCGCCCCGCCCGGCGCTGCTCGCCGCCGTGCGCCCGCGCTGGCTCAACTACCGCTTCTCCCTGGTCGACCGGGACCTGACCGCCCGCGTGCACCGCGACGGCTGTCTGCTGTCCGTGTGGACCCCGGACACCCGCCGCTCCCTCGGCAGGCTGCTGGACCTGGGCGTGGACTCGATCACGACGAACCGGATCGGCCTCCTGCACACCCTGCGCTCCCGCTGACCCCGGCGGACTCCGGCGGACTCCGGCGGCGGCGCGATCGCCTGCGCGTCCGCGCCCTCGGCACACCGTTCGGGACCTCCTCCCGTAGGGGTCGTCCCCGACAACTCCCGCACCTGCCCCGCTGTTTGTTCGGGGTCACGCAAGGGTCCGCCCCCTCCTTGATGAGGATCCGGGCGGCGGTCCACCGTCCGAGGATGATCAGGAAGCCGGACCCGATCTCCTCGAGGAGCCCCCATGCGCCGCACCAGCGGTACCAGCACGTCCAGCCCTGCCCGCCGTACCGCCCTCGTGGCCGCCGGACTCGTCGCCATGCTGGTCGCCGGTTCGCCGGCCGCGCCCGCGTTCGCCGCTCCCGCCACCGCCTCCGCCTCCGCCTCCGCCGAGGGCACACCCGCCCCGGACACCAGGCCCGGCCCGGACGAAGAGGCCCTGTCCGCCGCGCTCGCCGGGCTGCCCGACCACGACGCCACGGCGGCACTGCTCCGCGTGGGCGGCGACGGCCGCTGGCGGGGCACGGCCGGTGTGCGGGACGCCCGCACGGGGGCGCCCGCCCTGGAGAACGGGCGGTTCCGGGCGGGTTCGGTGACGAAGGTGGTCACCGCCGCGATCGTGCTGCAACTGGTCGCGGAGGGCCGGATCGACCTCGACGGCACCGTGCAGCGCTATCTGCCGGGCCTGCTCACCGAGAAGTTCGCGGAACCCGTCACCGTACGGCAGTTGCTGGACTACACCAGCGGCCTCCAGCCGGGGGCGTCCCTCGACGACACGGCCGGGGCGGGCTACTCGCACCGCTTCGAGACGCTGACGCCCCGGCAGGTCGTGGCCCAGGCCGTGGCCCAGGGTCCCGCGTACACACCGGGGACACGGCAGACCTACGGCAACATCCACTACACCGTGCTCGGCCTGCTCATCGAGAAGGTGACCGGTGACTCGTACGCCCACCAGGCCGAGGTGCGGATCTTCCGGCCGCTGGGCATGCGGCACAGTTCCTTCCCCGCCGCCGGGGACACCAAGATCCACGGGCCGCACAACCGGGGTTACGACTGGATCGACGGCAAGCTGGTCGATGTGACCGAGTGGAACATGACCGACCGGTTCGCGGCCGGCGACCTCGTCTCGACCACCGCCGACCTGGAGCGCCTGCTGGTGGGCCTGTTCCGCGGCCGGGTGGTGCCCGAGCCGCAGTTGCGGGAGATGTTCACCCCGCCCGCCAAGCTGCCCGGCGCCCGGTACGGCGCGGCACTGGAGCGGGTCGAGATCAACGGCGAGGAGGTCTGGGGCAAGACCGGTGCGCGGCCGGGCTACGTCACGGTGATCGCCGCGACCAGGGACCTGTCCCGCACCCTCGTCTGCTCGGTGAACTCCACGGACGCCAAGGGCCCCGGCCAGCAGGCCGCCACCGAGCGCTTCGCGCTCCCCGCCTTCAACCGCTGACGGGCGCCGCGGCCGACGGCGCGGGCGGGGTGCCGAGCGCCTCCAGCCGCTTGATCTTCTTCCGGACGAGGAGGAGCGGAACGACGCCGAAGACCCCGAAGGACATGTCGATCAGGCTCCACCAGAAGGGGATGCCCCGGACGGGTCCGCAGGCGAGGGCGAGCGGGATGATCCCGGCACAGGCGATCATCCCGAACTCGATCACCCAGATGTTGCGGACGGGGTCGCGGTACGGGCCGTAGAACGCGACCGCGATGACGAGGTGGGCGAAGGCCAGCCAGTCGGTGCCGTACAGGACAAAGGGGTACTCGGCGTCGGCGGTGTCCAGCCCCTGCCGCACCCGGACGATCCACTCCATCGCCCCGGGCAGGTGCTCCGGCACGGACAGCGCACGCAACGCGCTCTCGGTCCAGCGCAGTTCGTGCACCAGCGGGAAGGCGGTGGCCCCGCTGAGCACGAGGCACACGACGAAGAGGACCAACCAGGCGCGGATGCCCTTGAGCAGGGCGGCTCTCTCGCTCATGACAGGAGGGTACGCCTGGAATTGAACATGTTCAAAAATGGTCCCAGTGCAGCACCCGGTCCCGGGGGATGCGGGGAGCCGGCCGGAAGTCGGTGCCGAGGGTGTGGGCGACGGGGATGAGCGCCGCCTGCATCACGTCGTCGTACGGGATGCCGAGCACCCGGGCCGACTCCCGCTCGTCGACGAGGTTGCCGGTGGTCCAGCAGGTGCCCAGGCCCCGGGCCCGCGCGGCGAGCATGAAGCTCCACACGGCCGGCAGGATGGAGCCCCAGGTGCCGGCCTGGCGCAGGACCGGGGCGTGGTCGGTACGGCCCTCCACGCACGGCACGACGAGCGCCGGAACCTCGTGCAGGTGGGCGTACAGGTGCGCGGTGCCGGAGTAGACCCGGTCCATCCGGGCCACGGACGCCCGTCGCACGTCCCGCTCCGGCAACGGCTCGGCGGTGCCGGGCGTGGCCACCCCGGCGCGCCACACGTCGGCCAGGGCGGCCCGCCGCGCGGGGTCGGTGACGATGACGAAGTGCCAGCGCTGCCGGTTGCGTCCGGACGGCGCCTGCACGGCGAGGTCCACGCACTCCTCCAGCAGCCGGCGCGACACCGGACGGGTGAGGTCGAGGCGGTGGCGGACGGCGCGGGTGGTGGACAGCAGGTCGTCGGAAGAGAGATCGAGGGTCATGCGTTGACCCTGGCGGGCGGCGCCGGACGGCGGCAACGCCCGGCTTTCACTGAGCGAAAACGCGGGCGGGACGGGCGGAGGACGGATGGCCGAGAGCGTCGCGGGGCGGGTCTTCTCCGTGCTGGACGCGTTCGCGGACGCGCCGGTCACGCTGCGGCTGACGGAGATCGCCCACCGCACGGGCCTGCCCGTGCCGACCGCGCTGCGCATGGTCCGGGAACTGGTGGCCTGGGGCGGGCTGGAGCGGGGGGCGGACGGCTCCTACCGCCTCGGCACCCGGATCCGGGCGCTCGGTGCCGCCGCCCCCTGCCCGCGCGGTCTGCTGGAGACCGCGCTGCCGGCGCTGCGCATCCTGACCGCGCGCACCGGAGGGCACGCGGACGTGGTGATCCCCGCCGACGGCACGGCCCTGTGCCTGGTGACCGGCGCCCGGCTCCCGCCGCACGCCACGGCCGCGGGCAAGGTCCTGCTGGCCCACGGCCTGCTCCCCGTCCCCGCCGGCGCGGAGCGGCACACCCGGCACACCGTCACCGCCCCCGGGGCGCTCGGCGCCCAGCTCACCCGCGTCCGCGCGACCGGCCTGGCCGAGGCCCACGAGGAACACCGCCTGGGTGAACTCTCCTTCGCGGCCCCGGTGTTCCGGGCCGGCACACCCGTGGCGGCGGTGGCCCTGACCACCCCATCGGCCATCCGCTCCGCCCGCCTCGCCCCGGCCGTCCGGCTGGCGGCGGCCACGGTGGGCCGCGCGCTGGACGAGCGGGGGTGACGGCGGCGAGGCGGTCGCGGGGCGTCAGTCCCAGGCGTTGAAGAGCACCCCGCCCAGCGTGGTGAGGTGGTAGAGGCGGATGTGGCGCCACTCGTCCCGGGTCAGGGCCGAGGTGTCCACGGCGGACAGCGGTGTGGTGAGCCGCTCGCGGTCCAGCACCGTGAAGCCCGCGTCGGCGAAGACGGGGGCCCAGGAGGGCGGTGCGAGGAACTCCTCGTCGTACCAGTTCCGGCGTTCCGGGGCGAACGCGATCCACGGGTGGTGGGCGTGGCACAGGACGACGGTCTCGCCCGCGCCGTCGAGGACCGAGGCGGTGTGGAAGCTGCGGGGACGGCTCTGTTCCTCCACCTCGCCCACCGTGCCCCCGGCGATCCGGGCGGCCGCGTACAGAGCCGTGCGGAACGTCCGAGGGTCGGTCCGGGGAAGCGGACCGGCGTCCTTCGGGCCGAGGAGACCCGTCGCCCCGCGCGGCAGCGGGAAACCCTTGTCCTTGTCCGTGACCATGGGCTCATCCTGCCCGGTGACGGCGCGGTGCGGCGGCCGGCCGTCGGCTCACAGGCCCACGATGCCGTTCCAGCGCCGGGTGAACTCCGGGCGTTCCGTGGAGGCGATGTCCCGGGCGACGGCCAGACGCTCGCGCATGACGGGGTCCGGGAAGATCAGGGGGTTGTCGGCGAGGGCCGCGGTCTCCTTGTCCGCGTCGGCGGCCAGCACCTCCCGGGCGGCCGGGACCGGGCAGACGTAGTTGACCCAGGCGGCGAGCTTCGCGGCGACCTCGGGCTGGTAGTAGTAGTCGATCAGCCGCTCGGCGTTGGCCTTGTGCCGGGCCCGGTCGGGGATCATCAGCGAGTCCGACCACAGCTCGGCGCCCTCCTCGGGGACGACGAAGCGGATGTCGGGGTTGTCCGCCTGGAGCTGGATGACGTCGCCGGAGTACGCCTGGCAGGCCAGTACGTCCCCGCTGACCAGGTCCTTGGTGTAGTCGTTGCCGGTGAAGCGGCGGATCTGGCCCCGGTGCACCTCCCGCTCGATCCGGTCGCACATCCGGTGGAAGTCGTCCGTGGTCCAGCGGGTGATGTCGACTCCGTCGCCCTGCATGAGCAGCGCGAACGCCTCGTCCAGGCCGGACAGCAGGGTCACCCGTCCCTTGAGGTCGGGCGCCCAGAGGTCCTCGACGTGCCGGATGTCCCGGCCGAGCTTGCGACGGTTGTAGGCGATGCCGGTGATCCCGGACTGCCACGGCACGGTGAACCGGCGGCCCCGGTCGAAGGCGGGCGAGCGCAGCAGCGGGTCCAGGTGGCGCGCGACGTTCGGCTGGTGGGCGCGGTCCATCTCCTGGACCCAGCCCAGCCGGACGTACCGGGCGCACATCCAGTCGCTGATGACGATCAGGTCGCGGCCGGTGGACCGGTGGCTCATCAGCGAGGGGCTGATCTTGCCGAAGAACTCGTCGTTGTCGTTGATCTCCTCGACGTAGTCGACGGAGATCCCCGTGCGCTTGCCGAACCCGTCCAGGGTGGGCCGCCGGCCCGGGTCGTCGTCGTCGGTGTCGATGTACAGCGGCCAGTTGGCCCAGGTCAGCCTCTTGTCGGCCGCGGACTCGTCGGCCGCGGAGCGGTCACCGGGCCTGACGTAGGCGGCGGGCACCCCGCACCCGGCCAGCGCGCCGAGCGCGGCGGCGGTGCCGAGGGCGGCGAGGAGGGAACGGCGGGACGGCGCGGACGTGCGGGAGGAAGTCTGGGACACAGTCTGGGACACCCCGGAAGGATGCCGTTCCGCCGCCCGGAGCGGCAATCGACGCTGCGTCGAGCGCTCGGACGCCGGTCCGACACCTTGTCGATCACCCCGCCGGGGCAACGACACGGCACGGCCCCGGACGGGAAGGTGAGACCCGTCCGGGGCCGTGCCGCCGTTCGCGGTGCCTACGCGTCCAGAGACGTCATCACGTGCTTGATGCGCGTGTAGTCCTCGAAGCCGTAGGCCGACAGGTCCTTGCCGTAGCCGGACTTCTTGAAGCCGCCGTGCGGCATCTCGGCGACCAGCGGGATGTGCGTGTTGATCCACACGCAGCCGAAGTCAAGCTTCTTGGACAGGCGCATCGCGCGGGCGTGGTCCTTGGTCCACACCGAGGACGCGAGGGCGTACTCGACGCCGTTGGCGTACTCGACGGCCTGGTCCTCGTCGGTGAAGGACTGCACGGTGATGACCGGGCCGAAGACCTCGTTCTGGACGATCTCGTCGTCCTGCTTGAGGCCGGAGACGACGGTCGGGGCGTAGAAGTAGCCCTTGTCGCCGACCCGGTGGCCGCCCGCCTCGACCTTGGCGTGGGCCGGCAGGCGCTCGATGAAGCCCGCGACCTGCTTCAGCTGGTTGGGGTTGTTCAGCGGGCCGAAGAGGACGTCCTCGTCGTCCGGCTGCCCGGTCCTGGTCTCGGCCGCGGCCTTGGCCAGCGCGGCCACGAACTCGTCGTGGATCGCCTCGTGGACGAGGACGCGGGTGGCGGCCGTACAGTCCTGGCCGGCGTTGAAGAAGCCCGCCATGGAGATGTCCTCGGCGGCCTTGGCGATGTCGGTGTCCTCGAAGACCACGACCGGGGCCTTGCCGCCCAGCTCCAGGTGGACCCGCTTGACGTCCTTGGAGGCGGACTCGGCGACGGACATGCCGGCGCGCACGGAGCCGGTGATCGACGCCATCGCGGGCACGGGGTGCTCGACCATCATCCGGCCGGTGTCGCGGTCGCCGCAGATGACGTTGAAGACGCCCTTGGGCAGGATCGAGCCGATGATGTCGGCGATCAGCACCGTGGAGGCGGGGGTGGTGTCCGACGGCTTGAGCACGACCGTGTTGCCCGCCGCGATGGCCGGGGCGAACTTCCACACGGCCATCATCATCGGGTAGTTCCACGGCGCGACCTGCGCGCAGACACCGACCGGCTCACGGCGGATGATCGAGGTCAGCCCCTCCATGTACTCGCCGGCCGAGCGGCCCTCCAGCATCCGGGCGGCGCCCGCGAAGAAGCGGATCTGGTCGACCATCGGCGGGATCTCCTCGGAGCGGGTCAGCCCGACGGGCTTGCCCGTGTTCTCCACCTCGGCCGCGATCAGTTCCTCGGCGCGCTCCTCGAACGCGTCGGCGATCTTCAGGAGGGCCTTCTGCCGCTCGGCGGGGGTGGTGTCGCGCCAGGCGGGGAAGGCGCGGGCGGCGGCTTCCATGGCGGCGTCGACGTCCGCCTGCCCGGACAGCGGCGCGGTCGCGTACGCCTCGCCCGTCGCGGGGTTGACCACCTCGGTGGTCCGTCCGTCGGCGGCGTCCCGGAACTCACCGTCGATGTAGTTGCGCAGACGACGCAGCTCGGTGCTCACTGCCGGCCTCCTGATCTGGTTCTGGCTGTCCACTCGCTGAGACACCCACCCTAATCGCCGCACCCACGTTTTCAACACCCCCACCGGCGCTTCATCTGCGAAATCCGCAAGGTCGAGTCTCCGAAACAACGGATTTCATCGCTCAGACCTTGCAAAACTGTCGAGACCTGGTGCACAGTGAGGTCGTGGCCAGTCGAAGCGCAGACCAGAGGGACTCGTCCCGCGAGTCCAGGAACGGCAACAGTCCCCAGCTGGACGCCGTCTCCCTCGCCATCATCCAGCAGCTCCAGGAGGACGGCCGCCGGCCGTACGCCGCGATCGGCAAGGCCGTCGGCCTGTCCGAGGCGGCCGTGCGCCAGCGCGTGCAGAAGCTGCTGGACCAGGGCGTGATGCAGATCGTCGCCGTGACGGACCCGCTGACCGTGGGCTTCCGCCGGCAGGCGATGGTCGGGATCAACGTCGAGGGCGATGTCGAGTCGATCGCGGACGCGCTGACCGGCATGTCGGAAGTCGAGTACGTGGTGATGACCGCGGGCTCGTTCGACATCCTCGCCGAGATCGTCTGCGAGGACGACGACCACCTGCTGGACGTCATCAACAAACGCATCCGGGCCCTGCCCGGCGTGCGCTCCACCGAGAGCTTCGTCTATCTGAAGCTCAAGAAGCAGACCTACATGTGGGGAACCCGATAACCGTGAGGACCCGATAACCGTGAGCACCAAGGACCTCAGCCGCACCGCGTACGACCACCTGTGGATGCACTTCACCCGCATGTCCTCGTACGAGAACTCCCCCGTCCCGACCATCGTCCGGGGTGAGGGCACCTACATCTACGACGACAAGGGCAAGCGCTACCTCGACGGTCTCGCGGGTCTGTTCGTGGTCCAGGCCGGTCACGGCCGCACGGAACTCGCCGAGACCGCCGCCAAGCAGGCGCAGGAGCTGGCCTTCTTCCCGGTGTGGTCCTACGCCCACCCCAAGGCCGTCGAGCTGGCCGAGCGCCTGGCCAACGAAGCCCCCGGCGACCTGAACAAGGTCTTCTTCACCACCGGTGGCGGCGAGGCCGTCGAGACCGCCTGGAAGCTCGCCAAGCAGTACTTCAAGCTGACCGGCAAGCCCACCAAGTACAAGGTCATCTCCCGCGCGGTCGCCTACCACGGCACCCCGCAGGGCGCCCTGTCCATCACCGGGCTGCCGGGCCTGAAGGCCCCCTTCGAGCCGCTGGTGCCGGGCGCGCACAAGGTGCCGAACACCAACATCTACCGCGCGCCGCTCTTCGGCGACGACCCGGTCGCCTTCGGCCGCTGGGCCGCCGACCAGATCGAGCAGCAGATCCTCTTCGAGGGCCCCGACACCGTCGCCGCGGTCTTCCTGGAGCCGGTGCAGAACGCCGGCGGCTGCTTCCCGCCGCCGCCCGGCTACTTCCAGCGCGTGCGCGAGATCTGCGACAAGTACGACGTCCTGCTCGTGTCGGACGAGGTCATCTGCGCCTTCGGCCGCCTCGGCACGACATTCGCCTGCGACAAGTTCGGCTACGTCCCGGACATGATCACCTGCGCCAAGGGCATGACCTCGGGCTACTCCCCGATCGGCGCCTGCATCATCTCCGACAAGCTCGCCGAGCCGTTCTACAAGGGCGACAACACCTTCCTGCACGGCTACACCTTCGGCGGCCACCCGGTCTCCGCCGCGGTGGGCCTCGCCAACCTCGACCTGTTCGAGCGGGAGGGCCTCAACCAGCACGTGCTGGACAACGAGGGCGCCTTCCTGCAGACCCTGCAGAAGCTGCACGACCTGCCGATCGTCGGCGACGTCCGCGGCAACGGCTTCTTCTACGGCATCGAGCTGGTGAAGGACAAGAACACCAGGGAGTCCTTCAACGAGGAGGAGACCGAGCGCGTCCTGTACGGCTTCCTCTCCAAGGCGCTGTTCGACAACGGCCTGTACTGCCGTGCCGACGACCGCGGCGACCCGGTCGTCCAGCTCGCTCCGCCGCTGATCTCCACCCAGGAGACCTTCGACGAGATCGAGCAGATCCTGCGGGCCACCCTCACGGAGGCGTGGACCAAGCTCTGATCATCCGACCGGATGACAGCACGCGGCCCCGGCGCCGTCCGTTCGAGTGAGAACGGCGGCCCGGGGCCGCGTGCTGTCCGGGCTCCCGTCCGGGACCTGCCTAGCGTGCCAGTGACCGATCGGCCCAGCCTTCGTTCCCCCACATGGCGGGGCGGGCACAGGGAAACGGATCAGAACCGAGGTGTACGCCATGGAGGCCCCACCGGACAACGACGTGCTCTGGGCACGCTCCCTGCACTTCACGCACCGCGACGGCTCCCCCGGGCTGGCCGGGGTCTCGATCGGCGTGCGGCAGGGCGAGATCCTCGCCGTCAGCGGACCGCGCGGCAGCGGCAAGACGACCCTGCTGCGCTGCCTGTCCGGTCTGGTGCCGGTGTGCACCGGCGAGGTCTGGTTCAACAGCTCCCCCGTGCACACCCTCGGCCCCACGGCCCGCGAGCGGCTGCGCCGGGAGCGCTTCGGGTGGATCGACCCCGAGCCCGTCCTCGTCCCCGAGCTGAACGTCTGGGAGAACGCCGCGCTCCCGCTGATGCTGCGCGGCACCCCCCGCCGCCGGGCCAAGGTGTGCGCGCTGGAGTGGCTGGAGCGCCTCGACGTCGGCGACCGGGCCCGCTGCCGCCCGCGTGCGCTGCGGCACGCCGAGCGCCAGCGCGTCGCCATCGCCCGCGCGCTCGCCGGCGGGCCGCAGGTGCTGTTCGCCGACGAGCCGACGGCACCGCTGCACCGCGCCGACCGCGCCCATGTGCTGCGCACCCTGACCACGGCGGCCCGCTCGCACGGCATCACGGTCGTCCTCGCCACGCACGACCCCGACACCGCCGCCCTCGCCGACCGCACGGTGGCCCTGCTGGACGGGCGCCGGGTGCACACCGTGCACCTGCCGGAAGCTCCCGACGCGGAAGGCCGGGCGGCGTGCTCGCTCTCCGCCTGACCCGCGCCGCCCGGCCCGCCGTCCAGCTGCGCCGCCTGCTGGTGGCCGCGGCCTCGGCGGGCACCGGCCTGCTGCTGCTGTCCAGCCTCGCCCACGCGCTGGAGCACCCGGAGGCCGCGGACGCCGCCGCGCTGCGCCTGGCCTGGTGCGCGGTGCCGCTCGCCGCCACGGTGTACCTGGCGCTGGCGGTGGCCCGCACCGACCCCGGCACCCGGCCGCGCCCCGGCCTGTCCGCCGTGGGCCTCGGCCCGGCCCGGCTCATGGCCGTCTCCGCGCTGACGACGGCCCTGTCCTGCACCCTGGGCTCGCTGCTGGCCCTGCTGTTCTTCCTGCATCTGCGCGGCGACCTGGCGGGCCTGCCGTTCGACGGGGCGGCGGCCGGGGTCCTGGCCGCCGGCCTGCCCTTCCCGGTCCCGGCGGCCATGACCCTGCTGACCGTGCTCCCGGTCACCGCGACGGCGGCGGTGGCCGTGGCGCTCCGTCCGCGGGATCCCGGCCCGGCGGCCCGGGGGGCGCGGCGGTTCGGCCGGTTCGGGGCCTTTGGCGGCGCGCCGGGCACGGAGACCTTCGGGGCGTACGGACGCTTCAGGGCGCGGGCCGCCGCCCGGGCAGGGGCCGCGGCCGAGCCGCGCGCCACGGACGGTGCCACCGCCGGGGTGGCGGGGACCGCCCCCGGCGAGCCGCGGGGACGGGCGGGCGCGGACGGCGGTGGACCGGCGCCGGACACCGCGGCCGGCCCCGAGTCCCCGGCACCGCTTCCGGACACCGACGTGCGGTCCCCCGCCGGTCTCCCCTGGGGCGTGGCCCTCGTCACCGCCGGGCTGGCCGCGCAGTCCTACGCCGGCCGCTCCGCCCCGGCCCCCGCCCTCGCCGTCCTCCTCGGCTGGCTCCTCACCGCTGCCGGGCTGGTGCTGGCCGGCCCCGGGCTCACCCATCTGTGCGGGCGGCTCCTCCAGGCCGGGCGGCCGGGTGCGCTGCGGCTGCTGGCCGGCCGGGGCCTCATGGCGGAGGCCGCCCGGATCGGCCGTCCCCTCGGCGTGGTCTGCGCGGTGGCGTCCGCCGGGTGCGCCCTGATGGCGCTGTCCGGCGGCCCGGCCCCGGCCTTCGGCCCGCTGTCCGCCCTCGGCGCGCTCGTCGTCGGCGGCTCCACGCTCGCCACCCTGTTCACCGTGGCCGTCGAGGCCCGCCAGCACCGCGCCGCCA
The DNA here is from genome assembly GCF_055569255.1 of Streptomyces sp. NPDC029296. Lineage (NCBI taxonomy): Bacteria > Bacillati > Actinomycetota > Actinomycetes > Kitasatosporales > Streptomycetaceae > Streptomyces > Streptomyces sp. NPDC029296. Next base: position 109,043 of record NZ_JBVHXT010000035.1, read on the forward strand.
CCACCGCCGCGCTGCTCCGCCTGGGCGCCCGCCCCGCCCTGCTGCGCGGGGCCGCGGCCCTGCGCGCCGCCGCCCTGCCGGCCCTGTGCGGCCCGCTCGTCCTGGCGATCGCCGCGCTGTCGGCCCTGCCCCTGAGCCGCTGAGGCCCCTGAACCGCCGGGCGCGGGTACGCCTCCGGCGGCCCGCCCAAACATCGGGGCGATCAATAAGCGGGCAAAGCCAACGGCCGTGCTGGGACCGCGCGTTGACACTTCTCGCGGTGCGCTTATAGATCTGTGAGCCTCCCGGGGAGCCGGGGTCCGGACACCGTGTTCCGCCGCCCCCGGCTCCCCCTCCACCCCCCGCACTTGCTCTCTGTAAAGGACAAACGTTGTCCATGACTCGCCGTAGCGTCCGCCGTTCCGCGAGCGTTCTGGGCGTCGCCACCGGATCGGCGGCCCTGATACTCGGCCCGGCCGGTTCCGCTCTCGCGTGCACCATCGAGGACTTCTCCGCCGCGGCCGGCCGCGACGGCGGCAGGGGTGTCATCGTCGTCACCGACACCGACCCCTCCGCCACCGACGCCGCCGTCGGCGTCTTCCTCAAGAGCGCCGGAGGCGTCGGGACGAAGGCCGGCGAGCGGCCGGTCAAGGGATCGGGGCAGGGCGTCCGGACCGTCTTCCCGGCGAACTGGAGGCCGGGCACGACGTACCGGGTCCATGTCACGGCCGGCCTCCAGGTCGACCAGGACGTCCAGCCCGACCTGGTGACACCGTCCACCCCCTGCGCGACCGCGACCGGCGCCCCGACGCCGGCCGCCGGCACGACACCGCCGGACTCCCCGGCCCCGACGCCGACGCCGTCCACCACCGCGTCCGCCCCGGCCGAGCCGGCTCCCCCGGCCCCGTCGGCCTCCCCGTCGAGCCCCGCCCCCGCGGGCATCCCGGCCGGCGTGTCCCCCCGGCGGTCGGCGACTCCGGCCTCGCCGAGACCGGCGCGAACTCCCACACCGCGCTGATCGCCGGCCTCGCGGCGGCCCTGGCCGTGGTCGGCGGGGGCGCGGTCTGGTTCGGCATGCGCCGTCGCGGCCCGGGCCGCGACGGCTGAGCGACCGGGGCCGAGCGTGGCCCGCCCGGCCCGGGAACGAACGCGCCCCGGGGCGGACGATCAGTCCAGGACGGCGATCTCGGCCGCGTCGAACTCCACGCCGACCGAGGCGCCGGGTTCGGGCGCGTCGCGCAGCGCGCAGGCCGCCTCCAGCCGCGGCCCGTCGGCCGGCTGGAGGTGGACGGTCACGTGCGAGCCCTTGAAGGTGCGGGCGGTCACCGTGCAGGACAGGCCCTGGCCGGCGGCCACCAGCCGGACCCCGGCCGGGCGGACCAGGACCGTACGGCTGCCCGGCGCCGAGCCGTCGGGGACGGGCAGCTTGCCCCAGGGGCTGTCGGCGACCGTGCCGGCGACCGTCGCCGGGACCACGTTCTCGAAGCCGAGGAAGCGGGCCACGAACGCGTCGGCGGGCCGCTGCCACACCGCGATGGGCGTCCCGGACTGCGCGATCCGTCCGTCCCGCATCACCACCACCCGGTCGGCCAGCGCGAACGCCTCGCCCTGGTCGTGGGTCACGGCGAGCACGGTCGTGCCCAGACGGCCGAACAGCTCCCGCAGTTCCACCACGAGGCGTTCGCGCAGCGAGCGGTCGAGCTGGCCGAGCGGCTCGTCCAGCATGAGCAGCCGGGGCCGGGGCGCGAGTGCCCGGGCGAGGGCCACGCGCTGCTGCTCGCCGCCGGACAGGGCGGTCACGGCCCGCCGCGCGGCCCCCGGCAGGCCGACCAGGTCGAGCAGCCGGCCCACCTCGGCGTCCCGTTCGCGCCGGGCGACACCGTGCATGCGCAGCCCGAACGCCACGTTGGCGCCGACGTCCCGCTGCGGGAACAGCTGGTGGTCCTGGAACATCAGGCCGACATCGCGCTTGTGCGCGGGCACCCCGCGCTGGTCCCGGCCGTCGAGCACCACCCGCCCGGAGTCGAGGGGCTGCAACCCGGCGACGGCCCTGAGCAGGGTCGACTTCCCGCTGCCGCTGGGCCCGAGCACGCACACCACCTCGTGCTCGGCGACATCGAGGCCGACCCGGTCGAGGACGGCCCGCCCGCCGAAGCGCACGGTCGCGGCATCCAGGCTGAGCAGCATCTAGAACTCCCCCGTCCGGTCGGTGCGCAGCCGCTCCAGGACGAGCAGCGCGGCGGCGCACACCACCATCAGAATGGTCGAAAGGGCCATCGCCTGCCCGTAGTTGAGATCGCCGGGGCGGCTGAGCAGCCGGGCCACGGCGACCGGGAGCGTGGGATTGTCGGGCCGGGCGATGAACACGGTCGCGCCGAACTCGCCGAGCGACACGGCGAACGCGAAGCCGGCCGCGATCAGCAGCGCCCGCCGCACCAGCGGCAGGTCCACCTCCCGCCACACCCGCCAGGGGGAGGCCCCGAGCACGGCGGCGGCCTCCCTGAGGCGCGCGTCCACCGCGCGCAGCACGGGCAGCATGGTCCGTACGACGAAGGGGGCGCCGACCAGCGCCTGGGCGAGCGGCACCAGGATCCAGGACTGGCGCAGATCGAGCGGCGGCTTGTCGAGCGCGATCAGGAAACCGAACCCGACGGTCACGGCGGACACGCCGAGCGGCAGCATCAGCAGCGCGTCGAAGCCCCGGACCAGCCGTCCGGCGTCCCGGCGGGCCAGCGCGGCGGCGGCGAGGGCACCGATCACGACGGCGATGGCGGTGGCGACGGCGGCGTACTGGAGCGAGGTCCACACCGCGTGCACGGGCGCCACCACGAACGTACCGCCGTCGGGGTCGGTCAGCGCCCGGTAGTAGCCGAGGCCGGGCGCGTCGAGGGAGCGGCGGACGAGGACACCGAGCGGCAGCACCAGCAGCAGGGCGACGGTGGCGAGGACGGCGGCCAGCAGCGCCCGCTGTCCGGCCCCGCGCGGCCGGCGCGCGGTCCCGGCGGCGTCGACCAGGCGCAGCGCGGTCTCCCGCCGCCGTACCGTCCAGGCGTGCACGGCGAGGATCGCGCCGACGGCGGCGAACTGGACGAGGGTGAGGACGGCGGCCGTGGTCAGGTCGAAGACCTCGGAGGTCTGCTGGTAGATCTCCACCTCGATGGTGGAGAAGGCGGGGCCGCCGAGGATCTGGACCACGCCGAAGGAGGTGAAGGTGAACAGGAACACCATCAGGGCGGCGGCTGCCACGGCGGGCCCGAGCGCCGGGAGGGTGACCCGGCGCCAGGCCGTCAGCGGGGAGGCGCCCAGCATGCGCGCGGCCTCCTCCTGCCGGGGGTCGAGCTGGGCCCACAGCCCGCCGACGGTGCGGACGACGACCGCGTAGTTGAAGAAGACATGGGCGAGCAGGATCGCCCACACCGTGGTGTCCAGCCGTACCCCCCACAGCTCGTCCAGCAGGCCGCCCCGCCCGACCAGCGCCAGGAAGGCGCTGCCGACGACGACGGTCGGCAGCACGAACGGCACCGTGACGACGGCCCGCAGCACCTGTCTGCCGGGGAAGTCGAGGCGGGCGAAGACATACGCGGCGGGCAGGGCGAGCAGCAGGGTGAGCGCGGTGGAAGCGAGCGCCTGCCACGTGGTGAACCACAGCACGTGCCGGATGTCGGGGCGGGTGGCGATCTCCACGATCCGCCCGAACCGCCAGGTGCCGTCCGTCCGCAGCCCGCGCGTGACGATCGCGGCGACGGGCCAGGCGAAGAACAGCGCGAAGAACGCGACGGGCAGGGCCATCAGCCCGAGCCGCGCCGCGCTCCCGCGCCGGCCCCGCGCCTTGGCGGTCACTTCAGTACGAGCGACGTCCACGCGGAGACCCACTGGTCGCGGTTGGCGGCGATCTTGCCGGGGGCCAGGGTCTCGGGGTCCTTGGCGGCCGGACCGTACTCGGTGAAGTCGGCGGGCACGGCGACCCCCTCGACGACCGGGTAGACGAACATGTTCAGCGGCATGTCCTGCTGGAACTCCCGGGTGAGCAGGAAGTCGAGGAACGCCTTGCCGCCCGCGGGGTTCTTCGCGTTGCTCAGCAGCCCGGCGTACTCGGTCTGCCGGAAGCAGGTGCCGTACGCCACCCCGGTCGGGGCGGTCGCGGGCCGCTTCTTGGCGTAGATCACCTCGGCGGGCGGGGAGGAGGCGTACGACACCACCAGCGGGCGGTCGCCACCGGCCTTCTTGCCCTCGGAAGAGCCGGAGAACTCCTGGTAGTAGGCCTGCTCCCAGCCGTTGACGACCTTGACGCCGTTGGCCCGGAGCTTCTTCCAGTACTCTGGCCAGCCCTTGTCGCCGAACCGCGCGGCGCTGCCGAGCAGGAAGCCGAGGCCGGGCGAGGAGGTGGCCGCGTTCTCGGTGACGAGGAGGTTCTTGTACGCGGGCTTGGCGAGGTCGTCGAAGGACCGCGGCGGGGTCAGCTTGTGCGCGCTGAACCAGGCCTTGTCGTAGTTGACGCAGATGTCGCCGGTGTCGACGGGGGTGACGCGGTGCCTGTCCTGGTCGACGCGGTTCTCCGGCCGGACGGAGCCGGCGCCCTTCGGCTCGTAGGACTGGAACAGCCCGTTGTCCAGGGCCCGGGAGAGCAGGGTGTTGTCGACGCCGAAGAAGACGTCGCCCTGCGGGTTGTCCTTGGTCAGGACCGCCTTGTTGACGGCCTGCCCGGCGTCGCCGTCCTTGAGGACCCTGAGCTTGTACCCGGACCGCTTCTCGAAGTCCTCGACGACGTTCTTGGAGACGCTCCACGAGTCGTGGCTGACGAGGGTGACGGTCTTGGAGTCCGAGGACGACCCGGACCCCGACGCACCGCACGCGGACAGCGTGACCAGGCCGAGCCCCGCCGCCACGGCCACGAGGGTCTTGTTGTGCACTGGATGTCCTCCTGGGGGTTGGCCAGGAAGAGACGCGGCCCTGCCCGGACCGCCGCGCGGGCGGCCCGGGCAGGGCGCAACAGCTTGAGTGATGACCGAACTTCCTACCCAGAATGACCTGGGCGAGGTTCAGAGGGTCTGCGGCCCGGTCGCCGCACTCTCAGCGCTGTGGCGCTCCCCTGTCGGAATATGAAGATATGTGGACGTGGTCAGATTACCGCTCGGTGGCCGCGAGCTGACCGCAGGCTCCGTCGATCTCCTGACCGCGGGTGTCCCGGATGGTCACGGCCACCCCGTGGGCGGCGATGGCCTCCACGAACGCCTTCTCGTCCTCCGGCCGCGACGCGGTCCACTTCGACCCCGGCGTGGGGTTGAGCGGGATGAGGTTGACGTGCACGGGTTTGCCCCTGAGCAGCCGGCCGAGCCGGTCGCCGCGCCATGCCTGGTCGTTGATGTCCCGGATCAGCGCGTACTCGATGGACAGCCGGCGGCCCGACTTCTCGGTGTACTCGAAGCCGGCGTCCAGCACCTCGCGCACCTTCCACCGCGTGTTCACGGGGACGAGGGTGTCGCGCAGCTCGTCGTCGGGGGCGTGCAGGGAGATCGCCAGCCGGCACTTGAAGCCCTCGTCGGCGAACCGGTGGATGGCCGGCACCAGACCGACGGTGGAGACGGTGATCCCGCGCTGCGAGAGGCCGAGTCCGTCCGGGGCGGGGTCGGTGAGCGCCCGGATGGCCCCGACGACCCGGTTGTAGTTGGCGAGCGGCTCGCCCATCCCCATGAAGACGATGTTCGACAGCCGCGCCGGACCGCCCGGCACCTCGCCGTCGCGCAGCGCCCGCATGCCGTCCACGATCTGGTGGACGATCTCCGCGGTGGACAGGTTGCGGTCCAGCCCCGCCTGCCCGGTCGCGCAGAACGGGCAGTTCATCCCGCATCCGGCCTGCGAGCTGATGCACATGGTCACCCGGTCCGGGTAGCGCATCAGCACGGACTCGACCAGCGTCCCGTCGAACAGCCGCCACAGCGTCTTGCGCGTGGTCCCCTCGTCGGTGGACAGATGCCGGACGACGGTCATCAGCTCCGGGAACAGCGCTTCCTGGAGCTTGGCACGCGAACCGGCGGGGATGTCGGTCCACTGCTCCGGGTCGTGCGCGTACCGCGCGAAGTAGTGCTGCGAGAGCTGCTTGGCACGGAACGGCTTCTCGCCGATCTCGGCCACCGCGTCCTTGCGCTGGGCGGGCGTGAGGTCGGCGAGATGCCGCGGCGGCTTCTTGGCTCCGCGCGGCGCGACGAAAGTGAGTTCTCCGGGCTTAGGCATGGCGTTACCAGTGTCGCAGATCGAATCGCGTGACCTGCGGCTGTCGTCCGTCACGACTGTCGGCAGTGGTCATCAGCGGTCGTCGTTGAGCGGCCTCGGACGGCCCAGGGACGGCCCAAGGTGGATCACCCTCGCACGGTCCACGCACTCGTGACACACCTGAGCTGCTCACACCGCGACGCACCTCGACAGAGAGTTGCCTGTTGGCTACGTGCAGCTGGCCAAAAGCCTGTCCCTCCAGGGACCATCACCGTTAACATCGACTCGGCTACTACGAGCCATAGGAGGTGGTCGGGGCTTGTCCTACATACCGCGCCCAAAGCCTTGCTTCCTTGACGATCAGGAGTACCTAGGCGCGTTCAACGGAGAGATGCGGTGGCGGTCCAAGGACAAGCAGCGCTATTACACTTGGGACAGACGGCATGGCGAGATCGAAGTCTTCAACAGCCGCGGATACCATCTCGGCGCTCTAGATGCTCAGTCCGGCGTTCGTATCAAAGATCCCAGGAAGGATAGGCGCATCGATGTCTAGCAGGCAGCCGACCTATGCGGATCAGGTGATGTCCGGCAGTGCCTTGCTGTCCGACATTGACGATTACGTCGAAACCTGGCATGAGTCGACCGAAGACCTCGGACCGCTCCCGGCCTACCTGGGGCTGACCGATGAAGAGTACTCGCTCTGGGTGGAGCAGCCGAGCGCACTGCGCTTCATCTTCGCCGGCCGTCGCGCTGGAGTCACCCCGAAGAGGGCAGGCGACCTGTCGACCGTCGCCCTCGCCGCCAGAGCAAAGGATGACGCAGAGGCCTCCAGTGTCCTGCAATGGCTGATTAAGACCGGACGAATTGAAAGCTGACGCACCCGAGAAGCGGCTAGCCGCTACTCTCATCGATCGCCTTAACCTGAGTCCGCCAGTCGACATATTCAGCGTCGCCGAACTATACGCATCTGTCGAAGAGTGCGATTGGCCTTCCAGCTGTGACGGCGTTGCCCTTAACTTGAACTCCGATCGCCCTAAGATCTTCCTGAAGAAGATACAAAACCGGCGTCGCATGCGCTTCACGCTCGCTCATGAGCTCGCTCACGTTTTGCTTCCCTGGCATGTCGAGACAATCCACTGTGACACCACGCAGAAGAGTGGTGAATCAGACGTAGACATACCAGAAAAGACCAATGCAATCGGCGTTGGCCAGGAACACCAAGCTAACACGTTCGCCTCCCACCTCCTCGTTCCACGATCATTCCTGTCGACCATAGCTCCTGGATACGTTTCGTCGCCCGACGCACTGGACAGGCTAGAGCGCGCCAACGTCTCAGCGGCTGCTGGTGCGATGGCGCTCGCGAGTCACCTGCCAGCCGGCTATGCGTTCCTAGTCCGCGGCATGACCCGGATGATCAGAAGCCCAGGAACTGAGGTTCCATTTTCACTAAACGGATCTCTGCATGACCTGCGAGAGTCACTACTGGAGCACTCCACGCGCTCAGGGTCCGTCATACACCAGGAACAGCACGTGGAGTGGTTCGAATTCTTCGAGACCAGCGCACCCGGTTCTGAAATCACGGACGAGCGTCGAAGTTTCGACATTCTAATCACCGCACTGAGTAGCTATCCGCACGCGACAGATATCCCATCTACGGCGCAATCGATAACGGCAAAAGTCGGCGGCGTCTTGTCTCAGAGGAAAGATCTCAGCAACCCGACTGACATTCGCATGCTTCTCACTTACAAATTTCAAGCAGACGCAAGGTACGCCGATCTTCTGGAGCAGGACGAGTTCCAGCGCTACCTCACCAAAAGGTCGATCGAAATTTCAGAGGCACGATCAGGGCCCAAGAAAGCCCGTCGCCGGTAATTCGCTCGTCACCACCACCCTTCCCAGCTCCCATCCCGTCCGCCGTCGACCCACACACCGTGGAGCGGGCGTGGTCCATGGCGTCCAGGTGGAGCGCGCCACTGTACGAACGACCTGGACGCCATGGGCCGCGTCTGCTCGGCTTTGCCTGGGTCGACGGTGGACGGGATGGGAGCTCCCTGCGCATGCCACCCACGGACCCGCACTCGGCGACGGCGCCCCCTCCATCCCGGTGCCGGCCGATCCCCCGCCGGAGGCATTGTTCTGACCGGTGCCGCGCTCCGCGGTGATCGACTCATGGCCACCGGTCCTACCCACACGTGGGCGCGCGTCGGCGCAGCCCGCGCGGAGCGGGCCGAAGGCAGGAGCGTCGCGCGGAGCGGAGCCGGGAAGCGCGCCCGGCGGAGCGGAGCGCAGCCGGTGCTTGATGAGGTAGAGAAACCTGTAACAGCTCGCTCGTACCAGGCGGTCTTGTCGATCTAGCCGTCGGCTGCTGGCATAGGTGCGGGATGGCAGGGATAGGGGGCGACGCGTGAGCGACCTGACGGTGAATCCGTGGAAGCGGCACGGCAAGGATCGGCTCTACGTCAACCTTCCGGATGGGACCGCTGTCGCGTGGGCGGATCGAGCGACGAAGATCGTGACGATCAAGGTTCCGAAGTACCAAGACGAAGCACTGGCCGTGCTGCGGCGGCACCTCGGGAATGGGATTGCGCTCGGCTCCGAACCTCCCAGTTCTCCCACACGGCGCTCTGCCTCGTCCGCCCAGCAGCCCAGGCGCCCGGCTCCGCGGAATCGAGCGGAGCGGCCGGTCCCCCTCCCCCCACTCTCTCCAGGGGACGACTTGGCAAGGAACCGTCCTGGCGCCCGCCTCCTGGGAACGATTGCCGAGCGGGGCCCGTCAACGGCCCAACGACTGCGGGCAAAGCTGCTGCGGCAGTCCACGGAATGGGACAACTGGTTCACCGGGCTTGAAGGCGAACGTCGGGTCGGGCGAGAACTGGAACGGCTGTCCCCGCTCGGTTGGCGGGTCCTTCACGGCATCGAGAAAAGCAACGGCGGCGACATCGATCACTTACTGATCGGTCCCGGAGGCGTGTTTGCCATCAACACCAAGACCCATCGAGGTGCCTCGGTCTGGGTAGGTGACACCATGGCAAAGATCAATGGTGGGCGGCCCCAGCCGTACGCTGCTGCAAGCAAGGCAGAAGCCGACTATGCCCGATCCGTACTTGGGCGGTACTGCGGCTTCGCTGTGCCCGTTGAACCTGCCCTGGTTTTTGTAGGCGTCGCGTCCCTACACCGTGCCGCCACGCAGTATGCCGTGCGGGTCTACCAAGAGCGAGAGGTAGCAGCCCTGGGACCCCTCACTGGCAAGCTCACCCCGGCACAGGTGGAGCAGGTGTATGCCGTGGCCCGTCACCGGCGCGCCTGGCTGAGAGCATGACCCTGTTCGTTTCGCAGAAGGCGACTAGTGAAGCCACGCTGGCACAGTCGCTCGTAGGCGCCGATCACATTGTCTGGCACCTCCTGGCTGATCATGAAGCCCTGCTCTGGGTAGACAAGCAGTCGCTGTAGCGCCCCCACGAGCATGTCGATCACCAGTCGGGCATCACCGATCGAGTCGGCGTACTCGTCCAGCGTCATCGGGCTGGAGGCGCTGACGATCTCCACCTCGGGCCACAGCTTGCGTGCCGTGGCGTATGCCCGCCGCTCCTCGTAAGGCTTACTGATCAGCAGGACAGAGGAGACGTGCACGCCGGCCTCTTGCAGCAGCTCCCGGGAGAAGCGGATGTTCTCGCCCGTGTTCCGGGCGCGCGGCTCCACAAGCACGGCGGAGCTGGGAACGCCAAGCTCAAGCGCCCGCTCTCGGTAGTGGACAGCCTCACCGCGGGGCATGCGTTCCCGCGTCGTAGGACTGGTGGCTCCGGTGAACACGAGGAGCGGAACCATACCGCGCCTGTACAGGTGGACGGCGGTATCGGCCACCCCCAGGTCATGGCTGCCGAGTCCGATCCCAACCGAGCAGGCCCGAGGTTCGTGGCCCATCTGTTAGGGTCCGTCTTCAAAGGGATCTTGCCCAGAGCAGAAGTGACGCGAGTGTGACCGTTGCTTCGTAGGAAGTAGCGGTCTTGTCGTACCGGGTGGCGATGCCGCGGAAGCCCTTGAGCTTGTTGAAGCAGCGTTCGACGACGTTCCGTCGGC